>NZ_CP045915.1:4134089-4452096 GCF_009650095.1 Gracilibacillus salitolerans | reverse complement strand
GACCACCCATGGTTCGTCGCATCGCAATTCCACCCAGAGTTCAAATCCAGACCAACACGACCACAACAACTATTTAAAGGCTTTATCAACGCAGCCGTAAACAAATAATAGAGGAAGAGAAATCGTCATAGTACTTAACTATGGCGGTTTTTTTTCATAAAAAAAGAGTGAATTTTCTACTTTTCAGCTCAAAAAAAGAACAAATTTTATAAAAATACTACGAATATTGCAGGATTTTCGTCTATCATATCGAACTATAAGAAAAAGGGCTTATTAAAAAACGGACGCCAATTCGCAATTTATGACATTATAACCAAGCAGCTATAAATATAATTAGAAAAACATAAAGGAGCTGGCAGAACATGGACAAAACAGTATTAGTAGTTGATGATCAAATTGGTATTCGACTGTTACTAGAAGAAGTCATTCAGCAAGAGGGGTATAAAGTAGAGTTAGCTTTGAATGGAAAAGAAGCATTAGACAAAATTACGACTAATAAGCCTGATCTAATCATGTTAGATTATAAGTTACCAATAATTGATGGACCTACTTTAGTTAAAGAATTGGAAAAGGATAATCTTATTATCCCAACTATTATGATGAGTGGTTTGCCAGAAAAAGCAGAAGATGATGTACAAAATTTAAAATCTGTTAAGAAAACAATCGGGAAACCATTTCAATTAAATGACATTAGACAATTGGTGAAGAATATTTTGGAATAGATGATTAATTTTTCAATAGTCCTTGAGTAATTTTCAGAAATTTGACGAGGTAAGCGTTTTCTGTCGATTGTTTTGTTGCACCTTTTTGTCGGAATTGGTATTCTATTAATGGGTGCAATCTTTCGTAAGAAGATCGATTGTTGAATCAATTGTATATACATACCTTAAAGGAGGAGCAATTATGCCATTAGTTTCAATGAAAGAAATGCTTGAAACAGCCAATAAAAATCGTTATGCTGTAGGTCAATTTAATCTTAATAACCTAGAGTATGTACAAGCTATTCTTCAAGCAGCAGAAGAAGAAAAGTCACCAGTAATTCTTGGTGTATCTGAAGGCGCAGGGAAATACATGGGTGGGTTCAACGTAGTAGTAGCAATGGTAGAAGCGACAATGGAAGCACAAGGTACAACAGTGCCTGTAGCTATTCACTTAGATCACGGTTCAAGCTTTGAGTCTTGTGCAAAAGCAATTCATGCAGGTTTCACTTCTGTTATGATTGACGCTTCACATGATCCATTTGAGGAAAACATAGAAAAAACTTCTAAAGTAGTAGAACTTGCACACTTCCATGGTGTGTCTGTTGAAGCAGAACTTGGTACCGTTGGAGGTAATGAAGACGGTGTACAAGGTGGTATTATGTACGCAGATACTAACGAATGTAAAGAGCTAGTGGAACGTACTGGAATTGACTGTCTTGCACCAGCGTTAGGTTCTGTACACGGTCCTTATCAAGGGGAACCAAACTTAGGATTCAAAGAAATGGAAGAAATCAATACAGTAGCTGGTATTCCATTAGTACTTCACGGTGGAACTGGTATTCCGATTAAAGATATCCAAAAAGCAATTTCTTATGGTACATCTAAAATCAATGTAAATACAGAAAACCAAATCCAACAAACAAAAGTAGTTCGTGAAGTATTAGAAGCGAACCCAGAAATGATCGATCCACGTAAATACTTAGGACCAGGTCGTGACGCGATTAAAGATACAGTAATCGGAAAAATGCGCGAATTCGGTTCTTCAGGTAAAGCATAAAATCAATTGCAAGCCATACTCTTAAGTGAGTATGGTTTTTTTCTGCAGTAAAAAGGAAGAAGTGGATAGTAAAGTCCCGGAGTTGATAGTGAATCTCGAAAGTTGATAGTAAAGTACCCGGAGTTGATAGTAAATCTCCAAAAGTTGATAATAAAATCCCCTAGTTGATAGTAAAGAATACAAAAGTGGAATACTCCCTTGTTCTTCCTCTGTCCTAATCTTCTGTTTTAAATCGGTTGGAAATGAGATATAATGGTTTTAAGTTTGAATTTGATTACATAATTTTGGCAGGTATTGTGCAGACTATATTATGATATTAAATGATGCGAGTGGTTACAGGAATCCTTGAAAGTGAGGGAATAAAAATATGCAGAAGTTGCTTGTAGAGGGCGGTCATTTATTAAACGGAAAAGTTCGAATTAGTGGTGCGAAGAATAGTGCGGTAGCATTATTACCAGCAGCTATATTAGCGGATACAAAAGTGATTATTGAAGGTTTACCAGATATCTCGGATGTAGAAACACTAAGCTATCTATTGGAGGAAATAGGCGGTGAGGTAGAGCGCAAAGGACATACAGTACATATTGATCCTGCAGAGATGACAGCTATGCCACTGCCGAATGGACGAGTCAAAAAATTGAGAGCATCTTATTATTTTATGGGTGCTATGCTGGGACGTTTTAAAGAAGCGGTAATCGGTTTGCCTGGTGGCTGTTATTTGGGGCCGAGACCAATCGATCAGCATATCAAAGGCTTTGAGGCCCTTGGTGCAACTGTTACGAATGAACAAGGAGCAATTTATTTACGAGCAAAAGAACTAAAAGGTGCCCGGATTTATCTTGATGTTATCAGTGTCGGTGCAACCATCAATATTATGCTTGCAGCTGTGAAAGCAAAAGGACGTACGGTTATTGAAAACGCAGCGCGAGAGCCGGAAATTATCGATGTAGCCACCTTACTAACTAGTATGGGTGCGAAAATTAAAGGTGCAGGAACGGACGTTATTCGTATTGATGGTGTAGAGCAGTTAACTGGATGCATGCATACAATTATTCCCGATCGTATTGAAGCGGGTACCTATACGATAATGGCCGCTGCTCAGGGAGAAAAGGTATTAATTGATAACGTTATTCCCCAACACCTTGAACCACTCTTGGCCAAATTAAGAGAAATGGGTGTACATATTGAAGAAGGGGAAGAGCAATTGCTCATCCATAGAGGAGAAGGACTTAAAAGTGTTGATATCAAAACCCTTGTACATCCTGGTTTTCCGACGGATTTGCAGCAACCTTTTACAGCATTATTAACAAAAGCAGAAGGTACAGGGGTTGTCACAGATACCATTTACCAAGCGCGGTTTAAACATATCGATGAACTCCGAAGAATGAATGCTCAAATTAAAGTAGAAGGAAGTTCTGCCATTATCCAAGGCCCCACCACATTGGAAGGGGCAAAAGTAAAAGCAAGTGATTTGCGAGCGGGTGCTTCGCTTATTGTTGCAGGTCTGATGGCGAAGGGCATAACAGAAATTACAGGATTAGAGCATATTGATAGAGGTTATGCGAACCTAACCGAAAAATTAGCAGAACTCGGTGCACGAGTTTGGCGGGAAGAAATGACAGAAAAAGAGATACAACAATTTCAAAATTCCTAAAGTAAGAGAGACCGTGAAGTCTCTCTTTTTTTTTGAAAATATAAAATTCACATTAAATTTACAAAAAAATCACTTTTTCATAAAAATTAGTTGAATATATAGTTATAACCATGTACTATATAGAAAGAATATAATTAACTCATTTATACCAAGTAAGTGAGTTCTTCCAATATCATCCTGAAAACGTGCAAACGGTTTGGATGAAGGTGCTTCCATCTCATACTCTTCTTGAGATTTCAAGCGATCTCGGTGCTCCCATTGAGTTTCCATATATTGATTGACCCTTGATAGATATTACAAATGTATAATATAAAACGAAAGATCAATTCGTCACATTGATTAGATTCCCCACGTTTAAAAAATCTACAAACTGTTAATCTCGAAAATTAATTGAAGATGGAATATATAATAAAAAATAGGTGTGGTGATTTTGTGAGTGAAGTAACAATTTCAGAACTAGAACAAATGACATTAAAGGAACTCTATGCTAAAGCAAAAGAATTTAAAGTATCTTATTACGCAAAATTAACAAAAAAAGAACTAATATTTTCCATATTAAAAGCACAAGCAGAAAAAAGCGGTTATTTATTTATGGATGGTATTTTAGAAATCATCCCGACAGAAGGCTTCGGTTTCTTGCGTCCGATCAACTACTCGCCAAGTGCAGAGGATATTTATATTTCTGCATCACAAATCCGTCGTTTTGATTTACGTAATGGTGATAAAGTGTCCGGTAAAGTACGTCCACCAAAAGAAAATGAACGTTATTACGGATTATTACATGTTGATGCCGTCAATGGTGAGGATCCAGAAGCAGCGAAAGAACGTGTTCACTTCCCGGCTTTAACCCCATTATATCCTGATCGTTTGATGAATTTAGAAACGGATACAAAACTAATTTCGACAAGAATAATGGATTTGCTAACTCCTGTTGGTTATGGTCAGCGTGGCTTAATTGTCGCACCGCCTAAAGCAGGTAAAACGATGCTTCTTAAGCAAATCGCAAATAGTATTACCAAAAAACATCCGAACGCGAAGTTGATTATCCTCTTAGTGGACGAACGCCCAGAGGAAGTAACCGATATTGAGCGCTCCGTTGATGAGGATGTTGATGTTGTCAGCTCTACGTTTGACGAAGTGCCGGAAAATCATATTAAAGTAGCAGAATTAGTTTTAGAACGTGCGATGCGACTTGTCGAACACAAAAAGGATGTAGTAGTCCTTATGGATAGTATTACACGCCTTGCACGTGCATATAACCTTGTGATCCCACCAAGTGGTCGAACGTTATCCGGTGGTATTGACCCGGCTGCCTTCCATAGACCAAAACGCTTCTTCGGTGCTGCAAGAAATATTGAAGACGGCGGAAGCTTCACTATTCTAGCAACAGCCCTAGTAGAGACAGGTTCACGTATGGATGATGTAATCTATGAAGAATTTAAAGGTACAGGTAATATGGAATTACACTTGGATCGTAATTTGGCACAACGTCGTATTTTCCCTGCGATTGATATTTTACGCTCCAGTACAAGAAAAGAAGAATTGCTTGTATCGAAAAACCATCTGGAAAAAATGTGGGCGATTCGAAAAAGCATGCAGGATTCACCTGATTTCTTAGAGCGCTTCTTACGTAAGTTACGTTCAACGAAAAATAATGAGGAATTTTTATCCGTACTAGAAGAAGAAATGAAGCGTAAAGGTACGAAGAAAACAAGTTAATGATAGAAATTATAAAATTATCTTGCAAACAGTGCTTTGGGTTGTTATAATTCTTCTGTATGACGAAAATGCTCAACAAGCATGAATCTAACTCTGTTTCCTAAGGATTCAGGGCAAAAGGAGTGGACAGACATGAAAAAAGGAATTCATCCAGAATACCACAAAGTTGTATTTCTTGATACAAGCTCTGACTACAAATTTCTAGGCGGATCTACTACTTCATCTGAAGAGACAATTGAATGGGAAGATGGCAACACTTACCCATTAATCCGTGTGGAAATCAGCTCAGCTTCTCACCCGTTCTATACTGGTAAGCAAAAAGCTGACAAAGTCGGCGGTCGTGTTGACCGATTCAAGAAAAAATACAACCTTAGCTAATCGGTATTTTTTCATTGTACGAAGATATAATAGGATACTAATCCTTGAAACAGGCAAATGCACCAAAAATTTGCCTGTTTTTTATTTGATGTTGACGCTAAAGAGGAACACTCTTAGCTACATATTAATACGACAAACGTGATAAAATGTTTAAATATAGAGAAACAATAACTGCTGGAAGGGGCAACATATCATGCACATTATGAAGCATGCCGGTTGGATTGAACTAATATGCGGAAGCATGTTTTCAGGTAAATCAGAAGAATTAATTCGCAGAGTACGACGCGCAACATATGGAAACCTCTCTGTTGCTGTTTATAAACCACAATTAGACAATCGTTATAAAGATGATTGTGTCGTTTCGCATAACGGGTCAGAAGTAATAGCGAAACCAGTCGATCGAGCAGTCGACATATTAGAAGACATCACCGACGATGTCGATCTGATCGGAATTGATGAAGTACAATTTTTTGACGATGACATCATCCACGTCGTCTCAGAACTGGCTGATAGAGGTCATCGTGTGGTCCTTGCAGGATTGGATACTGATTTTCGCGGAGAACCATTTGGACCGATGCCACAGCTATTGGCGATCAGTGAATTTGTTACAAAACTAAATGCGGTATGCCCTGTTTGTGGTTCTCCGGCAAGCAGAACCCAGCGTTTGATTAATGGAAGTCCAGCTTCCTATGATGATCCCGTTATTTTAGTCGGTGCCAAAGAAGCATATGAACCGAGATGCAGACATCACCATGATGTACCTAATCACCCGAAAAGTAAATTAAAAGCACATAGTAGACTTTGACGGTCTTCGTTATTTTGTAATATACTGTATCATAGTGAAGTTTTGCTAATCGGAGAAAGAGGTGAAGAACGTGTTAGATCGTTTAGAGTCGTTAGAAGCACGTTATGATAAATTAAATGAATTATTAAGTGACCCTGAAGTTATTAATGATTCGAAAAAATTAAGAGAATATTCGAAAGAACAATCAGACCTTCAGGATCTTATAACAGCCTATCGTGAATATAAAGACGTAGCCACACAGTTAGATGATGCAAAGGAAATGCTCGAGGACGATCTTGATGAGGAAATGCGCGAGATGACCAAGATGGAAATATCAGAGCTTTCCGAGCAAAAAGAAGAACTGGAAGAACGTCTGAGGATTTTACTACTACCGAAAGATCCAAACGATGACAAGAACGTTATCATGGAAGTTCGCGGTGCGGCAGGTGGGGACGAAGCAGCCCTTTTTGCCGGGGATTTATTCAGAATGTATTCCCGCTATGCTGAATCACAAGGCTGGAAGATTGATGTGATGGACTCCAATACAACAGGTGTTGGCGGTTTTAAAGAAGTGATCTTCATGATTAATGGGAATGGCGCCTATTCCAAATTAAAGTTTGAAAATGGTGCTCACCGTGTACAACGTGTACCGGAAACCGAATCAGGTGGACGTATTCATACTTCAACGGCAACGGTAGTCGTAATGCCGGAAGCAGAGGAAGTTGAAATCGATATAAATGAAAAAGATATTCGCGTCGATACCTTTGCGTCAAGTGGCCCTGGTGGACAATCGGTAAACACAACGATGTCTGCTGTTCGTTTAACGCACGAGCCAACGGGAACTGTTGTATCGATTCAAGACGAAAAATCACAAATCAAAAATAAAGAAAAAGCAATGAAAGTTTTACGTGCTCGTATTTATGATAAATTCCAACAGGAAGCACAAGCAGAATATGATCAAACTCGTAAATCTGCCGTCGGTTCTGGTGACCGTTCAGAGCGTATCAGAACGTATAATTTCCCGCAAAACCGTGTGACAGACCACCGTATCGGTCTGACGATTCAAAAGCTTGATCAGATCTTAGAAGGTAAGCTGGAAGAAGTAATTGATGCACTTATCATCGAAGAACAAGCGAAGAAAATGGAAGAAATCGGTGAGTAACATGCAGATAACGACTGTCTATGAGGCCCTGGAGTGGGCTTCTTCTTTTTTACAAAAACATAACTGCGAACCGAAAGTAGCTGAAATACTCCTTTTACATGAATTAGATTGGACCAAAACAGACTTGCTCATTCAATTGCGCGATCCGATTGCCTCAGAGAAATTAGAGCATTTTCAACAAAAGGTTGAACAGCATGCCAAAACAAAAATCCCTGTCCAGCATTTAACGGGTGTCGAAGCATTCTATGGCCACAGTTTCCATGTCAATCAGCATGTTCTGATACCAAGACCGGAAACGGAAGAGCTTGTACAACGAGTGACAGAAGTTGTGGATAAAGCCAATGTTACTTGCGTGGATGTCGGTACCGGCAGTGGTGTAATAGCGGTAAGCTTAGCAAAAGAATGGGAACATAGACAGGTAGAAATGCTTGCAACAGATCTTTCCGAAGATGCTTTAAAAGTCGCCGGAAAAAATGCTGCTAAACACGAAGCAAAGATTGACTTTTATCAAGGGAATTTTTTAGAACCATTGATCGAACAGGGGAAACGAGTAGATATTATTGTCTCCAATCCACCGTATATAGCTTATGAGGAAGCGGACAGTCTATCGGAAACCGTAAAAAATTTTGATCCGGACATGGCGTTGTTTGCGGATGAACATGGACTTGCAGCTTATCAACAAATTATCCACCAGGCGAGTCAAGTGTTAAAGAGACACGGGATGATCTTTTTCGAAATTGGTCACATGCAAGCAGAAGCTGTTACCAAACTGATTAAACAGCAATTTCCCGAGAGTAAAGTGACCGTTTTCCAAGATATTAATGGCAAAGATCGAATCGTCCGCGGGATAATGTAATCTGTTCACGAGATCTCAGTAAGCATGAACAACCTCTCACGGACACTTTTCATGGAAATTGCTCTCATTTGTCCATGAGAACGCCTCTCATGGATTTCTCATTATTCAATCACAAAATACTTAGAAAAAGCGATTCGAGCACTCATGCTTAATCAGAGTTTTTATAGGGCATTATCTCCCCCAAACAAAAAATAATAGATTAAAAGTTTAAAAGCTTTCGTTGTTGTCCACACTGTGACTAGCAAACGCTAATTACAGGGGGATTTAAAAATGCGAAAGCTTATTTTATTTTTTGTACTCATTTTTTTAATTATAGGTTTTTTTCCACAAAAGGTAACAAGTAATGAACAGTCCTATCAAGTCATTCCTGATGAAGCGATCCGTTTGAGGATTTTAGCAAACAGCGAGGATGAAAAAGATCAAGCGACGAAACACGCGGTTAGGGATGCGGTGAATGAAGAGGTGACAAGATGGGTGGAGGAAATGGATGATATTGATGAAGCGAGACAACTTATTTCCTCTCGCATTGATGATATCGATCAAATCGTTAAAGATACCGTTGCAGAAGAAGCAACCGAATATACGGTGGAATATCGCAAAGATGTAAAATTTCCAACTAAACTATATGATAACTATCTTTATCCGGCTGGTGAATATGAGGCGATCTTGATTACGTTAGGGGAAGCAGAAGGCTCCAATTGGTGGTGTGTCGTTTTCCCACCGTTATGTTTTTTAGATTTTTCATTTGGTACAACAGTAGAAGCGGCTGAAGATGAAGAAGATCAAGAGGAAGAACAAGAGGAAAAAGAAAAGGAAGAAGAGGAAGTAGAATACACTTTTTTCTTCTTAAAATGGTTTAATTAATCATAAATCTATCATTTTGTCATAGATTAATAGCAAGACGAAATGATAGAGGTGAGAGGATGCAATTAAAACCGACGAAAGAATTGGAACAAGAGGAATTTGAAGATTTTTTTGACGAAAAGGTGCCGCCATTCAATGAAATAGAAATGAAGAAATATGGGTATTTTATTTATAAACAAGGAACACCGACTGCTTTTTTTTCCCTTATGCCTGTTGATCGTGATACTTATTGGTTACGGAGTTTAATCATGAAACGAAGTGCACCTGTTTTACTGCCAGTCACGATTATTCAAACAGCGGAACAGCTAACACAAAGCTATGGGGCCACATCCCTAATTATCCACAGCAAAACAACTGTTCTCGAGCAGTTATTAACACAATTGGGCTATCACTTGACAGATCAGGCTTTAGAAGAATCGTTACAAGCTTCATGGTGGATAACTAGACTGGAAGATGTGGATAAAAACAGCGGTTATACACAAAATTTTAACTAATTGTGTAAAATCCTGTGTATAAACAAAAGAAGTTGGCCTATAAAATCATATTTTGTTAATGAAGTGTGTATAAATATCTAATTTATGCACATTTATCATGATTTTTGTGGAAAAGGGTGTGGATAAGGAAGTATGCTTGCACAATTTTCTTGATAACTTCATAATTACAGTAGAATATATCTAGATCGAGGGATAACATGAAAACAGAAAAATGGGATGCAAGCAAACAGTCATTAATAAAAGCCGCTCAATTATTGAACGATCAAGAAGTAGTGGCATTTCCCACGGAAACAGTTTACGGATTGGGCGCAGATGCAACAAGCGAAGTGGCTGTCTCCAAGATTTTTAAAGCAAAAGGACGCCCATCCGATAATCCGTTAATAGTCCATGTGCATGAACCAAATCAAATAAAACATTATGTAAGAGAGATATCCACAATGGCTCAAAAGCTAATTGACCATTTTATGCCAGGACCTTTTACCATTATTTTAAAAAGTAATGGAATTGTCGCAGATACAGTTACGGCTAACTTGGATACCGTGGCGATTCGTATTCCTGATCATGAAATTGGCAGAGCTCTTATTCAAGAAGCTAATCTGCCGCTTGCTGCACCAAGTGCTAATCTATCAGGAAAACCGAGTCCAACGACGGCAGAGCATGTCTATCAAGATTTATATGGTAGAATCGCCGGAATTATTGATGGAGGCGCCACGGGAGTTGGCTTGGAATCAACGGTGGTGGATGCAACAGGTGATATCCCGGTTATTTTAAGACCTGGTGGTGTGACAAAACAGCAAATAGAGAAAGTAGCTGGCACAGTCGAATTAACAGGATCACTAAAGGAAAAGCAGCCGAAATCACCGGGGATGAAATATAATCATTATGAACCCGATGCTCCACTTGTATTAATAGATGGCGATCAAACTTTTTTTCAAAATCATATCAAAACCTATCAACAGGCAGGAAAAAAAGTAGGCATCATCGCTAGTAAACCGATAGTTGATCAGCTCCAGGCAGACATTAGCTATAACTGTGGCAGCAAAGATAATTTATCAGAAGTAGCCGCCAACTTATACTTCGCACTAAGATACTTTAATGATACCAATGTCGACATCATTTTAGCTGAAACCTACCCGCAGGAAGGAATCGGTGATGCTATTATGAACCGACTTACCAAAGCCGCCACCCACCGCCATATCCAAAACACAAACATATAACGATACCCCCACGCATAAGAATGGGACAAGGGGACAGGGGATTTGTCCCACCTGTTTTGTTCGAGGGCGAAGGGGGCTTTTTTATGGTGGCATCAATAGGTGAAGTTATCTCCATTATATGTATGGCTTTTGCATTAGGAATGGATGCTTTTTCCGTTGGATTGGGTATTGGTATGCAAGCAATCCGTTTGAAACGAATATTTTTGATCGGACTTGTAGTTGGTATTTTTCATATGATCATGCCTTTCATAGGTTTGCTGTTAGGTTCGATACTATCCAATAAAATAGAGGGAATTGCCATTCTAGCTGCAGGTTTATTATTATGTGCGATAGGTTCCCAAATGATATTTCAAACCTTTTGGCAAAAAGATACACAAATATTAGCACCAGTAGGTTTTGGCTTAATCATGTTTGCTTTTAGCGTAAGTTTAGACAGCTTTTCGATAGGAATATCACTTGGTTTATCCGGTGCGGCAACTGTATTTGCGATTTCCATGTTTGGCCTTTTTAGCACGGTATTGACATGGTTTGCATTACTAATTGGCAGACGAACGCATCATCTATTAGGCACCTATAGTGAACTAATAGGGGGCACGATCCTCTTTGGATTTGGACTGCATGTACTATTCTGATAATGTGATATAATAAGCAATAGTATCATGAAAAAATGGAGGCAAGCACATACATGAATATTTTATTCGTTTGTACGGGTAATACATGTCGCAGTCCAATGGCTCAAGCGATATTTCAACATAAAACAAAACATCACGTTCAATCTGCCGGGATATTCGCAGGTGAAGGAATGCCGGCGTCAATGGGGACAACGGAGGTATTAAAACAACAAGGGATTTCATCTGACCATAAATCCCAGCCTGTTACGGACGATTTGATGAAATGGGCTGATTTAATTATCACCATGACCAAAAATCACCGAGATCTGCTGAAGCAAAGCTATCCAGCAGATGCTGATAAAATCTACACATTAAAAGAATATGCTGACCCTCAGTATGAACATGCTTGGAATAAGTTAAAAGAATCCTATGCTCATTTAGAAGAAGCGAAACTAGCAGGAAGCGAAGTTGATGCAAATTTAACGGATCAAATTAATCAGTTAGAGAAAACTGTTCAAAATGTTGATATTATTGATCCCTTTGGCGGAAATTACATGACTTATCAAAAAACTTATCAAGAATTGGATATTTATCTTGCACTATTAGTCAAAAAGATAGAGAATAAAGATAGATAAAAAGTCATGTTTTTTGAGGAGGACGTCAAATGGAGGGAAAAACAAAAAAAGGGGTAAGTCTCAGAATTAAGCTAGTAGTATTTACTACTTTACTAGCCATTATCACCTACTCTACCAGTGGGTTTTTTATTTATTTTTTACAGGAACTGATCAGACCGTATATTCAAATATCAGAATTATGGTATGTACTTGGTACATTAATATTAGGGATTATTTGGTCTGGTATTTTGGCTTTTGCTGCTGCGGGGTTTATCACCAAATCACTTAACCGCTTGAAAAATATTGCAATAAAAGTGGCTGAAGGTGACTTGAATCAAGAGATTGAATCGCCAAAATCGACGGATGACGAGATTGGTGCGTTAACCCTCGCTTTTCAAAAAATGGTCCACCATTTAAAAACAGTTCTAACGGAAATTGAACAGCATGCGACAGAAACATCACAATCCGTACATAAAATGAAAGACGCTGCATCTATATCAAAACAACAAACAGTTGTCTTAGGAGACACAATCGGTCAAATTTCAACAGGAGCCGAGGAGACTTCAGAAGCCATTCAACAAACAGCAGAAGCAGTGGAGAATTCCACTCGCCTTGCCACACAAGTAGATCAAAAGGCTGAGGATTCACAGGGTAAATCAAATGAAATGGTTCAGCAGTTAAATGAATCTAAAGATGTCATCAGTCAATTACTTACTGGTATTATGCAGTTGGCAGATAATCAGGATCATGCGCTTCATGACGTGAATCGATTATCCCAAAAAGCGAAAGAAGTTGAAAATGTTATCTCTCTTGTAGGAGACATCAGTGAACAGACCAACCTTTTAGCATTGAATGCATCGATTGAGGCTTCTCGTGCTGGGGAAGAAGGGAAAGGGTTCGCGGTTGTCGCCGAAGAGGTAAGGAAATTAGCGGACCAAAGTTCGAACGCCGTGCAAACAATCTCTAACTTAATTCAAGACATGCAAAAAGATGTTGCACTGGTAGTGGGTAATATGCGAACACAAGTGGATGAAACGCGAGGAGAAGTGAAAAAAGGCGAGCAAACGAACGAAGTCATTGATAACATGTCTGACTCTGTTCATCAGGTAGCATCCGCTATCGGAGAAATATCACAGCTCGTTGATAATCAATTGCAAGAAATCGAAGCAACACAAGCAAAGTCACAAAATGTGGCTGCTATCGCGGAAGAAACATCTACTGGTGCAGAGGAAATGCGTGCCACTGTTGAAGAACAGGCAGATTTTGCCGAAAATTTAGAAGAATTGGCAATTTCGCTCGAACAACAAGCACAAAACTTGAAAATAAAGATCGAGCAATTTAAGCTAAGCTAAACAACACATTTACTAAAAAAGGAGCAATTATTGCTATGAAAGTCATTTTAGCATCTGATCATGGCGGTATTAATCTGTCAAAGGAAATTATATCTCTATTAGAAGAATTGAACATTGAATATGAAGACATTGGCTGTGGTTGTGAAGATTCTGTTGATTACCCGGATTACGGAATTCCGGCGGCTGAACGAGTAGCAAGCGGAGAATTTGATCGTGGTATTTTGATTTGCGGAACTGGAATCGGTATGTCCATCGCAGCGAACAAAGTAAAAGGGATACGTGCTGCGCTAGTACATGATGTATTTAGTGCAAGAGCAACTCGTGAGCATAATGATTCGAACATGATCACAATGGGTGAACGTGTCATTGGAGCTGGTCTGGCACGAGAAATAGTTAAAGAATGGTTAGGTACAGAGTTCCAGGGCGGCCGTCACGCGAACCGTGTTGGTAAATTAACAGATTACGAGAATAAATAAAGGAAAGAGGGGAAAATCCATGAAATTGGATCAATGGGGATTAGATCTAAGAGCAATTGTGGATGAATGGATTTCACTTCATCTCCTATCAGAAGGTGACCTCTTTGTCGTTGGTTGTTCGACGAGTGAAGTAGCAGGTGAACGGATCGGTACAGCAGGCAGCGAAGAAGTTGCAGCAATGATTTTTCAGGAATTAAGCCGCTTAAAAGAAAAAACAGGTGTTCATTTATGTTTTCAATGCTGTGAACACTTAAATCGAGCGATCGTGTTAGAAAAGAAAATAATGCGAGAAAAGAGTCTTGACCAGGTATCTGTAAGGCCGGTTCGTAAAGCTGGCGGCTCCATGGCAGCATACGCATATGATCATTTAGAAGACGCGGTTGTGGTCGAGTCAATTCAAGCTGATGCTGGTATCGACATTGGCGAAACCATGATTGGTATGCAACTGAGACCTGTAGCAATTCCTCTACGATTGGAGAAGCGTTACGTTGGCAACGCAAGAACAACTTATGCACGAACAAGACCAAAATTAATTGGCGGTCCAAGAGCTGTGTATCCGGACTAACGAGGGAACAAAATATGCACCTTTTTTTATTTTTTACGAATAAAAGGTGCATGTTTTCTTGTTTTTATTCGTAAAAAGGTATAGAATTATTTCAAAAATGATGTTATTTTAGAATAAGATCATACAAATGACGAATGATGTACAAACACCTACCAAAAAATTTTAGGGGGAGCAAAAATGGATCACGTAAAAAATTTTGATGCAGAACTTTTTCAAGCGATGGAAGATGAAAGAAAGCGCCAAAACGATAAGATTGAATTGATTGCTTCAGAAAACTTTGTCTCAGAGGCGGTAATGGAAGCACAAGGATCGGTATTAACCAATAAGTATGCAGAAGGCTATCCAGGTCGTCGCTACTATGGTGGATGTGAGCATGTCGATGTTGCTGAGGATTTAGCGCGCGATCGTGCCAAAGAACTGTTTGGTGCAGAGCATGTCAATGTACAGACACACTCTGGTGCACAGGCTAACATGGCTGTTTATTTTACTATTTTAGAGCCAGGAGATAAGGTACTTGGAATGAATCTAAGTCATGGTGGACACTTAACACACGGAAGTCCGGTTAACTTTAGTGGTAAACTATTCGATTTCGTTGATTATGGTGTTGATCAGGAATCCGAACAAATCGATTATGAAGATGTCTTGGCAAAGGCGAAAGAAGTACAACCGAAATTGATCGTTGCCGGTGCAAGTGCCTACCCACGCCAAATTGATTTTGCGAAATTCCGTGAAATTGCCGATGAAGTGGGTGCATATTTAATGGTAGATATGGCACACATCGCAGGACTTGTGGCAACAGGTTTACACCCAGATCCGGTACCACACGCACATTTTGTAACGACAACAACGCACAAAACCTTACGCGGTCCACGTGGTGGTATGGTGTTATGTAAAGAAGAATTTGCTAAGAAAATTGATAAAACAGTATTCCCAGGTATGCAAGGTGGTCCGTTAATGCACGTGATCGCAGCAAAAGCGGTAGCCTTAAAAGAAGCATTGCAGCCATCTTTTAAAGAGTACGGTCAAAATATTATTAAAAATGCAAAGAAATTCGGGGAAGTATTAGAATCAGAAGGTATCCGCACTGTATCAGGCGGGACAGACAACCATCTGTTATTATTAGATGTTCGCGGTTTAAACCTAACTGGAAAAGTCGCAGAAGCAGCGCTGGATGAAGTAGGTATCACTACAAACAAAAACACGATTCCTTTTGATCCGGAAAGCCCGTTTGTAACTAGCGGTATCCGTGTCGGTACGGCAGCAGTAACATCTCGCGGCTTTGGTGAAACAGAAATGGAAGAAATAGCAAAAATCATTGCTCTAACATTGAAAAACCCAGAAGATGAAGCAACGCTAAAAGAAGCTCGTGAACGCGTAACAGCCTTGACTGCAAAGTTCCCATTATATCAATAAAGCGAAAGCTAGACATGCGTCTAGCTTTTTTGTTTGTATTGGTAAAGCGCCCGATATAACAAGCTCTCAAGCTTTTCTAAATTATGCTTGCATGCTTGTTTGTTTTTCTGTACAATTTTAAGGATGAATATTGTGGGTTCTTGGGATAATAATTTGTAAAAAAGGAGAGTTTTCCTCATGAGTAATGTGTTTGTATTAGATCATCCGTTAATTCAGCACAAATTGACGTACATACGTAATAAAAATACAGGGACGAAAGAATTCCGAGCTTTAGTAGATGAAGTTTCAACATTAATGGCTTTTGAAATTACGAGAGATCTTCCACTTGAAGATAAGACGATTGAGACACCAGTGATGGAAGCTACAACGAAAGTGATCAGTGGTAAGAAAATTGGGCTTATTCCTATTTTAAGAGCAGGTCTAGGCATGGTTGACGGGATGCTTAAGTTAATTCCAGCGGCAAAAGTGGGACATGTAGGTCTTTATCGTGATCCGGAGACATTACAACCGGTTGAATATTATATCAAACTTCCTTCTGATATCGAAGAACGTGAATTGATCGTGATTGATCCCATGTTAGCAACTGGCGGTTCTGCCAATGATGCGATTCATTCATTGAAGAAACGTGGTGCGACTAACATTAAATTAATGTGTCTGATCGCAGCACCTGAGGGTGTAGAAATGCTTCGAAAAGAACACCCTGACGTAGATATTTACCTTGGAGCTCTTGATGAGAAACTTAATGAAAAAGGATATATTGTTCCAGGCCTGGGAGACGCCGGAGATCGCTTGTTTGGAACAAAATAAAGTTATAAGAAATAGCATGCATTTACTTGTATGCTATTTTTGATTTAGAGCTTATGAGCGGACATCTATTCCGCTAAATGAGTCAAAAATAGTGTTTTTCGAGTACTGGCGGACATCGGTTCCGTTATTCCAACAAAAAGTATACAATTTAACCCAATTTTCCTGAAATAAAGGAATAGACGTCCGCAACGTCTCAGAAAATCTTGCTCTTCATCATACATATCTTCCCTTCCAATCGTAAACAATACTCCTATCCAATTAAAAGGAGTGCTTCTTGTGTCATTGATCTTATCCCTTTTCTTATTTACCTCAGCAATTGTAGATCCAACTGAATACTCCTTTATTATCGAAGTAGAAGGTGATCCAAATGAGTTCGCCGAAGAAATAGAAACATATCATCACAATGTAGAAATCCTTGCTATCTATGACACGATCTTCAATGGCGTTGCGATCAAAACGGACCAGCATAACCTCGAAAAAATCAAAAGACGCACAAACTTTCAGCAAACTTACTCCGTTCAGGAATATCAAACACAACTATCACAGACCAATATCAATGAGAGCGTCCCATTTTTAATACCTGAACCACTCTCCTTTACAGGAAAAGGTGTCAAAGTGGGAATTGTTGATACAGGAATAGACTATACGCACCCCGACTTGCAAGTGAATTACAGTGGCGGATATGACCTTGTTGATTTTGATGATGACCCGATGGAATCAACCGCCGAACAAGGCATGCCTACTTTGCATGGATCCCATGTCGCAGGAGTGATAGGTGCGAACGGTCAGATGAAAGGAGTTGCTCCAGAAGCAGAGCTCTATGCTTACCGTGCACTTGGTCCAGGTGGAACTGGGACATCGGTACAGGTGATGGCGGCCATCGAAAAGGCAGTAAAAGATGGAATGGACATCATCAATCTGTCATTAGGGAATGCCATTAATGGTCCAGATTGGCCAACAAGTGTCGCAGTGAACCGGGCAACAGAGCAAGGTGTCACAGTGGTCATCGCCAATGGTAATACAGGTCCCGATTTATGGACGGTCGGTTCACCTGCAACAGCGAATCAGGTCATTTCAGTCGGAGCATCTACCCCTAGGTTAGAACTTCCTTTTTTGTACGATCGATTTCATGACGAAAAAATTGAGATGATACCGATGCAAGGCTCTTCTAATTGGGATTTCCCCCGCGATCTGGAAGTAACAGATAAGCAGGAAGAAATTCAAAATGATACGATATTGATTATGGATCGCAGCGAGATACCTTTTGCCCAATTAGCATTAGAAGCAGAGAAAAAAGGAGCAGCAGCACTACTGATTGCGAACAATGAAGAAGGAGTTTTTCAAGGTGCAGTAGATCCGAATACTTCGATACCTGTTGCAGCGATTAGCCAAGAGGACGGAAAATGGTTAAAAGAGAATCCAGGTTATTTATCGATCGATTATGAAGAGATTCAAGATACGGTTACAGAATTTAGTTCACGAGGACCTGTTACTGTTAATTGGGCAATAAAACCAGAAATAGTTGCGCCAGGTGCCAGTATTTTAAGCACGGTCCCAGGTGGATATCAGGCGTTAAGCGGAACAAGTATGGCGGCACCACATGTGGCAGGTGTTCTCGCGTTGCTAAAAGAAGCCCATCCGGATTGGACACCAGCTCAATTAAAAGCAGCAATTCTCACAACGGCAAATCCCTTAGAAAACTTCCTGCCAATAGAACAAGGGGCAGGTAAAATCGATCCGAAAGCAGCGTTGGAAACAGATACATTAATCCATCAATCATTATTGCAATTTGGTAAGATAACAGATAACAGTGAACATAAAGTGAGCAAACTTACCGTCGAGAATATCTCTGATCAAGCACAGCAATATGCATTTGACTTACCCGTACAAGATCAAGACATTCGTTTTCAGCTACCCCAAAGCTTTACATTACAACCAGGCGAAAGGAAAGAAATTGAAGTAAAAGCAACGATCAGATCCGGTCAAATGGAGGAAGGTATCAAACAAGGCTATCTATATTTAAATGATACCCCGATTCCGTATATGTTTTTAACAGAAGCGCATGATATACCGAAAGCAATGGGCTTGGAATTAACAATAACGCCACTCGAAGATACGTATCATTATCAATTATATTTAGTAGAAGAAGCCGATAAACTAACGATAGATCTATACGATGCCAAAACATTGGAATTTGTCACTACTCTAGTTGAACGAACAGAACTAAAACCAGGCGTTATTGAAGGAGAGATTGAACAACAAGAGCAACTTCAAAACCAATATATCGCAAACATAACGATCAAAACCAACGAAAATCAAACCTACCAATACCAGACAGTTTGGGAAGGTGGAACAGGATGATTTTTCTAGTTTAAGCGGTCGAGGGGACTGGATAAATGTCCCTTAAACCCGCTTTAAATCAATTCCTTCGAAACTCGAAGGAATTTTCACAATATTTTCAAAAAATAACGAATGTTACGCGATGACTAGCAGGAATAGGGATCTGCCGAATAGTGTGGAAACTTGTCCGTTTATTTTTGGTTTTTGTCTGTTAAATCGATTGACAATAAGTGACCCCTATTGTATGCTAATTTAGTGTGGATGATAAGGGTTACAGAGGTGTGACGAAAATCACTGCAGAAGAAAATGACATGTGTATATGTGAGATTTTCTTCCTTCATACATAAGTAACATGTTTTGTATATATAGGAGTGAGCAAATGTCACCACCAAAAAAGAGCCCTTACCATGGTCTGGCGGTTTATAGTGCTATTTTGTCACAAATTGTCGGTGCTCCATTAATTGGCTTACTCATAGGTAGAAGTATGGACAAGTACCTATCCACAACACCACTTTTTTTAGTGATCGGACTACTTTTGGGTCTAGGAGCCGGTTTATACGGAACCATTCATTACGTACGAGATTTAACGGGAGACGAATAACCATGGATCAATACAAAAATATGATAACCCGTCAGCGTAAATGGATGTTCTACCTTCTTGCACTTTTTGTTCTTGGCTGGGGATTTACACCTTTTTCAAGAATATTCCTCGGACTCCTCATGGGAACAGGACTAAGTTTTTATAATTTATGGGTAATGCAGCGTAAGATCGACCGTTTTGGACAAGCTGTCACACATGGTGGTCGAACATCAGGAATTGGTACATTTACCCGTTTAGCCACTGCAGCATTAGCGGTTATTATCGCAATGCGCTTTGAAGAATATTTCCATTTGATGGCTGTTATTTTGGGATTAATGACAACTTATGTTGTTATTATGATAGATTTTGCACTATTCAGAAAACAAGACGAGCAAAAGGAAGTGAGGTGAAGGAATTGGATCACGAATCACCGCTGTTTCATGATCTGTTTGGGATTCCATGGTTAGATTTTAACCTGTCCACTACTTTAATGACGTTTATTTCTTCTGTAATTGTATTTATCATTTGTACATTAGCAGCAAGAAATTTAAAAATGAAGCCAACCGGTTTCCAAAACTTTATGGAGTGGGTTATCGATTTTGTCAAAGGCATTATCGGGGATACGATGGATTGGAAAACAGGGAAAATATTCTTACCACTAGGATTAACTCTACTAGTGTACATCTTTATTAGTAACATTCTTGGTGTTATTACCATGGGTGTATGGGGGCATACGTTATGGTGGAAATCACCTACTTCTGATGCAACGCTCACATTATCATTATCAGCGTTGGTCATTGTATTAACTCATTACTATGGAGTAAAAGTAAAAGGGTTCAAGGAGTATACAAAAGATTATGTACGACCTGTACCATTTTTACTACCATTTAAAATTATTGAAGAATTTACGAACACTTTAACATTAGGTTTACGTCTCTTCGGTAATATCTTTGCAGGTGAAATTTTACTATCACTTATTACAAAAATGGCCTTCGTGGCTGCACCATTCACATTAATATCCATCATTCCAATGGTGGCATGGCAAGGATTCAGTTTATTCATAGGTGCTATTCAAGCATTTATTTTTACAATGTTAACAATGGTTTACATGTCTCATAAAGTGAGTTCAGACCATTAAAATAATAAAATCTTATTTATCTATACATTTTAAAGGAGGAAACAAATAATGGGAGCTTTAGCAGCTGCAATAGCAATTGGTTTAGCGGCACTTGGTGCTGGTTTAGGTAACGGTATGATCGTAAGTCGTACAGTAGAAGGGATTGCACGTCAACCAGAATTAAGAGGTGCACTTCAAACAACAATGTTTATCGGGGTAGCGTTAGTAGAGGCGATTCCAATTTTCGCCGTAGTTATTGCCTTCATGGTAATGTAATTATACTTAATCTGATAGAATGGCGAAGTTCGTCTAAGACAACCTTCGCCATTCCTTTGTAAAAAGAAAAGCAAAGAGCGCCGGGTAGAAACGTATGACCTGGACTGAAGCGTAGGAGATAAAGGAATCACCGTGACGAAGGAACGGATGATGACTTATCGTACAGAGCTGAGGGAAGGGCACTAGTTTCTGGCGCTTATAGCTAGACAAAAGAAAAGCAAAGAGCGCCGGGTATAAACGCACGGAGCGAAAAAGCAACACAAAAAAGAATGTAATGTTAGAGCGAAATAGATGACTAATCGTGGGAAGGAGTGAACACTGTGCAACTTTTAGAAGGTGGACTCATCATTCAAGCTTCAATCGGCGGTTTAAATGGCGGAGATATGGCATTTGCCATTTTCAGTTTTGCAGTTTTGCTATGGCTATTGAGAAAGTTCGCGTGGGGTCCATTAATGAACAAAATGGAAGAACGTGAAAACCATATTGCAAATGAAATTGATACAGCTGAAAAGAACCGTGCGGATGCAGAAAAAGCATCACGTGAAGCAAACGAACAATTAAAAGCGACGCGTCAAGAAGCACAACAGATTATTGAAGATGCGAAAAAAGCTGGTCAGCAGCAGGAAAAAGCGATTATCGAAGCAGCAAACGAGGCATCAGCTCGTATTAAGAAGTCTGCAGAAGAAGATATCGCACGCGAGAAAGAAAAAGCAGTTGAAGCACTTCAGGCACAAGTGGCAACATTGTCTGTACAAATTGCTACTAAGGTGATTGAAAAAGAAATTAGTGTAGAGGATCAAGAACAGTTGATCAGTGAGTACATTAAAGAGGTAGGAGAAGAGCAATGAGTAAAACGAATGTAGCAAAGCGTTATGCAGAAGCTCTTTTTCAAATCGGTACAGAAAAGGAAACAATAGATTTCCTGGAAACGGAATTGGCAACAGCCAAAGAAGTTTTCCAAACGAACGAAGCCTTTCTTCAACTCTTACAACATCCAAAAGTAGAAGCAGAAAAGAAAAAGCAACTACTTAACGAAGCGTTCGCAGGCTTTTCGAAGGATGTATTACATACACTTTCGTTACTTGTAGACCGTCACAATGAATCGATTGTTCCAGATGTTGTTGATCACTTTATCACTTTTGCAAATGAGGCAAAAGGTGTGAAGGAAGCAATTGTCTATTCGGTTCGCGCATTGTCAGATGCGGAAAAAAAGAAAATCGAAAATGTGTTCACAAAGAAATTGAATGTAAAAACATTAAAGATAAATAACAAGGTCGATCCATCCGTTATTGGTGGTGTCAAGATCAAAGTTGGCAACACGGTATATGACGGCTCTGTCAAAGGTAAATTGGATCGTCTCGAACGACAAATCGCAAATTAAGGACGATAGGGGTGAAATGGCATGAGCATTAAAGCTGAAGAAATCAGTGCGCTGATTAAGCAGCAAATCGAAAGCTATGATTCAGACATCGAAGTGAATGATGTTGGTACAGTTATCGAAATTGGTGACGGTATCGCACGTGCACACGGTCTTGATAACGTCATGTCTGGTGAGCTTGTCGAATTTTCAAATGGTGTCATGGGTATGGCACAAAACTTAGAAGAATCAAATGTCGGGATCGTAATTCTCGGACCTTACACGGAAATTCGTGAAGGTGACGAGGTGCGTCGTACAGGTCGTATTATGGAAGTGCCAGTAGGGGAGGAACTTATTGGTCGTGTCGTAAACCCATTAGGACAACCAGTAGATGGAAAAGGTCCAGTGGAAACTTCTAAAGCACGTCCAATTGAATCTCCAGCACCTGGTGTAATGGATCGTAAATCCGTTGATGAGCCATTACAAACTGGTATCAAAGCGATTGATGCATTAGTACCAATCGGTCGTGGTCAACGTGAGTTAATCATTGGTGACCGTCAAACAGGTAAAACAACTGTAGCAATCGATACAATCTTGAATCAAAAAAATGAAGATATGGTTTGTATCTATGTAGCAATTGGTCAAAAAGACTCTACCGTACGTGGAACAGTAGAAGTACTACGTAAACACGGAGCTCTTGACTACACTATCGTTGTATCTGCCGGCGCAAGTGAGCCTGCACCACTTCAATACCTTGCACCATATGCAGGGGTATCCATGGGTGAAGAGTTCATGTATAACGGCAAACACGTATTAGTTGTATATGATGACTTAACTAAACAAGCGAACGCATATCGTGAGCTTTCCTTATTATTACGCCGCCCGCCAGGACGTGAAGCATTCCCAGGGGATGTATTCTACTTACACTCTCGTCTATTAGAGCGTGCAGCAAAATTAAATGACGACAAAGGTGGAGGTTCTTTAACAGCACTTCCATTCGTTGAGACACAAGCTGGGGATATCTCCGCTTATATACCAACAAACGTAATTTCGATTACAGATGGTCAAATTTTCTTACAGTCTGACTTATTCTTCTCAGGTGTACGTCCAGCGATCAACCCAGGTCTATCGGTATCACGTGTAGGTGGTTCTGCACAGATCAAAGCGATGAAGAAGGTTGCCGGTACATTGCGTCTGGATTTAGCTTCATTCCGTGAGTTGGAATCTTTTGCACAGTTCGGTTCTGACTTAGATAAAGCAACACAAGCAAAATTAAACCGTGGTGCTCGTACAGTAGAAGTACTAAAACAAGGTCTTCATAAGCCACTAGTGGTAGAAAAACAAGTTATGATCATCTATGCGTTAACTAAAGGTTTCCTTGATGACATTCCTGTTGAAGATATCACACGTTTTGAAGATGAATTTTTAACTTGGTTAGACAACAACAAGCCAGAGCTGCTTACTACAATCAAAGAAACAGGAGCTCTAGCAGACGCCGGCGACATGAGTGGCGCAGTAGAAGAATTCAAAAAAACATTTGTCGTATCTGAATAATGATAGAAAAGCGAAAGTGTCCGGTTAGTCACATTTCGTAAGTAATAGCGTCAACCTCTTAGGAAAGGGCGGTGAAACAACGTGGCATCTCTTAGAGATATCAAAACACGGATTAATTCCACGCAAAAGACGAAACAGATCACAAAAGCAATGCATATGGTATCTGCGTCGAAGTTAAGCAAAGCAGAGGAATTCACCAAAGCTTTTGATCCATACAGCAATAAGATCAAAGAAGTGGTAAGTAGTATCGCTGGCAGTGGTCAGGATACTGAACACCCAATGCTACAAACACGTGAAGTGAAAAAGACAGCTTATTTTGTCATCACTGCTGATCGTGGTCTTGCGGGGGCTTTTAACAGTGGAATACTTCGTGAAGTATATCGCACCATTCAAGAGAAACATCAATCAAAAGATGAATATGCCGTTATCGCAGTAGGGCGCATGGCTCGTGACTTTTTCATGAAACGTGATATCCCAATTCTTAAGGAGATCACAGGCCTATCAGATCAACCGAATTTTGCTGATATCAAAGATCTAACGTCTGAAACGGTACAACTTTTTATTGATGAAGAAATTGATGAATTAGTGATTTTCCATAATCACTTCATCAGTGCGATTTCACAAAAAGTAACATCGAAAAAACTATTACCACTTACAGATCTACAAGAAGAGTCTAGTGGTACAAAGAGCACGTATGAATATGAGCCAAATCAACAGGATATATTAGATGTATTATTGCCACAGTATGCGGAGAGCTTGATTTTCGGAGCATTATTAGACAGTAAAGCGAGTGAGCATGCTTCTCGTATGACTGCCATGAAAAGTGCGACGGATAACGCGGATGAACTTATTGACGATTTATCATTACAGTACAACCGTGCAAGACAAGCAGCAATCACGCAAGAAATCACCGAAATTGTTGGTGGGGCAGCCGCATTAGAATAATACAATCGTACGGTAGTAAATCTTTAGTTAGGAGGGAAATCGATGGCAAAAGGACACGTTATTCAGATTATGGGACCGGTTGTCGACGTTAAATTCGCAGACGGCCATCTCCCTGAAATTTACAACGCGTTAAAAATACAGTATGATGTGAACGGTGAAGCGCAAGAACTAACAGTAGAAGTTGCTCTTCACTTAGGCGATGACTCTGTACGTACAATTGCGATGTCATCTACAGAAGGTCTTCAACGTGGTGCAGAAGTTACAGACTTAAATGCACCGATCTCAGTACCAGTAGGTGATATTACACTAGGTCGTGTCTTCAACGTTTTAGGTGAGAAAATTGACCTTGACGAAGAAATTGATGCAGATGTACGCCGTGATCCAATTCACCGCGAATCTCCAAAATTCGAAGACCTAGCAACAGAAACAGAAATTCTAGAAACAGGTATTAAAGTTGTCGACTTATTGGCACCTTATATTAAAGGTGGTAAGATCGGTTTATTTGGTGGTGCGGGTGTAGGTAAAACCGTACTTATTCAAGAGCTGATCAACAACATCGCACAAGAGCACGGTGGTATTTCCGTATTCGCAGGTGTTGGGGAACGTACTCGTGAAGGTAACGACCTTTACTATGAAATGAAAGATTCAGGTGTAATCTCTAAAACTGCGATGGTATTCGGTCAGATGAACGAACCACCAGGAGCACGTATGCGTGTGGCACTAACAGGACTTACCATGGCGGAATATTTCCGTGATGAAAAAGGTGCTGATGTGCTATTGTTCGTTGATAACATTTTCCGTTTTACGCAAGCAGGTTCAGAGGTATCGGCACTTCTTGGCCGTATGCCATCTGCCGTTGGGTACCAGCCAACACTTGCTACGGAAATGGGTCAATTACAAGAACGTATTACATCAACTAATAAAGGTTCTGTTACTTCTATCCAAGCAATCTATGTACCAGCCGATGACTATACAGACCCGGCACCGGCTACAACGTTCGCTCACTTAGATGCAACAACAAACCTTGATCGTAAATTATCAGAGCAAGGTATTTACCCTGCGGTGGATCCTCTTGCCTCTACATCTCGTGCCCTTGACCCTGAAGTAGTGGGAGAAGAGCACTACAATGTTGCGCGTGAAGTACAACAAACATTACAAAAATATAAAGAACTACAAGACATTATCGCCATTTTAGGTATGGATGAATTATCTGACGAAGATAAACTTACCGTATCTCGTGCGCGTCGTATCCAGTTCTTCTTATCACAAAACTTCCACGTTGCAGAGCAATTTACAGGTCAGCAAGGGTCCTATGTGCCAGTTAATGAAACTGTCCAAGGATTCCGCGAAATCTTAGACGGTAAGTATGATGACCTTCCAGAGGATGCGTTCCGTCTAGTTGGTCGCATCGAAGAAGTAGTAGAAAAAGCAAAACAAATGGCATAATGGGTCAGGGGACAGTAGATCTGTCCCACTTTCCCACTTCATTTCAGCCTAAGGAGGGGTTCTGTTGAATACACTAACAGTAAGTGTTGTTACTCCGGATGGCCCTGTTCTGGAAGATTCATTTGAAATGGTTAGCTGTAAAGCTGAGAGTGGAGAGCTCGGGATCTTGCCAGGTCACATTCCGCTCGTTGCACCACTGTCCATTAGTGCAGTGCGCTTAAAAGGAGAAAATCCACAGCGAATTGCTGTAAGTGGAGGATTCCTTGAGGTTCGTCCTGATAAAGTGACAATTCTTGCACAATCAGCAGAGCGACCTGACGATATTGATATCGAGCGTGCTCGTGCAGCGAAAGAACGAGCAGAACGTCGTTTACAAGCTAAGCAAGATGAAATAGATTTCAGAAGGGCAGAACTAGCACTAAAACGTGCGTTAAACCGAATCGACGTCATAGAAAATAAGTAAATGAAGAAAAGGGGCTGCCTCAACCGTTCAGGTTGAGCGCAGCCCTTTTTCAAGTTGATAGTAAATCCCCGAAAGTTGATAGTAAATCTGAAGTAAGTCATTTCATTCATTCAATCAATCAATCAATCAATCAATCACCACCCTCACTCACCTTACGATAAAGCATAAGTTGGTCAGAAAACGATTTCGTCATGATTCTTCAACTTTTTCGCTTCTATCATCTCCTCTTGTCCCTTTGCCCATACTCCAATCGAATCCCGCTCCAAAACTCATAAATGGAATAAAATGGTTTAACTTCATAACTTCAGCACCAATATAATAATATTTTATCTAAATTTCCCGGGAAATATCGAACTATATCCTATAAAGGCGAATCATTGATAGATATGTTAGAATAGAAAAAAACAAGTAAGCGAGGGATATATTATGATGCAAAGTTTAGCGCAAGAAGGCTTGATCGGGATGTTGTCACACCTCATCTTTATCGTAATTACATGGCAAGTTCTTCAAGCACTTAATTTCGATGAATTATTTAGAAAAAATAAAGTGTATGAAGCACGAATTTTAGTTATCTTCATCACTATTGCCATAGGTTCTACCGTGAGTAATTTTTTCTTAGACTTCTTACAATGGTCACAACAATTAATTTACCTATTTTAGGTTCATCGAACATTTCCATAATAAAATAATAATATAAAGTATGAATACTTTGTTTCCTGCCAATACTTCTAATAAAAAAGGAGTGCGGGAAATGAAGTATTTATTTTTATCGCTTGCAACAGTTGGAATGATGTTTTTTATAGATCAATTACTCATAGAGACAAAAACAAATATAGAAAGCCAAAATAAATTAGACGATATGATAGAAATAGTGGAAGAACAAAATCTTAATCTATCAAAATTGCAAACTACTATTAAAGAATCAAGAGAAATTTCAGACTTGCAAAGTTTTATTTCTAAAATCAACGGGTATCACCTAAATATGCAAGAAGACGATAAAGAACATAATCGTCTAAAATTCGATTCGGACCGACAAGAAAACAAAGGTATTACCGAATCAATCTTATTAGTGCGCACAAATCAACAACAAAACCGGTACCAAGTCATTTATACTATTAACATGACAGAAACAACGAATAAAACAACACCGGAAGTACTAGAAGTATACAAAGAAAAGGTTAATTCAATTACTAATGAATTATTTACAGAGGATGCGCAATATTTTTCTTGTGTTGAAGCGTGGGAAGATGGTATTATAGATATTGTTCGTTTTATAGATTTTGTAAAATCAAGACTAAAAATGACAATAATCGACGAAGTGAAAGAACCGCATTTTAATACATGGACAGGCTTCACACCAAATTGGGAAAATAAATTGAAGCAAAATGATGAAGAAATTAACGTGCAAATCGCTGTCAGAGAGCGGATAGGAGATCGGACAACTATCACTATAGGAACACCTATCCTGATACATGAATACTAATAATAATGAATATGGTCTACAGAGGAGAATGAGCCTTGGAAAATATCATCGTACGTGGTGGTAGGCAGTTAAATGGTACTGTAAGAGTTGAAGGAGCAAAGAATGCCGTACTGCCTGTCATCGCCGCAAGCATAATCGCAAGTGAAGGAAAAAGCATTATACACGAAGTACCTGCATTGGCAGATGTACACACGATAAATCAAGTATTAACACATATGAACGCAGAAGTTGACTATCAAGGGAATACAGTAGTAGTTGATGCAACCCAACCATTATTAACAGAGGCACCATTTGAATATGTAAGAAAAATGCGTGCATCTGTCCTTGTATTAGGACCTCTTTTAGCACGATATGGCCATGCGAAGGTAGCATTACCAGGTGGCTGTGCAATTGGATCACGACCAATTGATCTGCACCTAAAAGGATTTGAAGCTATGGGGGCAGAAGTCCATGTTGGTAATGGCTTTGTCGAAGTCTCTACCAGAGATAGATTAAAAGGGGCAAAGATTTATTTAGATATGCCTAGTGTTGGTGCAACAGAAAACATTATGATGGCAGCGGCCCTTGCAAAAGGAAAAACTATTATCGAAAATGCCGCAAAAGAACCAGAGATAGTAGACTTAGCTAATTATCTGAACAAAATGGGTGCTAAAGTTGTAGGTGCGGGCACAGAGACAATTAAAATTGAAGGTGTCGACAAGCTTCAGGGAGTAGAGCATACGATTATTCCAGACCGTATTGAAGCAGGAACATTTATGGTAGCAGCAGCAATTACAGGTGGTAATGTGTTAATAGAAAATGCTGAAATTGAGCATATTCGTGCCCTTGTTTCCAAAATAGAAGAGATGGGCGTTAAAGTTATCGAAGAGAAGAATGGTATCCGTGTTATCGGACCAAGAAGATTAAAGTCTACTGATATCAAAACATTGCCACATCCAGGATTTCCGACAGATATGCAATCACAAATGATGGCTTTGATGTTACAGGCATCAGGTACTGGAGTGATTACTGAAACTGTTTTTGAAAATCGTTTTATGCATGTCGAGGAATTCCGCAGAATGAACGCTAAATTGAAAATAGAAGGGCGTAGTGTCATCGTAGAAGGCCCTGTTAACCTTCAAGGGGCAGAAGTAGCTGCGACTGATCTACGTGCCGGAGCAGCCTTAATTTTAGCAGGATTAGTAGCTGAAGGACGCACTCGTGTAACTTCTCTACACCACATCGACAGAGGATATGTGGATATTACAGAGAAATTTGCTAACTTAGGAGCAGATATTGAACGAGTAATTCAAGGAGAAACTACTATTATAACTGAAGTACAACAAGTAGAAGTACAATAATAGAAAGAGGACAGCTTTATTGTGAGGAGACCTAATTAAATGAGACAGAGGAAAAAGCACCCCCAGAGTCGTATATAAAAATTAACGACTTTTAGGAGGTGCTTTTCTCATGGGGGAAAAGAAAAATGTTTATTCTGAAGAAGTGAAACGTAGAGTCATTGAAATGAAGTTGTCTAAAAAATATACAAATAAACAGATTATGAAAAAGTTTGGAATCCGTAGCGTAAGTCAAATTAAAAGATGGATGAAATGGTTTCGAGATGGAGAAGAACATCGGTTGTCACAACCCATCGGTAAACAATATTCCTTTGGAAAAGGGCCTGAAGAACTAAACGAAGTAGATCAGTTAAAAAGGCAAATCAGACATCTAGAAATCCAAAATGAAATCTTAAAAAAGTACCAGGAAATCGAAAGGAGTTGGTACCAGAGATAGTTATAGAACTAGTAGAGTCGTTAAAGGAAGTTTATACTGTATCGATGATTTGTGATTGTATCAGAGTTCCTAGGTCCACTTACTATCGTTGGGCTCAAAAGTCGTGGAGCCAACAGAACTAGAACAACTTATTATTGATATTTGTAAATCCCTACATTACAGAGTAGGACACCGAATGGTTAAAAAGTTACTTAAAGAGGAACACAACATTTCTGTGAACAGACTTACTGCACAAAGGATCATGCAAAAATATAAAATCCAATGTCGGGTAAAACCAAAGAGAAAATCGAACATCGCCGGTGAAAGTAAATGCGTCGTTCCTAATTTATTGGAACAAAATTTCAAGGCAGATAGACCAAATCAAAAGTGGGTTACTGATATTACTTACTTGCCTTTTGGGGAATCAATGATGTATTTATCAACCATTATGGATTTGTATAATAACGAAATTGTCGCTTATCGAGTGAGTCATAACCAAGAAGAAGAATTAGTGCTAGAAACACTGAAAGCAGCTTGTAATGGACGTGAAACAAAGGGATTAATTCTTCATAGTGATCAAGGGCTCAATACACATCCTACGCTTTTCAAGAATTAGCTGAAGAAAAAGGCATTATCACAAGCATGTCCCGGAAAGGTAATTGCTTTGATAATGCCGTCATTGAATCCTTCCACTCCACCATAAAGTCGGAAGAATTCTACACACATCAAAAGATGCGTCTTACAAATTCCATTGTACTAGAAAAAGTGGAATTGTACATGTATTATTACAACTATATACGACCATTTTCAAAATTAAACTGCCTTTCTCCTGTTCAATTCAGGGCAAAGGCAGCCTAGGTGCTTTCTTGTCTCATATTACTAGGTCAGTTCATTGAAAGCTAGTCCTCTTTTCTCATTACTAGGAATAATCTAGCTTCCATTAGAATTTTCTCTCACCTACTTATGATCACATGTTTATCTTACTGTGTTGTTAGTCCAAGCCCTACATTCTATAGAGCGTTTTTGAGCTTTTCTTTGTTCTAATCTCCTATTCTTATGAATAAGATAGAGTAGAAACACAAGAAACACAGAGGAGGTTATCCATGGCCAGGTGGCAGAATAAACAATCACCAATAAACTGGAAATTACCAACTATCATCACCATCACCATTTTACTTACATTAATGTTTGTCATCCCAACCCTTATTGTTATACCTTTTACTGGGGATGAATCAACACAAGCATCCATAGAATCAGAAACCGTCAGCAGCAATACAACAACGGAAACGCCCATTTCATTAGAATCTCCTTTTGATGTCCAGGTATTAAGAACGGAAACAAATCAAGTGGAAGAGATCCCATTAGAAGAGTATGTAACGCATGTGGTTGCCTCCGAAATGCCTGCAGATTTTGAAATTGAAGCATTAAAAGCACAGGCATTGGCAGCAAGAACCTTTATTGTTCGATTTCTGATGCAAGAGAATAAAGAAGAACTTGCTGGTGGCGCTGATGTGTATGACACCATCGAACATCAAGTATATAAAAATACAGATGAACTAAGACAAGTATGGGGTAGTGATTACCATTGGAAAATCGATAAAATCACAGAAGCAGTAGCTGCAACCCAAGGACAGATTATTACGTATAGTAATGAACCAATCACCGCATCCTTTTTTTCGACAAGTAATGGCTATACGGAAAACTCCGAAGATTATTGGGAAGGTGAACTGCCTTATTTACGATCTGTTGAAAGTCCGTGGGATGAAGAAATATCCCCTAAATTTTTTGACCAAAAAATATTCACTGTAGCTGACTTGGAAGATAAATTAAATATCGATCTATCAAACTCGGTAGAAGATTTTCAACTGACAAGAACAGAGAGTAAAAGGGTAGAGACTGCAACAATTGGTGGAAAGACCTTCTCTGGACGTGATATTCGTGATCACCTCCAGCTTCCATCAAGTGATTTCACGATTACTAGCAAAGATGATCATTATGTCTTTACAACGAAAGGATATGGGCATGGTGTTGGAATGAGTCAATACGGCGCAAATGGGATGGCGCAAGACGGAAAAACATATCAAGAGATCATCGAACATTATTATCAAGGAGTGCAAGTAAGTACGCTAGAACAAGCAACTCCGACGCTTTTAGCAAAAAAATAAAAAAAACATGTATAATTCTTCCTCTTTATGATCACAATGGTTGCTGAGGTGATGCATAATGGAGGAAAACAAGAACGTTTCAAAAAATAGTTGGAAACGTATCTTCAAGAAAAGATGGTTTTTTCCTGCTGTATATCTAGCGGTAGCTGCTCTACTTTTAACAGGGGTTCTATGGTACCAAAATGCTATTAATGAAGGACCAGACTTAGCTGAGGACATGGAGAATCAATTAGATGATCTTGCAACTGATCAAGAAGCACAAGATGAAGAAGACGCAACTACTGTCATGCAACAACAGGAAGTATTAGAGATGCCAGTTTCAGAAGACTTGCAAGCGGAAATCGTGACCAAATTTTATGATTATGGAGCAGATGCAGAAGAACAAGAACAGGCGCTTATTCTACACCAAAACAAATACTATCAAAGTGATGGGATTGCCATCTCTACTTCTGACCATCAGGCATTTGATGTAAAAGCATCTTTGTCTGGAACAGTTACAGAAGTGAAGCAAGATCCATTACTAGGTAATGTGGTGAAGATGGAGCATGAGCAGGGTATTTCCACATACTATGCTAGTTTAGACGAAGTATTTGCCGAAGAGGGCAATAAGCTAGAGCAAGGGCAAACCATCGGAACAGCTGGACAGAATACATTTGGTCAAGATAATGGTGTACACGTTCATTTTGAAGTAAGAAAAGACGGAGAACCAGTCAACCCAGAGGATTTTATTAATCAACCAATTAATAAGATTGTAGCACCTGATCAAAACAAGGAAGAAGATAAGGAACCTGCTACAGAAGGTGAAGACAAAGAAGACGAGAGTTCAGAGGAAAACGATAGCTCAACGGAAGAAGAAAACGCAACGGATGATGAGAACACAACAGAAGACAGCTCAACGGAATCAGAAGACAATGCCAATTCAGAAAATGAAACTGAATCATCAAGAGCTATGGAACATGCGTAAACAAAATCTCCTTACCTGTGAAAAAGGTAGGGAGATTTTTCATTTTTCAACGCTATTCTGATATTTTCTACTCACAAGCTATGAAAATTAATAAAAAACTGTCGATATCGCCAACTATTTGACGAACGATTCTATCAAAAAACCTATTGCATAATTTCTTGAATGTGAAATAATAAGTAACTGTGAAAGGAGATTAGTTATGGTACAAACAAAAAAGAGGATTGGGACAATGCGCGAATATTTTGAATCTGAAAAGCAAATGCAACTACCACAATTTTTAACAATGATCAGCATAGATAGCGACGAAGCTGCACAGTTAGAACTGACAAAAGACTTTCTGTATCAAAGCAACTCTGACGTAGATAAACGATTAGCTCTAGAATATTTTTATATCAACCAATGCTATCAAGAATTACAATATTTTATAGAAGTAAACAAAGAAAGTATGAATGAATTAAATCGAGAGTTAGCTCTACTATATCAATTCATGCTAGATTTAGAAAATGGAAAACCTGTTCATAAAATAAGGACTCTCGCGAAATCGGTTTCCATTCATCATCCTGAATTGAGATGTTTAAAATACTTTTTAAATATAGAAATAAACATAAAAGTTTACAATTATGAACGAATAGGTTACTATTTGAACAAAATTCAAAAACATCTACGTCATCTAGACAATCCACTATTTATTACATTCTTTCAGATTAGAATGCAAATCTTATTATTTAACTACTATTGGAAGAGGAATGAGTTAATTTTAGCTAGAAAGCACGCCTATGAAGCGTTACAAATGCCTCACCACGTTAAACAAAAAGCACAACTCCACCTAGACTTGGCACTCAGTTATATATACGAAGATTTTGAATCTAGTGTTTATCATATCGAAGAGGCAAAGTACATAGCTAATTGCTTAGACGATCAGGAAACATTAGAACATATTGAGAATCATACGTATCCATTTATTTGTGCTCACTTTGGGAAGATAAATGGGGTATCAACAAAGAATCCAATAGAACAAGCCCACCTAGAGATTGCGAAAGGAAACTTTCAATTGGCGAAGGATATGTTAGAAAATCTAGATATTACAACTCCATTTACACAATATTATTTAGGATTGGCAACAAGAAAGCAACATTTTTTCATATATTCTTATCAATACTTTATGGAGAAAAGGAGTGATCACTTTTTTGCAAGATTGCCACTTAAGGCTTCCGAAGGTTTAGGAATATAACGAAAATATGGGAGTGGGAGAAAAGTCTATGAAGTTTGTAAAAAAGGTTGATCCAGATTACGGTGATATTGGTTGAAAAAAGTGATGACGAGAGTCATCACTTTTTTAATCCTCTTCACATGAAGAGAAAGTCATATCTCGCCAAGATATTGATGCAGTGTTAAACCCATATCAGTCCAGTCCAATTGCAGAACCAACTTGACCTGGACAACTCTATCCGATACGGTTCAAAAGCCACTCACTTGCGTGCAGACCCAAAATTTACAGTCATATTGGGATGTGCTGTTTAATATGATGGTACAAATTATGTTTTATTTGTCTAAGGTGAGGATGCAGTTATTTTAGGTATTGTGGATAATTTTATATGGTAGTACTTGTCTCTGTTCACACCTTAGACTGACAACTTTTGGGAGGCGAGTGATGTGCATGACTACATCAAAGAGAGAACATTAAGGATTGGAAGGTACATTGTCGAAACGAAGAAAACGGTTCGAGTTATCGCCAAGGAATTTGGAGTTTCAAAAAGTACAGTACACAAAGACCTAACAGAGCGCTTACCAGAAATACATCCCGAACTAGCTAATGAAGTCAAAGACGTATTAAGCCACCATAAAGCAATTCGACACCTACGGGGTGGAGAAGCAACCAAAATGAAATATCAACTTCATGGTAATAAAGAACCACTCGAAACAGAAGAATTATTAACAAAATAACTCAATGATATCCTCTCTAATTCATACATATACCTTCATGTGAACAACCATACTAATAACAGATACTCCTTACTATTATGTATATTTCGTCAAATTCAATAAAAATAATAAAATAAACGACATTTTTTATGGAAAGATATAACGATATCCATCATTTTATGATATTATATATAATTAGAGGTATTATGTACCATAATGGAGAAACGACATCTACTAGCAGACGATATAAACATCATAAATTGATCGACATAAAACTCAAGTAAGGTAATGAAATAGGGAGGATAACCGTACATGTTTTCAAGAGATATTGGAATAGATTTAGGAACTGCGAATGTACTTATTCATGTAAAAGGAAAAGGTATTGTACTGGATGAACCGTCCGTTGTTGCGATGGACCGCAATACGGGAAAAGTGTTAGAAGTTGGTGAAGAAGCACGACGTATGGTTGGGCGTACACCAGGTAATATCGAAGCAATTCGTCCACTAAAGGATGGAGTCATCGCAGATTTCGATGTCACAGAATCGATGCTTAAATATTTTATTAATAAAATTAATGTCAAAGGATTTTTATCGAAACCAAGAATGCTAATTTGTTGCCCAACTAACATTACGAAGGTAGAACAAAAAGCGATTAAAGAAGCGGCGGAAAAATCTGGCGGTAAAAAAGTCTACTTAGAAGAAGAACCAAAAGTAGCAGCAATTGGTGCAGGGATGGATATTTTCCAACCGAGTGGAAATATGGTCGTTGATATCGGTGGTGGAACAACAGATATCGCTGTCTTGTCTATGGGAGATATCGTAACAGCACAATCGATTAAAATGGCCGGGGACAAATTCGATGGTGAAATTCTTCAACATGTAAAGCGTAAATATAAATTATTAATCGGTGAAAGAACTGCAGAAGATATTAAAGTTAACGTGGCGACAGTTTTTCAAGGTGCTCGCAACGAAGAAATCGATATCCGCGGACGTGATATGGTAACTGGTTTACCAAGAACAATCACAATCCGTTCGGACGAAGTGGAAGAAGCTCTCAGAGAATCGATCGCATTAATTGTCCAATCAGCGAAGACCGTTTTAGAAAAAACTCCACCAGAATTATCCGCAGATATTATCGACAGAGGTGTTATTCTAACAGGTGGCGGTGCGCTGTTGAATGGATTAGATCAATTACTGGCAGAAGAATTGAAAGTACCAGTTCTATTAGCAGAAGAACCAATGAATTGTGTGGCAAAAGGTACAGGCATTATGTTGGATAACATCGATAAATTAGAACGGTCGATTGTTTAATACATAAGAAAAGTTTCGTACTTCCCGAATACTATCTTAATACATAAACAACCTTTGCGTCACTTGGAGAGGAGTTCGACTCATGCTTAGAGGTTTTTACACGGCTACAAATGGAATGATGGCACAACAACGTAGACAAGAAGTGTTGTCCAATAATATGACGAATGCACAGACACCTGGATATAAACAAGATCAAACACCACTAAGAGCATTCCCGGAATTGTTAATTCAGCGTATGGAAAACCGTGATATTCCAAATTCGCAGGGTACCACCGTACCATCAATGACCGAAATCGGTGCTATTAACACGGGGGTATATGTACATGAAACAATCCCGGATTTCATACAGGGAAGCCTTAGGGAAACAGGTGTTTCAACAGATATGGCGTTAGTTCAAGGTGAAACACCGGATGAGGAAGGTTCTATCTTTTTTACCGTGCAAAATGGTGAAGGGGATGTTCGTTATACAAGAAACGGCAATTTCACTGTTGATGGTGAAGGGAATTTAACAACTAATAATGGCTATTATGTCTTAGATGATACAGGGAACACGATTAATACGGATAACTTAGCATTTACGGTGACACCAGAAGGAATGGTACAGTTAGACGGAGAAGAGGTTCCACTGGGGATTTCTTATAGTGCAAATTCGAACGATTTAGTAAAGAACGGACAAGACTTATTTGAACTTGCAGAAGATGGTGCAGCATTAGCTGATGCCAGAGGTGTAGCTGGATTGCAATTTAATATCCAGCAAAACCATTTAGAAAACGCTAATGTGGACGAAGCACAAACGATGACAGATATGATGCAAGCGTACCGAAGTTTTGAAGCAAATCAAAAAGTAGTCCAACAATACGATCGCAGTTTAGACAAAGCTGTTAATGAAATTGCGCGACTCGGATGATAAAAGGGGTAGAAGCAAATGACAAGAATGACCTTCCAAGCTGCCGTAACGATGGGCCAATTACAAAAACGATTAGATAATATCGGAAATAATATTGCGAATGTCAATACAGCAGGTTATAAGAATCGTGACGCGACTTTCTCTTCCTTGCTGTCACAGCAAATCAATACCGAGCCGGACCCTACAAATCCAGAAGGTCGATTAACACCGGACGGATTGCGTGTTGGGACAGGGGCAAAACTTGGTCATACTAATTTTAATTTTTCACAAGGATCGTTACAGGAAACGGATCGAAACCTTGATGTCGCTTTATTAGAAGACAACCACCTTTTTCAGGTAGCAGTCAATGAAAATGGTGAAGAGGAAGTCCGTTATACAAGAGCAGGGAATTTTTATTTGACACCGTTAGAGGATGAACAGGTGATGCTTGTTAATTCTGATGGGCATCCTGTCCTTGGAGCTGGTGGAGCACCGATTGTGTTAGATGATGATATGGAAGACCTGAAAATTGAGAGAAATGGTACGATTAATGTAACGCGTAATGGTGTGCAAGCTGTAGAAGGACAATTAGAAATTGTTGAAGCCGTACGCCCGCGATTGTTAGAGGCTGCTGGTAACAGTTTATTCCGTTTATCTGAACAATCGCTTGAAAATTATCCTTTTGAAGAAATCATCAATGGGGTTGAATTAGCAGATGTAAGCATGGAAAGTGGTTCGTTAGAAGCTTCCAATGTAGACTTGGCAAAACAAACGACAGAAATGATTGAAACGCAGCGAGCATATCAATTTAATGCACGAACAATCTCAATGCATGACCAAATGAAAGGTCTAATTAATCAGTTGAGATAGTGTAGTTTTTAATAAGGAGTCATCCCCTATGTCACAGGAAACAAAAAGTAACAATACAAAAAAAGTAAATGAAAAAAAACAAGCTCAAACAAAGACCAATAAGGAAAAAAGAGCGGACAGGAAGAAACAAAAACAAGAAGAGAGAAAATATGTCCGCCGTCTCATTCCCATTTGGGCAAAAGTTATGATTGTTGTCTTGTTAAGTTTATTTGCTTTAATGATCGGTCTCATTATAGGTTTTAGCATACTTGGCGATGGCAGCCCATTAGACGTCTTGAAATGGGAAACCTGGCAACATATTATTGATTATGTTAAAGAAGACTAACACAGCTTATCACTCAATGTGTTCGTTTATGAGGCTGTGAATAATTAAACACACATTTGATTACACACGTGATTTCTCCATCGAATTCACGTGTTTTTTTATTGGTATGCTAGGCAGAAGACTTATCAAAGAGAAAGAAGCATTATAGAGGAATTGTAGTAGCACCAATTATATTTAGATTCCATTAAAGGGATAGACGGCTTCTTTCTCAAGCTATGCTTTTTTTCATGCTTTTTGATATACTTTAATGGAATGAGGAAAGGAGTTATACATATGGATATTGAACAAATCAAAGAAACGATTCCACATCGTTATCCATTTCTATTAGTGGACGCGATCACAGAACAAGATGACAAACGAATTGTCGGGAAAAAGAATGTAACGATTAATGAACCATTTTTTCAAGGGCATTTCCCAGACTATCCTGTTATGCCAGGTGTATTAATTGTGGAAGCTCTAGCACAGGTCGGTGCGGTTGCGATTTTGAGTAAAGAAGAAAACAAAGGAAAAATCGGTTTCCTTGCGGGGATTGACAAATGCCGTTTTAAACGTCAGGTAAAACCAGGAGATCAACTCCTTCTTGAAGTCGAGATTATCCGTATTAAAGGACCAATTGGCAAAGGAAAAGCCGTTGCAACTGTAGACGGAGAATTAGCTTGCGAAGCGGAAATTACATTTGCAGTAAAATAAGTGAAAGGGAAGCTTTGTTGAGCTTCTCTTTTTTTAATTTCCACACTAAATTAACCTCCTTGTTGTTAAAAATTCACATTCAACAAAAATATTAATTAAAATTATGGCATATTTTGTAGATTATTTGGTTAACCTAGCATTGAACACGACTTAAAAGGAGGATATCACATGGAATTAAAATACGTTAAGTATCTTTCAGCTTTGTTATTATCGCTAGCTCTGTTAGCTGGTTGTGCACAAAATGAAGAAGAAGAGCCACCACTGGAAGAAGAGCAACCACAACAAGATGAGCAAGCTCCAACCGATGAGGCTCCAGATGGTGGAAACGAAGGTAATGGTGGCACTGATGGTGGAACAGGCGAAGATATTGGTGAAAATGCGGAAGAAAACTTAGACGAAGCAGAAGAAAATATGGAAGATGCCATTGAGAATGGTGAAGGACCGATGAAAGACGAAGATAATCCACAAGAATAATGGCTCGTCTGAAAACCTAACATGGAAAGTTAAAACCCTGTTTCAATACGAAGCAGGGTTTATTTAAGGTTTTAATCCATCGATCGCATTTTCGGACGTTTCCCCTTGATCTTCTGCCCCATTTTCATTGAAATTCTAGGATATTACTGGTATAGTATATTTCTGACTGACCAGTCATTCATAACATGCAAAAAAGTGAAACATTAATGATGCGTAAACCGTATTAGAGAAAGTGAGGCGCTGCCGAGATATGGACATTAAAAAGAAGCGGATGATAGAAGTGAGTTTAAAACTCTTCTCGGAAAAGGGATTTCACTCTACTTCTATTCAGGAAATTGCTGATCGAAGTGATGTTTCTAAAGGAGCATTCTACTTACATTTTGAATCAAAAGATGATTTGCTCGTGGAGATTTTTAAATATTATTCAGAAACAGTACTACAAAAGATAAATAAAATTCAACACGATACAAGTAATCCTTTTGATCAATTCACCAAACAGATTGAAGCATTTCTTCGATTGTTTAAAGAACACAGGGAATATCTCATGATGCATTTCCGTGACAATATCCACCTTGGTGAAAGGATGGATGATTTGATTTTTAACCTACATAAACAGTCTTATGATTGGATGGAAGACCGGATAATCAATATTTACGGTGAAGAAGTGAAGTGCTATTTGGTGGACATCATTATCCAAATAGATGGGATGATAAGTGGGTATTTCAAATGGATTGCCATTCATGATCTTACATTCGATCCTGGTCAACTAGCTGCTTACATCACAAAAAATATAGATGTCCTGGTGCGATCGATTTTAACAGCGTCTGCACCTCCGTTTTTTCAATATCAGGATTTACACCGGTTCAAACAAAGAAATGACCAGACAATTCAAGCCGTTATCAAGCAAATAAAAAATCAAATCACAGAAATGGAAAGAGGTGAAAGAGAAAAGATAACAGAAGCATTACATGTGCTCGAAGAAGAATGGCAAAAACAAGAACCAAAAGACATTATTATTCAAAGTATGATCGAGCATTTAGAAACTTATACAACTATTAAATCAACCGTTCAAACGCTAAAAACATATCTATAAAAAAATCGAGAGGGGACAAGAAGATGAAGCGTTTATTATTATTACTAATGATTGTGATCATCACATTAGTTGCGTGTTCGGAAAACAGCGAGGAAGAAGAAGACCAAGTAGAACGCGTCACACCAGTAGAAACAGGAGAAGTTACGACAGGAGATCTTGTCATGGAACGTACCTTCTATGGTCGTACAATGCCAAATCAAACATCTCCGGTAATTCCTTCGGTAGCAGGTGAAATCGATGAACTAGAAGTGGAAAATGGAGACAAAGTAGAAGAAGATGATGAAATTGCGACGATTTCCAGTCCACAAGGGAGCATCAAAGTAGAAGCACCAGCAACAGGGACTATCTCTCAAATGGAAGCAAAAGAAGGCTCCATGGTTTCCAATCAGGATCCATTAGCAATGGTCATAGATTTGGAGCAGTTAACCGTGCAATTACAAGTACCTGACGTACAACTAGACTTATTTGAAAAAGGGAAAGAAGTAACTCTTCTATTACAAAGCGCAGAGGAAGAAACACACGAAGCAGAGATTGAATATGTAGCAGACTCCGCCAATGAAGCGGGACTATTCCCAATCGATCTTTCATTCGATAATGAAACAACACATTACAAAGCAGGAGTTATCGCTACCGTTGTTTTAGAAGATACGGTAATTGAAGATTCACTGTTAATCCCAACGGCGGCATTAGTCGAAGAAAATGATGAAACATATGTGTACGTTGTGGAAGAAGATACAGCAAAAAAGATAGAAGTTACTGTTCAGGCGACACAATCAGAGGTAACAGCTATTCAAGCTGAGCTTAACGAAGGAGATCAAATCATTACAAGTGGGCAATTGACACTTGTAGATGGCAGCAAAATTAGTGTAGTAGAGGAGGATTAATCATGAAACTAGTCAATACATCAGTTAAACGGCCAGTCGGGGTCATCATGATTGTCCTCGCTATTATTGCAATGGGTGTTATATCAGTTCGAAATTTAGCGATAGATCTTTTCCCAGAAATTGATTTACCAATTGCAGTGGTTGCGACCAGCTATCCAGATGCAGCACCTCAAGAGGTCGAAAAACTAGTGTCAGAACCAATTGAGGGCGGTCTTAGCTCGATTGAAGGGGTGAACACGATTCAATCCCAATCGCAAACAGGATCTTCCCTTGTGATTATTATGTTCGAAAATGGAACCAACCTCGATAATGCCTTGCTCGAGGTCAGGGAAAGTGTAGACCAGGTCAAAGCGATGCTGCCGGATGGTGCCAATGACCCGAGTGTTCTGCGCTTTAACCCAAATCAAATGCCAATTATGTGGGTAGGCTTAACAGGTAGTGATACCACCACCTTACAAACGGTAGCAGAGGATACCATTCAACCGTATTTTGAGCGACAAAGCGGTGTGGCTTCTGTCAGTGTTGAGGGTGGCGAAGAAAGAATAATTGAATTAGAGTTAAATCGGTCAGCCATGATGCAATATGGTGTTTCGACGCAATCGATCCAACAAGCGTTACAAGGAGCTAATCAGTCCGGATCAGCAGGCGCCATTCAACAAGGAGATCAAGATTTACAACTGCGTGTGGATGGTACATTTGAATCGGTAGATGATATTGCCCATTCTATTATACAAACACCACAAGGTGCACAAATTACTATCGAAGATGTAGCGGAGGTCAAGGATACCTTACAAAAAAATGGGACAACACTTGTAAACAATGAAACAGCCGTTGTATTAAGTATTTTAAAACAATCAGACGGAAATACTGTGGAAGTATCGGATAATGTATTAGCTGCTATGGATGACTTAAATGAAGATCTGCCGGAAGGTGTCAGTCTTGATGTAGTAGTAGATACGTCAGATTTTATTAAACAATCGATTAATTCTGTTATTCAGAATATGATTTTTGGTGGAATTTTCGCCTTATTAGTATTGCTGTTATTCCTGAAAAGTGTAAGAGCGACACTTGTTATCGGGGTATCGATCCCTATTGCAATTGTTTCAACGTTTGTACTGTTGTATTTCACCGGTGAGACGTTGAACGTACTAACAATGGGTGGTCTCGCGCTCGGTATCGGGATGATGGTCGACAGTTCAATTGTTATACTCGAAAATATTGTCTCTTACAGGCAAAAAGGCTATAACATCAAAGAAGCAGCAATCAAGGGTGCATCAGAGCTTGCACCAGCTGTAATTGCGTCAACGACGACAACATTAGTAGTATTTCTGCCAATTGTTTTTGTTGAAGGGATGGCGTCGGAATTATTTACACCATTAGCATTAACCGTTTCTTTTGCATTAATTGCATCACTCGCAGTTTCAGTCACATTAATCCCGATGTTATCATCCAAACTTTTAACAAAAGCGATGCAGAATAACGGTCGCCGTTACTGGTTCGATCGTTTCTTACAGAAAGTAATTAATGGCTATCAACGAGTGATTGAAAAAGCCTTGAAACTACGGAAAACAACGATTGCGATTACGATTGCCGCAATCATCGCAAGTGTTTCTTTAATTCCGTTTATCGGTACTGCCTTTATTCCGGAAGGTGATCAAGGTCAGTTAGGTATCACAGTGGAAACTCCAACAGGTACAAATGAAGAGAAACGACTTGCAATCACCGAACAAGTAAATGAAAAGCTGGCAGAATACGATGAAGTTATTGATGTCAGCTATGTAACTGTCGGTGGTGGCAATCCGGAAGACGCAATGATGACAGGAGGTTCGGATGCCTCTTATCAAATTCAATTATTACCAGCGGATGAACGAGATCAAACAACGGCATCAGTTGCTCAACAATTAGACGAAGAGTTACAAGATATTGCCGGAGCGGAAATTACCGTTAGTGAGGCAAGTTCTGGTGCTGGTTTAGGAGATCCGATCCAAATTCAAATTTCAGGTCCAGAAACCGAAGTATTACAGGAACTTTCAGATCAAGTACTGATGGTGTTAGAAGATGTGGAAGGTGTTTACAATCCAACATCATCTTTATCTGATACACAGCCGGAAATGGCGGTTCAAGTCGATCGTGACTTGGCAGCGCAATACGGTTTAAGCTATCAGGAAGTGATGAGTCAGATCCAACTTGGATTTACCGGTCAAACGATTATGCAGTATCGTGAAGCCGGAGAAGAAATGAATGTAAAATTAATATATCCGGAAGATCAGCGTTCAACAATTAATGATTTAGAAAATTTACTAATTCAAAACCAGCAAGGAACAACAATTCCTTTGCAGGCGATAGCTGATTTCGAACAAGAGCAAAGTGCCGCAACAATCTCACGTCAAAACCAACAACGCCAGGTTAATATTACATCCGGTATTGTTGGAAGTGATTTAGGTACGGTATCGCAAAATGTGGAAAATGCATTAGATTCCATTGGCTTTCCTGACGATTATGACTATTCTATCGGTGGTCAGGCAGAAGATATGGCTGAAGCCTTCGTTGACTTAGGTCTGGCGTTAGTATTATCGATTTTCCTAGTGTACGCCGTTATGGCTATCCAGTTTGAAAACTTCCTGCACCCGTTAATTATTATGTTCTCCATGCCTGCAACAGCAGTAGGGGTGTTTGGTGGTCTATTTATTACTGGTCAGCCATTATCGATCACAGCCTTTATCGGGGTGATTATGCTCGCCGGGATAGTGGTCAACAATGCGATCGTGCTTGTCGATTATATTAATATTCTCAGAAATCGTGGAATGGATCGACACGAAGCCATTGTCGAAGCCGGAAAAACAAGGTTACGTCCTATTTTAATGACAACCTTAACGACGATCCTAGCAATGGTCCCATTAGCCTTAGGATATGGCGAAGGTGCAGAAATGCAACAGCCAATGGCAATTACCGTAATTTTCGGTTTATTGACATCCAGTATCTTTACATTAGTATTAATTCCAGTCGTTTATACGTACTTTGATAACCTATCCGAGCGTATGAAAGGTTGGTTTACGAGAAAGAATAAGAAAGAGAAAGAAAAAGAAGCGTAAATGGACAGCCTGGTGAACATCACCAGGCTGTTTTAGTTAAAAGAAAAGAGTGTATAAAATTCCTGATATCAATGCATTTTGGTAAATAATAAGTCAGATAGGCGGGCGGACATTCGTTCCTCTATTTGTAACAAAAATGCTGTTTTTTTGATATTCGAGGACATATGTTCCGTTATTCATCCATAATAGAGCTGATTTCTAGCCAAAGTTGTCAAATAAGTGATTATATGTCCGCCGAATTTACAAAAGCTTAACGCAGAACATTCCAAAAATCACCAACTTACATCAATTAGAAAATGTCTAATCGGCCAGAAGAGCTAATGGGTATATCAGTTGCATTTCGGTTATGTTACATTTCGCTAATAACTCTTTCGTTTCTATCCATTATCGTATAAAATAGAAAGATATGTGATAAAAATGTAAAATTTTGCAGAAAACAGTTTTTGGGCCCAGCACAGTCATAAACATACATTTTTATCGAACAGATATAAGCAGCCTGATCGTAAGCAGGAGGAAAGAAAACAGATGAAAAAAGTAAACATCGTGTTCTTTATTTATCAAATGGGGGCCGGCGGAGCTGCCAGAACCTTATTAAACATTATCAATAACTTAGATAGAAATAAATTTTCCCCCATCTTAGTAACGTTAAACTATGATGGGTCATATGAGCATGCACTAAAAGATGATGTAACCTTTATTAAATTGGACACGAAACGTTTGAGCAGATCCATTTTTAAATTAGCAAAGATTATTCGTGATCAAAAAGTAGATATTGTATTTAGTACGATCCCAAGAGTTAACACGATTGCGATTCTGGCAAAACTAGCTTCTTTCACAAAAGCTAAAAATGTCATTAGAGAAGCGGATAATCTAGGTGGTACGTTTAAAGAGAATCTACAGTTATTAGGATTTGGACTTATCTACCGATTGGCTAACCAAATTATCTCACTTTCCGAAGGGGTAAAAGACAATCTAGTCGAACGATATAAAGTACCAAGAAAATCGATTGAAGTAATCTATAACCCGGTCGATTTGGCCGATATTACGAATTTAGCTAATCAAGAAGAAGATTTTGACCATCAGTCACTATTTGATACAGATGACAAGATTATCATTACCGCTGGACGATTAGTCCCTCAAAAGGATCATCACACGATGCTTCGTGCTTTTGCAATGGTTAACGAACAGTGCGCTAGTCAGTTGGTAATGCTTGGAGAAGGTTATTTGTATGATGAATTAAAACAGCTATCAAACGAATTAAACATAGAAGAGCGTGTTCATTTTCTCGGTTTTCAACAAAATCCATATGTCTATTTCCGCCATGCAGACTTATTCGTCTTGTCATCCAAGCATGAAGGATTTAGTCATGTTATTGCAGAAGCATTAGCAACCAAAACCGCTGTTGTATCGACCAACTGCCGATCAGGTCCATCAGAGGTCTTGGATAATGGCAAATATGGGTTATTAAGTCCTGTAGGAGATGGAAAGCAGCTTGCGGAGAATATGCTGTCTGTTTTACAAGTAACGCCAGAAAAACTGGACGAGATCACAGAAAAAGGATACGAGCGTGCTACATTCTTCAACTCAAACAAGATCGTCAGACAATATGAACAAACCTTCCTTGATGTGTTATAATTAATGGTTGTTTATATCCAGTCTTTCGATGCACGTTAGGAAAGTATAAATTTTAGTAGATTAGTAATTCGAGGTAGCGAGAATTTTGAATGTACAAAGTATAAGTAAAACGAAGGTATCGCCAGAAATTGGGCGATAAGCCAAGTTTTTCTTTATAGAAGTGGAGGTTTATCTATTTGTCTCAATCAAGTAAAATTGTCCATATGACGACTGTACATCATCCCTATGATACGAGAATTTATCATAAGGAATGTGTGTCCTTGAAAAAGGCAGGATATGATGTAACGTTAATGGCACCAATCGATGAACAGAATGATAGTCAGGACGAGCAAAATAAGGTAGAAATCATTCCACTCAAGAAATATGCTAATCGATGGAAACGAATGCTCTTTGGGCCAATCCAAGCCTATAAAAAAGCAAAAAAGGTGAAGGCGGACATCTACCATTTTCATGATCCGGAATTAATCTTTATCGGTTGGCTGTTAAAAAAGAAAAATAACACAGTCATCTATGATGTACATGAGGATTACTATACAAGTATTATGCAAAAAGAATACTTTCCAAAGCCAATCAAGCGAATCATTGGTAAATTATACAATGGTATTGAACGCTTATTAATAAAGAAAATGGCGCTTTGTCTTGCAGAAAAATATTACTTCGAGCGTTATCAACGTGGAACATGCATCCTCAATTATCCGATCTTGAATGAGAAATTAATCAACCAAGAGATCGATCGAAGTAAGGTGAGCGACAAGTTGTTGTACACTGGAAATGTATCGGTGGAAAGAGGCGCGTTTTACCATGCTGAAATACCGCAAATAATGGACAAGCATGTTTATTTAGTTGGGAAATGCTCGAGTGACTTAGCAGAACAAATGAAAGTACATGCTGGTGATAAGCGAGACTACCTCCATTTTGACGGGATTGACCGTTTTGTTGAACGAGAAGAGATTGATCATTATTATTCAAATGAAAATTGGATTGCTGGTTTAGCAATTTTTCCAGCGACCGATCATTACTTGAAGAAAGAATTAACGAAGTTTTTTGAATATATGAGTGCAGGGTTACCGATTATTTGCTCGAATTTTTCAAGATGGCAAGCATTTATCGATCAACACCAGTGCGGAATCACCGTTAACCCGGATAATACGCAAGAATGGCTGGATGCAGTAGAATACTTAAAGAATAATCCAATAGAAGCAGAGGCGATGGGTTATAATGGTAGAAAGGCAGTTTTACAAGAGTTAAGCTGGAAATCCCAGGAGAGCAAGCTCATGGCATGGTATGAGCAATTATTAAATAAATAGGATGGAAAATATGAATGAAATAAAAGATCTCAATCTTGTTTCTGTAATTACACCAACCTATAATTCAGAAACGTATATACGAGAGACGATAGAGTCGGTCCGACAGCAAACCTATCCAAATTGGGAAATGGTAATAGTTGATGATGGTTCAACCGATCAAACAATCTCGATCATTGAAGAATATCAGAAAGAAGACGATAGAATACGACTGATTGCCCTTGAAAGAAACCAAGGAGCAGCTGTCGCTAGAAATACAGCAATGGAACATGCACAAGGCAGATATATTGCTTTTTTGGATAGTGATGACAAATGGTTGCCGAAAAAGTTGGAAAGACAATTAGCTTTTATGCAAGAGCATGATTATGCTTTTACTTATACAGGATATAAACGAGTCCAGATCAATGATGAAGGTCAGACGATAGAAAAAGAAGTGACAATGCCAGAAAATACAACATATAAACAACTGTTGAAAAGCTGTCTGATAGGATGCTTAACCGTTATGCTGGATCGAGAGAAGATACCTGAGATTCGCATGGCTAACATTCGTTCACGACAGGATTACGCATTGTGGCTTAATTTAACAAGACGTGGTTATACAGCTTATGGTTTACATGAAGTACTGGCAGCGTATCGTGTGAGAAGTAATTCGATTTCAAGTAACAAAATCAGAATGGCGAAACAAAATTGGATCGTTTACAGGCAAGTCGAGCAGCTGGGCCTTTTAAAAAGCTTATGGTATTTTGCACATTATGTATTTTTAAAGGTGAAGGCATATTTAAATTATATGAGGTAAGAATTGGTGGTGTCTAAGAGCAAATGTTGAATTATATATCGGAAATATTAAAAAGAAAAGATTTACTTATATATCTTGTGAAATCAGGTTTAAAAGCAGAAAATCGAAATAGTTACTTAGGATACTTTTGGTGGTTATTAGATCCATTATTAAACGTCATCGTCTATTATTTCCTTGTTGTTGTTCTTTTAGGACGAGGCGGACCAGGATATCCGGTTTATTTAGTGATTGGTTTAGTGGTGTGGCGTTGGATTAATACTACAGTTAATTCTTCCGCGAAATCTATTACGAAGTATACATCTATTATCAATCAAGTTTATTTACCTAAAGCGATATTCCCACTATCTTTATCCATTACACAATTGTTTAATTTTTGTTTTGGTTTAATTGTTATAGCTATATTCTTGGCTGCGTTTGGATATGTTCCAGGATGGCAAATTATTTTTTTACCTGTCATTATCCTAATTACGCTTATTTTCTTAGGAGCATTAAGTTTATTTGTATCATACATCACAGTATTTGTACGAGACATTGATAATGTGTTATCACATGTGCTGCGCTTATTCTTTTATTCTTCACCGATTATTTGGGAAGGCAGTAGACTAAAGGAAAGTAATTTACCAGAACAGTTTCATTTAATTTTGGATTTGAATCCTGTAGCCATTTTATTAAATGCTTATCGAGCCATACTAATGGAACAGCAGACACCACAATTTTTAGGCTTGTTCGTGTTAACGATAGTATCCATTATCGCCGTGCTATATATGTTATATCACTATAACAAAAATGAGCACAAGATCATTAAAGTATTATAAAAAGAGGGTTGTTTACCATGGTTACAACAAATGAAGATAAGGCAATACAAAATCAAAAAGAAATCGTCATTCAAGCAGATGATTTAGGTGTAGCCTTTAGTTCAAATACAAGAGATGATTATAAATCAATAGCCATTAAGTATCTCTCGAAAAAGGAGAAAAAGGAGAAGAAAAAGGCTCCAAAGAAAACATGGCCTCTTCGCCATATTAATTTCACAGGCTATAAAGGTGAGGTACTTGGAATTGTTGGGTCAAATGGTTCCGGAAAAACAACGTTATGTAAAGCTTTAACTGGCATACTACATCCAGATGAAGGAAATTTACAAGTCGAGGGAAAAGTATCTGCCCTTTTCTCATTAGGAATGGGATTTAACAAGGAGCTAACGGGACGGGAAAATGTTTACTTAAACGGTATGATGCTAGGTATCCGTAAAGCAAAAATAGACGAATTTTTTGATGAGATCCATGAGTTTTCAGAGCTTGGAGAGTTCATTGATAGACCAATGAAAACCTATTCGAGTGGGATGAAAGCAAGACTCGGATTTAGTGTAGCATCACACTTGGAACCAGAAATTTTAATTTTAGATGAAGCGTTAAATACAGGTGATCGAGCATTCGGACAAAAAGCAGCTACGAAAATTCGTGAACTGTTAGGACAAGCGAAAATGGTGATCATCGTAACCCACAGTCACCGCTATGCGAAAAGAAATTGTGATAGGTTAATTTGGCTAGAGCAAGGTGAAATCCGGGCAATTGGTGAGCCTGAGGAAGTATTGAAGCAATATGAAGCAACGATTCCAAAAGTGAAAAGAAAGCCTAGGAAACGTCTGGAACTAACGAAAACAGAATTAGAGGTTAAAAACAGAAATGTAGTCTCTGTAGAAGATTTAACTATTAAGTTTAATAATAAGCGCAAAAGTGAACATATTGCTTTGAATAAATTGAATTTTACTATCTCTGAAGGGGAAGTAGTCGGTATTATCGGACATAACGGTGCAGGTAAGAGTACGTTATGTAAAGTGTTAACCAAGATATTGAAGCCTGACGAAGGGGAAGTGGTCGTTAATGGTGAAACTACGGCATTATTAAGCTATGGTACCGGATTTAATCAACAGTTACCTGGTATAGATAATATTTACTTAAATGGGATGCTATTAGGTTTATCAAAAGCTGTAGTTGACAAACATGTAGATGACATCATTGAATTTTCGGAGTTAGGAAATAAAATCTATAAGCCAATTAAACAGTACTCCAGTGGAATGAGAGCAAGGTTAGGTTTTAGTATCGCCGCCATTTTAAAGCCGGACATCTTCATTATTGATGAAGCATTATCAACAGGTGATGTCGCTTTTAAACAGAAAGCAAGCGAAAAAATTCAAGAAATGATGGAACAAGCGAAGGCAGTCATCATCGTGTCACACAGTATGAAATTTGTCGAGACGGTTTGTACGAGAGCAATTTGGATTGAAAAAGGACAAGTAAGACAAGATGGTGCTTCAGAAGAAGTCGTAGCCGCATACCGAGAAGCAACAAACCGAAGTAAACCTAAGGCTAAAGCTAAGAAAAAAAAGAAACAAGTTGTGAAACAATAACCTAAGTATGGGTGTGTTATAAATGATCAGAAAAGTAAAGAATAAGGTTTTTGCGACAGCAGATTGGATCCTATATAAAAAAATGAATACCAAACAAAAAGAGTTTTTAAGCAGTCTGCTAACAGATAAACAAAAAGCACTGTTAAAAAAGATCATTAAACCAGGCAAAAAAAGATCGCAATTACAAAAAGTGGATCGAATTAGAAATAAATTATACAGTATGGGCTTTACCGAAAAAGGATTAGAAGATTTATCTAACCTTTATCAACATGCCGAAGATCGTTTTTTAAAGAAATTATCCGGTCGTGAGCTAAGTCTTTGGCATGCCAACAAATATGATCAAGAACATGCTAAACAAAGCCTGATGATTATTCGTGAACTTTCCAAAGGTGAGAAGGATAGTGTTTTAAACCGCAAGTATGCGATCATGTCTGCTGAAGCATTAATAACATTGGATAAAAAAGAGCAGGCAAAAAACATATTGCTAACAGCTCTTAAGCAGGAACAACATGAAGATCTTTATCTAGCATTAGCGAACGTAGCGGATGACCACGAAGAGAAGTTAAAATGGATCAATTCCATCTATTCGAGTTATCAAAATACACCTATAACATTTGATGAAAGCGGAGCGACTACAATATATGATTCTATCGCGACAGCTGTTAATAGCCAGTCAGAACAGGCTAATGAGTCTAAAGTAACCATTATTGTACCAACGTATAATGCAGAAGATACGATTTTAACGACATTGCGTTCCCTGTCTGCACAATCATGGAAAAACCTTGAAATCATTGTTGTAGATGACTGCAGTACGGATCACACTCTAGATATCGTTGAAAACTATTTGAAAGAGGATAACCGTATTAAATTAATGCAAAACAGCCGAAATTCCGGAGCATATGTATCGCGAAACACTGCTTTAGAACATACTACTGGTGAGTTTGTAACCGTCAATGATGCAGACGACTGGTCACATCCAGAGAAGATTGCCACACAAGTGAATCATTTAATCAAACATACGTCTACCATCGCTAATTTCTCGCAACAAGTAAGAGCAACGACAGATATGACATTCTATCGCAGAGGAAAATTTGGACAGTATGTTTTTTCTAATATGTCATCTTTTATGTTCCGGAGAGAGCCGGTTATGCATGCGATCGGCTACTGGGATAGCGTACGATTTGGCGGAGACTCTGAATTCGTGCGTCGAGTAAAGAATGTATTCGGTGAGAAAAGTGTTGTCGAGCTAAAAACAGCGCCATTATCTTTCCAAAGACAAACAGAAACATCATTAACTGCAAGCTCTGCCTTCGGTTTTCCAGGATATTTTATGGGAGCAAGAAAAGATTACTTAGAAGCGCAATTATATCACCATGAATATGCGGCAGATTTGTATTATCCATTTCCTCTGGAACAACAGCCTTTTCCGGTTCCGGAGCCAATGTTGCCAGAACGCGAGAAAAATAAAAGAAGACATTTCGATGTTATTATAGCATCAGAGTTCAGATTGCTTGGTGGTACTAATGCGTCTAATGTTGAGGAAATCAAAGCACAAAAAGAATTAGGCTTAACAACAGGTCTTGTGCAAATGTACAGATATGATTTGAATTCTGTTACCACACTAAATCCTAAAGTGCGTGAACAAATCGATGGTAAACAAGTGCAAATGTTAGTCTATGGTGAAAAGGTTAGCTGTGATGTTTTAATCGTTCGCCATCCACCAGTATTACAGGACTGGCAAAAACACTTACCAGATATAGAGGCTAAAACGATCAAGGTGATTGTCAATCAACCACCGAAGAGAGATTACACAATAAATGAACAAGCATTATATGATATTCCGACATCAGTAAATAGGTTAAAAGAGTATTTTGGTGATGAAGGAACATGGTATCCGATCGGACCGTCTGTTAGAGAAGCATTAGAAACGTATCATCAAGAAGATTTAGCGTCTATTAATCTTGCTTCTCATGACTGGTTAAATATTATTAATGTTGCGGAATGGAAGAGAAAAGAACGACCAGCTAAACAAGGACCGATTAAAATTGGCCGCCATTCACGCGCACAGTATGTGAAATGGCCACATGATAAAGAGGAACTGTTAACGATATATCCTGAAGCGAAAGAATACGAAATCCATGTGTTAGGAGGAGCACAAGTACCGAAGAAAGTACTTGGACAAATACCTGCCAATTGGAAAGTATATGAATTTGGGGAAGTTGAACCACAAGAGTTCCTCAAAGATTTGGATGTTTTCGTTTATTATACACATCCAGGCTGGGTAGAAGCATTTGGACGGGTAATCTTTGAAGCAATGGCAGCCGGTGTACCGGTAATCATTCCACCAAGTTACAAGAACTTGTTTAAAAATGCAGCGATTTACGCTGAGCCAGATCAAGTTCAAGAGAAAGTGATACAAGTAATGCAAGATGATGAATTATATAATAGTCAAGTAGCAAAAGCGCAACAATTCGTCGAAGAGCAATTTGGTTATCAGATGCATTTTACAAGATTGGAGCCAGATCTTCATGACCAGAAACGATCATAATCAAATGGATGTGGAGCAAAAGCTACGGGAAATAGAAGCCAAGTTAGAGCAAGAAAAGCAACAATATATCGTAAATAAGCTAGAATACGATAAAGCATTGGCAACATTTAATCGTATAGATAAAAATAGAGTAATCAGGTCCGGTTTTACTTGGGCGAAAAATGCCAAAGCAATTGCAACTAGAAAGAAAACGGTCAAGCAAATCTTTGACAAAAAGCAAATGCAAAAAAAATCGAAACAGAAAATAAAAAAATTAAAACGCGCATTATATGAGTATGGCTTTTACGACACAGTCATCCCTGAATTAAAGCAAATAGTAGAAAAAACAAACAATCCCTATGATAGGAAAAATGCTGCTCTCGAACTTGCTGTTTGGTATGCCAATCAAGATACGGTATCTGCTGCAGAGCAAGCTCTTTCCTATTTGAACGTGTTAAAACAGTATACTCTTTCACAGGATTGGACAAGAAAAGTACCTATTTTAGAAGCAGAATTGTTATGGCATTTGGAAGAACATGATGCAGCGAAGCAGATTCTATTAGAACATATCAAACAACATCAACATCCAGATCTATGCTTAGCGATGGCGTCAGCAGAAACAACTAGTGACAAGAAAGTGGAGTGGATCAATAAAGCATTTGCACTTCATCAGCTAACACCCATTACGCTGACGCAAGGTCGGACGTTATATGATGCAATAGAGGTAACTGATCAACTAGCACAACAACAACAAGGACCTGTTATAACAGTAATCATCCCAGTTTACAATGCAGCAGAAACCGTACAAACAGCGTTAGATTCTATCACGAATCAAACATGGACAAACCTTGAAATATTGGTTGTCGATGATTGTAGCACGGATAATACGGTTGAAGTAGTGGAACAATATGCCCATAAGGACCCACGGATCAAACTGTTAAAAAACAGTAAGAATGCTGGTGCATATATAGCAAGGAACAAAGCATTACAACTAGCAACAGGTGAATTTGTCACCATTAATGATGCGGATGATTGGTCACATCCTGAGAAGATCACGATTCAAGTCCAACATCTGTTGGAAAATCCTAATGTGATTGCCAATACTTCGCAACAAGCAAGGTTGACAGAAAATTTACATTTTCATAGGCGCGGCAAGCCAGGTGAATATCTATTTGCGAATATGTCTTCACTCATGTTCAGAAGAGAAGTAGTCCTTGAAAAGATTGGCTATTGGGATAGTGTACGATTTGGAGCAGACGGTGAGTTTAAAAAACGATTAATCAAAGTCTTTGGTAAAGACGCAATAGTTGATTTACAAACAGGGCCATGTGCCTTTCAACGTCAATCAAGCGGCTCCCTAACTGCTAATAGTGTCTTTGGTTACCACGGATACTTTATGGGTGTGAGAAAAGAATACTTAGATGCTTATACAGAGTATCATCAGACACATGATGATGTGTATTACCCTTTTCCAATGACAGAAAGACCTTTTGCAGTACCAGAACCAATGTGGCCAATTCGGGGAGAAAAATCACTTCACGCTAGACGCCATTTTGATGTGATTATTGTCTCGGAATTCAGGTTGCTTGGCGGTACCAACATGTCCAACATTGAAGAAATCAAAGCACAAAAGGAACTAGGCTTAAAAACCGGATTAATCCAACTGTACAGGCATGATTTACATTCGACCAAAATGATTAATCCAAAAGTTCGTGAACAGATCGATGGTAAGCAAGTTCAGATGATTGGCTACGGCGAAAAGGTTAGCTGTAATGTGCTCATTGTCCGTCATCCCCCTGTTTTACAGGAATGGCAGAGATACGTGCCAGATGTTGAAGCAAAAAGCATTAAGGTGATTGTCAATCAACCACCGAAAAGAGATTATACAAAAAAAGAAACGCCTTTATATAAGATTAGAACATGCGCCAAACGCCTGAAACAATATTTTGGTAAGAAAGCCATCTGGTATCCGATAGGCCCTTCTGTACGAGAAGCACTGGAAGAACATCATCAGAAAGATTTAGATGCGATTACCCTAGCGCCAGAAGATTGGGTGAATATCATTAATGTAGCAGAATGGAAACGAGTAAAACGACCAGCTACAGATGGACCAATTAAAATTGGTCGTCACTCTCGAGCACAATATGTGAAATGGCCAAATGAAAAGGAAGAATTGCTAACCATTTACCCGGAATCGGAAGAATTTGAAATTCATGTGTTAGGAGGAGCTCAAGTACCAGAAAAGCTACTTGGTGAACTCCCACAAAACTGGGAAGTACATGAATTCGGTGAAATCGAACCGAAAGACTTTTTGAAAGAAATAGATGTTTTTGTTTACTATACGCATCCTGGTTGGGTTGAAGCATTTGGACGAGTAATCTTTGAAGCAATGGCAGTAGGTGTGCCAGTAATCATTTCCCCAACCTATCAGAACCTGTTTAAAGATGCAGCAATATATGCAGAACCGAATCAAGTCCAAGAGAAAGCGAGACAATTAATGCAAGATCCGAAATTATACGAAAAGCAAGTGACAACAGCATTACAATTCGTTGAAGAACAATTTGGTTATTCTTTACATGCTGATCGTTTGGAGCCTCATTTATTACCAACTATAGCGGAAGTAGGTGATCACTATCACTGATCGTAAAGAGAATCATGACCAGAAGTCAGTTCAACAGCTCATCCAGAAAGAAGCAGAACTAGCTTATTTTGAGGAGAAAAATAAACAAACTGTCAAAGAAACGAAGAAATTAAAGGACAGTAAGAAATGGAAGGCGGCAAATAAATTACCTTCTAATCAAAAACAACCAGACAGCCAAGAATTTAGGCAACAAATCGAATCCTTAAAAGTAGAACTTGCATTAGAAAAAGAAAAAAACGATACAAAAGAAAAATTTCTAGAGGTTTTGTCTACAAAAGAACTTGAAAGAACAAAAATCGAGAGTATAATAAAGCAAGGTGTACAAGTTGCTGAAATAGATTCTTTGCTTGATATGCTTATTGCAAAGAAGCAGAAGGTAAATCAAGATTTAAATCATGGATTAAGAGCAGTTGCTCATTTATATAAAAACAATGGGAATAAAGAGATCATAAATTATCTGTACCAAAAAATATTAACAAATTTAGCATTGGAAGAAACACCTGAATTTATGTTAAGAGATCTTGACCATCTCCCTGATGCTAAGGTCAAGTCTTCGTTTCTGGCAAGTCTCGTTTCCCAATCCAAAAAGTGGCAAATGAATAAAGAAATGCCTGAGATGCTGTTAGATGATAAAAGAATAGCATATAAATTCATCGATCTATTAAGAATAAGAAGACCATGGTTTGAGGAGCAGACATATTCTATCGATACGGTACCACAAAAAGAAAATTGTGTTGTAAAACCAGTGGATGGTGCTGGTTCTCGCGGTGTATATCTTATGTTCCATTCGGATTATATTCAGGATGTACGTCGAAAGAAAGTGATTAAAGGTATCGAAACTCTGAGAGAACATATGGGCCAAGACTTAGATAACATGTGGGTTGAGGATGATCAATGGTCGATAGAAGAACTAATAGGCAATGAACAGGAACAAGCAGCAAAAGATATCAAATTTTATTGTTTCTATGGAAAAGTCGCATTAGTTTTAGAAATAGAAAGATACCCAGCATTAAGATATTGCTGGTGGACAAGAGATGCGAACAGAATATCGACTGGAAGATATGAAAATGAGCTGTTCAAGGGTGCAGGTGTATCACAACAGGAAATCGAACTTGCAGAAATGATAAGCAAGGAAATTCCGGCGCCTTTTATACGGATTGATTTCTTGAAAACAGATGAAGAGATGGTGTTTGGTGAATTTACACCAAAACCGGGAAATTTTGATGAATTTGATCAAGTTACAGATAGTTGGTTAGGCGAGTACTTTGAAGAAGCGGAAACACGTCTATTCCAAGATTTAATAGACAGAAAAACATTTCGATATTATGATGAAATGATCAAGTCCTTATAACAGGAAGAGAAAAGGTAGGAGGCATCTTTATGCAAGATCAGAATACAAGTTGGCTTCCATATCTATCAAGTGAAATTGTTACCGATGCAAGAGGATCGGAATTAGATGCATATGTCATTGCGCTTGAAGGTTGGAGAAGAGGTCTAGAATTAAGGTGGCATGTAAAAGATTCGGAAAAATTTAAAGATATGAAAACCTGGGCAACAGAAAAGCCAGGTAAGTTATTCTCTCTTACTTTAGGGGATAAAACCCATTACTTTTTTAAGACTAGAGGAGATAAGGTTAGTAATGAAGCAGTCACGATAGGGGCAGATAAAGAAACAACTAAAAAGCACGTGCTACAAAACAAACTCAAAACCCCTTTAAGTATGACATTCTCTAAGGATAGTTCGATTGAAGAAATAAATGAATATGTTGAAAATATTGGCTATCCAGTTGTAGTAAAGCCAGTTGATGGCAGCTTTGGGAAGCATGTTTACACGAATATTAATACTATGAGAGAACTGCAGAATGCTATCAATAAAGTAGCACGCGAGTTAGATGACGATATACTTGTGGAACAATTTATTCAAGGTGAAGACTATCGAATTTATGTAGTGGATGATGCCGTTGCAGGTGCAATTAAACGAATCCCGGCAAATATTGTCGGCAATGGTATCAACTCGATTAAACAGTTAATAGATCAGAAAAATGAAGAACGCAAAAACAATCCACGTTTAATCAGTTGCCCTATCAAGGTTAATCAGGAATTGGTTGATTACGTATTAGACCAAGGCTATACTTTTGATGAAATCCCAGCAGAAGGTCAACAAATTTTTCTAACGAATAAGTCAAATATATCACTTGGTGGAGATCCGGTTGATGTATTAGACGAATTAGATGATAGTATAAGACTAGCAGCTGTAGATGCACTGAAGGCTATTCCAGACTTACCTCACGGAGCGGTTGATATTATTGTGCAACAAGATGGTGAACAGCGCACTCCATACGTATTAGAAATTAATCCTACTGCTCAAATAGGGTCTCTTATCTTCCCTATGAAAGGACAAGCCAGAGATGTACCCGCAGCTATTATCGACTACTATTTCCCTGAAACAAAAGGTGAGGAGAAACAAACAAGTCTCTATTTTGATTTAGGTGATATGCTAGAACCTCTTATTTCAAAGGTAGCCACTGTTACCAAAGTGTCCAAACCGCCAATAGGGAAAGTTTACGGTCGAAAATTTATTGTCTCAGGTGATGTACAGGGTATCGATTATCACAGGGGGTTAAGAAAACAAGCATTTGAAAGAAGAATTAGTGGTTTTATTAGCAAATTACATGACGGACGAATTGAAATAGTCGTTATTAGTAATAGTGAAGAGATGTTGGAAGAGTTCAAAGAATCCATAAAGGAAGACCCGGAGAGATCAACTGTAGAGGATATTCTAGAAGAAATTTGGGATGAGCCTGTTAAAATAGGCTTTGAAATAAAGGCAGATTATAAGACACAGCTTGAATATTTAAAAGAATTAAATGACGAAATGAATCAGGTAAAAAAAGAATTAAAGCAACTAGAAGGACAGTATAATACGTATCAAAAAAGTATGTCATGGCGAATTACGGCACCATTCAGAAGAGTTTCTGATGTCATAAAATTGTTTTATCGCCTGTTGAATCGCCGTGCAAGCTAGGTACGTAATCCTTTTTGGAGGTAAACAGAATGAATAGTAATCAAGTTATTTCATTACCGCATCTTACAAATGAAATTGTAAGGGGAGCTCGTAAAACGAAGTTATGTGCTTATGCAGTAGCGCTTGAAGGTTGGAGAAGAGGACTAAAATTAAAATGGTATACGATAGATTCAGGTAAATTTGACGAGATGATCACTTTTGGTGTCAACCCACCTGGTCGCTTGTTTTCTTTAAGTTCTGAGACAGAAACTCATTATTTCTTTAGAACTAGAGGGGACAAAGTTAGTAATGAAGCAGTAGATATCGGATCTGATAAAAATGAAACGAAACAATGGTTAAAAAAAGCGGGAGTACCTGTTCCAGCTGGTGATGAATTTCATGCTGAAGCAGGAGAAGCTGAAATATTAGCATTTGCTGAACAAGTAGGTTATCCTCTTGTCTTAAAGCCAACTAACGGAAGTCTCGGAAATGGTGTAATAACAAATATTAAGTCTCCAGAAGAGTTAAAAAAGGCAGTTAATTATGTGAGAAATACACTTGGATATGAAGATTTGATTGTGGAGCAATACATGCCGGGTGAAGAATATCGTGTTTACGTTGTCGAAGATAGAGTGGTGGCAGCATATAATCGTTTACCGGCTAATATCATTGGTGATGGTGAACATACCATTGAAGAATTGATTCAGTTGAAGAATGAACAACGGAGAAAAAACGCGCGGTTATTCAGTTGTCTTATTGATATTGATCAGGAAACGCTGGAATTTATCGGAAATACAGGTTATCAACTTGACAGCATTCCAAAAAAAGACGAAAAAATTCTATTAAAGGAAAAAACAAACGTATCAGCCGGAGGGGATCCGGTTGATGTTACGGATGAAATTCCAGAAGAATTTAAAGAAATAGCGATTAATGCGGTGAAAGAAATACCTGGATTATATCATGGCGGTGTTGATATCATTGTTGACTTAAATAAGCCGATCAATCAAGCTGCTGTAGTGATTGAATTAAATCCAACTGCGCAAATAGGCGGTATATTATTTCCGATGAGAGGGAGAGCAAGAGATATTCCTTCAGCAATTGTTGATTATTATTTTCCGAAAACAAAAGATATAAAAACGGATCGTGAAAAAGTTTATTTTGATTTTAATACGGTATTAAGTCCTTTGCAGAACAGATCTGGAGAAGAAGTGGAAGTTGCGCCGGCATTGATAGGCGAGATCTATCAAAAACGTTATGTTGTAACAGGAAAAGTTAATCAAATTAGATACCATCGATATATAAAAAATAAAGCTTTAGAGCAACACCTTAGTGGTTATATTACAACATTGATGGACGGTGAAATTGAAGTAATTGTTGCAGGTACCGATAAACGTGTTGTCAATCAATTTAAACAAATCATTACGGATGTTCAAGAATTTGCAGAAATCAAAAAAATAATAGAAGAAACCTTTGATCAACCAGTTCGTATCGGATTTGAAATTAGTGAAGAGCTGGAATCAAGCAGTATAAAAAATATTAATACAGTTATAAAAAGGTACGAAAAAGAATTACACAAAATGCGAAAAGATAAGCGTCGACTTGAAAAAGAGAATATCAAAATAAAATTGAGTCGTTCTTGGAGATTTACAGGACCGCTAAGGTTGATTAAAGTTTTATTAAAACCTAGAGAATCGTAAACCATGATGGAGGATAAATATGGGAGAAAATAACAGAATATGGTTTAATCACTTGGAAAATTCCATACCTAAGTCCGCCTATGGCTATAAGTTATGTAGCTATCTTTTAGCGTTAGAAGGATGGAGAAGAGGCTTAACTTTAAAGTATGTTAACAGGAAAGGTCGGCCAGAACACATTGAATTAAGTAATGGGGAGAAAACATATATTTTTAATTATTCACGGCCAGACATCATTCCAATATCAGCTATAAGAGTATGTATAAATAAAGAGGCTACAAAAGAACATTTGAGAGCTAAAAATATACCAGTTCCTGAAGGGGAATTTTTTGATAGCGAAGCTGATGATAAGGATATATTGGATTATAGTAGCTCCATAGGTTTCCCGCTTGTAATTAAACCGTTTAATGCAGGTGGAGGAATAGGGGTAATTTCAAATATCAGAAATGAGCAAGAAATGGCAGATGCTATTAATAATGTGAGACATCAATTGGGATATAAAGAAGTCATAGTTGAGAAATATATAACTGGTGAAGACTATCGAGTCTTTGTGTTAGACGGTCAAATTTTAGGCGCTTTTCACAGAATGCCTGCTAATATTTTAGGTGACGGGAAAAATACTATTGAGGAATTAATTAAGCGTAAAAACGTCGAAAGAAAGAAAAGCCCATTTATCTATTTTAAACCAATCAAAATTAATAACGCATTAAAAGACTATCTGAAAAAAAAGGATATGACCTTAGAAACCATTCCCGCTGAAGGAAAACGTATATTCTTAAAAAATAAAGGTGACTTTGCTAACGGTGGAGATCCAATTGATATTACCGATAGTCTTAGTGAAAAAGTAAGAGAAGTTGCGATAGGAGCTGCACAATCTGTACCGGGATTAATCCAATGTGCAGTAGATTTGATCGTGGATGAGGATAAAAACGAAGTCGTAGTAAACGAACTAAACTCAAAAGCGCAAATTAGTAATCATTTATTCCCGCTAGAGGGCGTTGCAAGAGATGTACCTAAAGCAATAATTGATTACTACTTTCCGGAGACAGTTGATACTCCTAAAGCAACTAATTATTATTTTAATTTTGATATCGTAAACGAGGGAATTACAAAAGGGCTTGTGGAAGAAATTAAAATTAAGCCAATTCAAAAGCAAGCAGTAAAAGAAGTTTATTTACTTAAAGGTGATGTCAAAACAGAATTTGAAAACCATCTAAAGTTATTAGCAAGAACTAATTTTATAGATGGTTTTGCAAGACATCTGGTAAGCGGTGATATGTTACTGGTTATAGTAGGAAAAAGTGCTAAAGTGAATAAATTCATGGAAGAGTTAATAAGAAAAAACAAACTAAATTCAGAACAGCTAGAAATATCGGAACATCGTTGGAGCGGAAAATTACAAGTAGGATTTAAAATCCAGAAAAGTAAAAAGTTAAGAGAAAAAGAGAAGAACGAAAAGAAAGCACTGAATAATCAAGAATGATCACGGAAAGTGTGTAAGTTTCATCAATAAAGCCACCCAATAATGGGTGGCTTTATTGTTATCTCTATTTTTTTATCTTTACTTCTTTATTTCCTAAGATTAAATAATTCAGCTCTTCTTTTGAGATTTTATTTAAATCTTTTCTCTTGATTAAATAGAATAATAAACCTAACAGAACCCATGCACCTAAAGCAATTCTAGATTCTATGCCCAAGAATGCAGGTGATCCAGGGAATAAGAGTAATACTAAAAAAGTAATACTAGCAATCATACCAAGAATGGCAATAACCTTTTTACCAGGTGAGATAATATGTTTTTTCTCATCAAAGTTAGTTCCCATGTTCATGCGGAATAACGAAAATGCGGCATAGCATGTATAGAAATAGGCAATCGTTACCCCGATGGATGACATATCTACAACCCAAAGTAACGCTTCCCGACCAAACCACGGTGACACCATTGCTATAATTACGGTAAAGATAATTCCCAAATAAGGTGTTTTGTATTTTGGATGTAGTTTAGAAAAACTTTGAGGAATAATTTTTGCTCTGGACATCGCAAATAGCAAACGACTTGATGAAATAATAAAACCATTCAGTCCCGTAAATATTCCCATTGTAAGTGCAACTACAAGTACAATTAATCCTGCTGTACCTAATAAGTCTTGAATAACTTGCCCTGTACCCCAAATGTAATTATCAGCGACTACTGACTCCCAAGGTCTAACCATTGCTGTAGCTATTATCATTAGACTGTATAAGATTGCGGCAGCTAATATAGCGAATACTATTAGTTTAAATGCTTTATTAGAAGAAAAATCAAATTCTTCAGCAGTTTGTGGTATATTATCAAACCCAACATATGCCCAAGGTGCAATAGCTACAATAGAAATTATAGCCGCTAATGCAGTAGTTTCTGCTGGAAATGGAGGGTTAATATTAGAAAAACCTGCATCTGGTTGTATACCGACCATAAAAGTTAGAAGTACAATGGCTGTTACCATTACAATACAAAAAATAAATTGAATTCTCCCTGAGAAACTACTTCCTCTAACATTAAAAAATCCAAATAATCCCAAAATTACGGTGGCAACAATTACTTCTGGTAAGAAGATATCCCAACCGGCAACTTGGTAAAGTAAGCTTCTTTCGACCAGTTTAGGGAACACAAATTTAAACATTAATGCAAATGCTGAAGCGTTTAAAGCTACAATACAGATATATCCAAGTGTTAAAAACCAGCCAGAGATAAATGCGTGTGTTCTGCCAAGACTGATATAAGCATAAGCAAACTCACCACCAGATACAGGGAAGCTTTTAATGAGAAACCCATAACTCACAGCAATTAATAGCATTAATAAGGCGCCAATAAAGAACCCGGAGATTACCCCTAAAGGTCCTGCGGTTGCCATCCAATTGACAGGTTGTACAAATGCTCCCCAACCAATAGCAGATCCGAGAGCGATGGCCCAAACCCAATGTGGCTTTAAAGTTCTATTCAAGGTAGTACGTTTTTCCATAGTTATCCTCTTCTCCAATAATGATTTTTAGAATATAATTTTGTTGAAATGACAGAAAGTATAGAATTGCTTATCTATCTAGCTCCAAGCCAGCAACTAGCAAACTTCCCTACTTCCGTACGATAAATCAACATCGATTCGCTTTCAGCTCCCAAAGAGTTTCCTTTATCTCCTTCCGGAAGTATGATCGATTAAAACCACCACTTTGCGTGGCAACTCGACCCACCCGTGTTGCACGGGCGCAGTTTGTACGTAGCTGAACGAGCGCTCTGCGTTTTCTTAGTACCAGGTTAAAGACTTCTTTTTCTTGATAATAATATTTGATACGAATACAACATATTATTCGTCCATTATTTATCTTTTACTGGGGATTTTATTAATTTATATATGCCTTTATGAATGCTTGCTCAATTTCTTCATTTAATTGGATATATAAAAGAATGGAATCTTTATAAAAATGTATTTTGTTTACACCTCATACCCAAAAATATCGCATTTCTTTAGTTTATGTTAGCATAAATATAATATGGAAAGAAACCTCGAAAATGAGAATATAAAATTAAAACTAAGTCTTACGTATACAGCGATAATTAGATTTGCTAAACTATTAATCAATATACAATCTCTTACTGTATATATTCCAACAAAGGAGCAACTTGATTATGTTAGATTTTGATAAAAGAAGAGAGATCTCAGGACAAGTTATAAAACATATAGATAACTCCTTACCAAGTTTAGCTAGTGCAATTTTAAATGGTTATTCTATTGCATTAGAAGGATGGAGAAGAGGTTTGCATTTAGCAATGAAACTGTCATATGAACGGGAAGAAGATTCTCGAATCTTTTGGTTTACTTTAAGTGATGAAGAAGGTACATCCTTTGATTTTAATTCAGCCGCCCCGAGTATTATGACAGATGAAGCAAGAACGAATTGTAAGAATAAAGAATTAACCAAAAAGCCATTGAAAGAGAAAGGTGTACCACATGCTGAAGGATCATTTTTCCAATCTGATAGTTCTAATGAAGCAATGATTAAGTATGCAAATCAACTTGGTTATCCTGTAGTGGTCAAACCCAATGATGGATATGGTGGAAAAGGAATTACAACGGATATTCAAAATGATCAACAATTGATAAAGGCACTAGATGAAATAAAAGAGATAGCAGCTAACTCTAAAATAATTATCGAGAAATGTTTTACAGGATACGATTATAGAGTGTACGTTATTGAAGATGAAGTAATTGCAAGTGTGCAAAGAGTGCCAGCGAATGTTACAGGTGATGGAGAGAGTACCCTAAAAGAATTGATAGATGCCAAGAATAAAATACGTATCAAAAATAATGGCCCCTCTAATAAAAAGAAAATTGGGATAGATGAAGAATTAAAAAATACACTTGAAGAAAAACAATTGAGATTAGACACCATTTTACCAAAAGGTGAACTAGTATTTTTAAAAAAGAAAGCTAACGTATCCTCAGGCGGAGAATCAATTGATGTTACAGATGAATTAAGTGTGGAATATAAACAAATAGCTATAAATGCAGTAAAGGCAATAGAAGGCTTGCATTTAGGCGCAGTGGATTTATTAATAGATGAAGATAAGGGTACAGCAATTGTATTAGAGATTAATACGAAACCAGGATTAGATATTCAAATGTATCCTACATTTGGACAAGCAAGGGATATACCAGCCAAGATAATTGATTATCTTTTCCCTGATACGATTAATTATGACAGGAAGAGCAGCAGACGTATGTACTTTGATTTTAACAGTGTTTATTCCATGTGTTATAAGAGAACAATCTTCGAAAAAGTTGAGGTACCAGATATACCACATAACATTATTTTAAAAAGATATTTTATTACTGTCCCTAAAAAGTTTCAAAAGAAGTTTCCGCGTGCTGTTCAGAGAATCGCCCATAGATATAGAATAAGCGGATCGCTCAAAAGGCAACCGGATAAAATGACTTTAATAATGGCTGGGTCCTCAGATAACGTACAAACAATGATAGATTTAGTGAAAGATATATTAGACGGTTATAATGAACCACATACAATAAGTGAACAATCAAGAACTAGACCTGTTCGACAAGGTTTTGATATCATATAGGACAAATGAATTGAAAGAGATGATACGAATATTAGACATGGGCTTTAAGATAGGACGCTCATGTCTTTTTTTGTACAAACGAGTGTCGTAATATGATTTATTTTCACGATATATAGGACTTTAGTCACTTGATTTTTTTGGTAATTTTCTTGATACTAGAGTAGTAGCCTAATAAATTCAAAGAAACGAGGTGAAGAAAAACCACAAATGAATACTAGGAAAATACTAACAATGTTGATAGTAGTTCTTTTTGCTATGTTACTTTCAGTAACATCTATTTCTGCAAATGAAGTCACTTATAAAGAAGGTGACAGCGATGAACAGATCATAGAAATGAAAGAAAAGTTAAACGCAATTGGGTTTAGTGGTATTCAGGAAACGAGCTATTTTGGTTCTTATACTGCCAAAAAAGTAAAAGAATTTCAAAATTATTACGGGCTGGATGCAACTGGCAAAGCAAATTCGTCCACATTAAATAAAATCAACGAAGTTTATAACAGTCCTTATCAAGAAGGAAAAAGTCACAACAATTTGTCAGATATTAAGCGTAAATTAAACACAATGGGCTACGGCACAATCAAGGTAACTAATTACTTTGGCTCTTTCACTACGAAAAAGGTAAAAGAATTCCAAAGTGATCATGGTTTAGTAGTCAATGGGATTATTGATGAAGTAACTTTGGCTAAAATTAATAGTCAATCCTCTCCACCATATCGTCAAGGAGATCGTCACACGGCTATTGCCGACTTCAAGAGGGATTTAAATCGAATTGGATTTAATGGTATTAAGGTGACCACGTATTTTGGAAGCTATACTACGACAAAGGTAAAAGAATTCCAGCAATACTACGGTTTAAAAGCGGATGGTATTGTAGGTGAATCCACTTTGGATAAGATGGAAGAAATATTAAATAGTCCTTATCAAGAAGGAAAAAGTCACAACAATTTGTCAGATATTAAGAAAAAATTAAATGCCTTAGGCTACGGAAAAATCATAGTAACAGATTACTTTGGTTCATTTACTACGAAAAAAGTAAAAGAATTCCAAAGAGATCATGGTTTGGCAGTTAACGGCCTTATCGATGAAGTGACTTTAACAGAGATCAATAGCCAAGCATCTCCACCATATCAACAGGGAGATCGCCACACAACTATCGCTGACTTCAAGAGAGACTTAAACCGAATTGGATTTAACGGAATTCTGGTAACCACGTATTTTGGAAGCTATACCACGACAAAGGTAAAAGAATTCCAACAATATTACGGTTTAAAAGCGGACGGTGTTGTAGGTGAATCCACACTGGATAAGATGGACGAAGTAGTAAATAGTCCTTATCGAGAAGGAAAAAGCCATAACAATTTGTCAGATATCAAGAAAAAGCTAAATGCCCTAGGCTACGGAAAAATCATAGTAACAGATTACTTTGGTTCATTTACAACGAAAAAGGTAAAAGAATTCCAAAGAGATCATGGTTTGGTAGTCAATGGTATTATCGATGAAGTGACGTTAGCCGAGATTAATAGTCAAGCATCTCCACCATACCGTGAAGGAGATCGCCATACAGTTATTGCTGACTTCAAGAGGGACTTAAACAAAGTTGGATTTGGTCAAATTATGGTGACCACATATTTTGGAAGCTTTACAACGAAAAAGGTAAAAGAATTCCAGCAATACTATGGTTTAAAAACGGATGGTGTTGTAGGCCAATCTACATTGGATAAGATCAAGGAAGTGGCGAATAGTCCTTACCAGGAAGGAAAAAGTCACAGCAATTTATCAAATATTAAGGAAAATCTAAACCATATTGGTTATGGAACAATCCAAGTGACTAATTATTTTGGTTCTTTCACAACGAAAAAGGTAAAAGCATTCCAAAGAGATCATGGTTTGGTAGTCAACGGCATCATTGATGAAGTGACATTAGCTAAGATTAATAGTCAAGCATCTCCACCATATCGAGAAGGAGATCGTCATCCGGATATTGCATTAATGAAGCGGAATCTCAACTTACTAGGTTTTGATGGTATCCTAGAGTCTGATTACTTTGGGTCCTTTACAAAGAAGAGATTAATAGAATTTCAAAAGAAGTATGGCTTAACGGCTAATGGTGTAGCAGATCAAACTACGCTAAATAAACTAAATGATTTAGTACAATCTCTAGTTACATACACCAATTATGACAAAACATTCAGTAGTTTTGTCGATAGCCTTATGACAAAAACTCCTAAAGCAAATGGAACAGGAACCGTTGCGGCAGGAAGAAATTTAGTAGAATACTATGCTAATCCTTCTAATTTTCCTAGTGATACAAATGCTTATTTGCAATTCTTATTACTTTCACAAAGTGCTAATATCAATGTGAAAGAAATTAATGAAAAAGTATTACAAGGAAAGGGAACATTAGCGGGAACAGCTGAAGCTTTTGCTGAAGCAGGAAGAAGATATAATCTGAATGAGGTATACTTGATTGCACATTCCTTACACGAAACAGGTAACGGTTCTTCCACTTTAGCTCAAGGCCAAAAATATAATGGAGAAACTGTCTACAATATGTTTGGTACAGCTGCATATGATGGCTCAGCTAACTCAAGTGGTGCTAAATACGCTTATGAGCAAGGTTGGTTCTCACCTAAAGAAGCAATCATTGGTGGTGCAAAATTTATTGCAGAACGTTTTGTGAAAAATGGTCAAGATACATTATACAAAATGAAATGGAATCCAGGTAGTACAGGTCCTGGCCATTATGCAACTCATGTTTCATGGGCGATTCATCAAACGTCTCGTATGGCAAATATTTTGAATTCTATTAGTACATTCAATTATGTATATGAAGTACCACAGTTTAGAGATCAACCTGGTTACAGTGGAGCAAATCCTCCACATAACCTAATTGAATATCCAAGTGGTATAAAGGGTACGACTACCGATAGAGTAAACTTTAGAGCTCAACCAAATACAAATAACGGCACCAAAGTTTATGAAACACTTGATAATAATCAAACTATTGATATTATTGGTAAAGATGGTTATGGATGGTATCGAGCTAAAGTAAACGGTAGATCAGGTTGGGTTCATGGTGATTATGTTACAGTGAAAAACCTGATTGAAGTAACAGCTTCAGGATTGAATGTTAGAACATCGCCAAACGGAAGCTTGGTAGGGCAAGTCAATCGAGGTCAGCATTTAGTAGGGATTCTGGATAGTAATGCCCGTCTCATTACAGATAATGAGTGGTACCATATTAAGTATAATGGAGCTAATAGATGGGTAAGTAGTGGATCTAGCGGTCAGTATTTAAAAATAATTAAATAAAACTTTTTAAAAATAGCAAACTTTGATAGTTTGCTATTTTTCTTTTCTACACAGAGATATATAATAGAGTTATAGACTATAAAAGGGGGTTAAAGATTGACATCTTATAAGATGGTTGTTCTTTTCGTACTTTTCAGTTTGGTGATGCCACTTTCTGCATTTGCGGAAAGCGCTGACGATGAAGGAAACATCAAGGAATCAGGAGAAGAAACAGAGGAAGTAGAAGAGCAAACGGAAGAATCCGAAGAGACAACGGAGGAGCTTGAACAACTGGAAGTACAAAATGAGGAGGTAGTTGCCTCTCAAGAGGAAGCAGAATTTCGTGAATTAAAAGAAGGTCAAAGAGATGATCGCCTTGTAGAAATAAAGCAAATGCTAAATACGATTGGGTTTGGTGGTATCATTGAATCAAATTATTTTGGTTCGTATACCACTCAAAAAGTGAAAGAGTTTCAAGCGTATTATCAATTGGAAGCATCAGGAATTATAGATGATACTACATATAATAAAATAACAGCCGTTTATGAAGCACCAAGGGAAGGTACTACTTCCAATGATGTATTAGAAATGAAAAAAGTCTTAAATCGTATTAATTTTGGCGGTATTAAAGAAACAACTTATTTCGGTGAATACAGTGCCAAAAAACTGAAAGAGTTCCAAAGCTACTACGGTTTAATGGCGAACGGTATATTAGATGAAAAAACCCAATCAAAATTGGAAGAAGTTTCGGAAGCACCTCAAGAAGGAAAAAACTCTGAGGCAGTTATTGATATTAAGAAAAAGCTCAATCAGATCGGCTTTGGAGGAATTATAGAATCCAGTTATTATGGAGCTTATACGACGAAGAAGGTAAAAGAATTTCAAGCCTACTATAACTTAAATGTAAATGGCATAGTCGATAATGTTACTTACGATTTAATAACAGAAGTATATTCTTCTCCATTTATAGAAGGTGACCGAAATCCGCGCATTTCTGATTTAAAGAGAACATTGAATAACTTAGGCTTTAGCGGGATAAAAATTACAGACTATTTTGGCTCGTATACAGTAACAAAAGTAAAGGAGTTTCAAAGCTATTATGGCCTAACTGTGGATGGTGCGATTGGACCGGAAACAAGATCTAAATTAGAAGCCCTCGAGCAAGCGCCACAATTAGGGAAAAGGCATGAAGAAACGATTGAAATTAAGGAACAGCTTAACAGAATAGGCTACGGTGGAATTCTCATCTCCACTTACTTTGGTTCTTTCACGGAAAAGAGAGTCAAAGAATTCCAAAGAGCAAACAGATTAAAAGTAAATGGTGTTGCAGATGATGTCACGATAACTGCTTTAAATGAGTTATCGCAATCCCTTCAAGAAGGAGACAGAAACCCTGCAGTAGTTGAATTAAAGAAAAAATTAAATACACTAGATTTTAGCGGAATTTTAGAAACCACTTACTTTGGTTCTTTTACTACTAAGAGGCTAAAGGAATTTCAACGTTATTATAATTTAACTGTAGATGGCATTGCCGGTCCAGAGACATTAGCAAAATTGAATGAAGTTTATCAGTCACCAAAACAAGGAGTCAGAAGTAGTGAAATAATACAACTAAAGAAGTATCTCAATAAATTAGGCTTTAGTGGTATTCTTGAGACAAACTATTTCGGTGCTTTTACCAAAAAAAGAGTAAAAGAGTTCCAACGTTACTATGGTTTAAAAGTTAACGGGATTTTAGAGGAAAAAACAGTCGAGGAACTAAAGGATGCAGCGAATAGCCCAATACAGAAGGGGAACAGTAACAGTCAGATTAAGAATTTCAAAGAAGACTTGGATCGTGCTGGTTTCGGCGGTAGTATTATTTCAAATTACTTAGGTAGTTATACAGAAGGAAAAATTAAGGAATTTCAACGTTATCATGGACTAAAGGTTAATGGTATCGTAGAGAAGAAGACTTTAAGAACAATGAATGACGTTATTTCTTACAAACTACCTCGTAAAACATATAATACAGTGGACGGAAGACAGAATTATAGTTATAAAGATATGCAAAAGGACATTGACCGTCTTCGGTTCCTATATCCTAATCTGATCGAAACGAAAATAATTGGTGAATCTGTAGATGGACGTAATATCTATGCAATTAAACTAGGTAATGGGAATAAAGAAGTGTTCTTTAATGGTTCACACCATGCACGTGAACATATGACAACAAATGTGTTAATGAATATGGTGGATGAGTATGCTCGTTCATATGCTCGTATGCAAAATTATAATGGATACAATACACGTAGAATACTGAACGATGTTTCGATCTGGTTTGTACCGATGGTAAACCCTGATGGCGTAATGTTAGTACAAGAAGGACCTTCAACTGCGAAGAATCCGAGTAAAGTAATCTCAATCAATGATAATAGTAGAGACTTCAAACATTGGAAAGCAAATATAAGAGGTGTAGATTTAAACAGACAATATCCTTATTTATGGAGAACTGTTTCAAATGATCCAGGAAGACCAAGGTATGGCTTCTATAAAGGGAAAGCACCTTTATCAGAGCCAGAGACAAAAGCGATTTACGATTTTACTAATCATCACAACTTTAAAGCTGCTGTAGCATATCATTCATCAGGAGAATTAATTTATACGCGTTATGGATTTGATTATCATAGTAGATCGATAGCAAATGGAGTGAAGAATATTACTGGATATACACCGATCAACTTACAGTCTAGCACGAATGGTGCAGGTTATACGGATTGGTTTGTTCATGAAAAGAAACAACCAGGAATCACACCTGAAATATCCCCATACGTTGGGGAAAGACCAATTCCTCTTAGTAACTGGAACAGTGTATGGAATAAAAATAAAACAGTAGGTTTATATACAGCTAATTATGTAAGATTAAATCAATAAATAATGAATACGGATTATTCCATAATTTAGTCTAAAAAGAAATAAAAAATCCTCGAAGCATTTCATAACTCCGAGGATTTTTTATTATTTATCTACCATAAATTAGATTATCCGTTTGTTGGTTCCTGTGTTTCTTCGTTATTGGTCGTTATTTCACTTTCTTCGGCAACATCCAAATGAGTCTGTAATATCTGCTGTGTTTCAGCAAGATGTTGTTCATCAAGGCTGAAATAGTATGTGTTGTTCAGCCGCATGTCACTTCCTTCAAGATTCAACGTATCAACATCAATGTTTCCTGAAGTACCATAAGATAAGAAAGCTTTCATTTCATCGAAAGTTAAGTTTGTTGTCATGTTGTTACCAACAGCTTGAATAGCATCATCTAATTTAAATACGGAATTAACAGACGTTGCTTTACTAATAACGGCTTTCATGATTTCTTGTTGTCTTTTACCACGCTCTAAGTCATTATCAATTTTACGTGTTCTTGCCAGAGCTAATGCCTCTTCACCATCTAAATTCTGTTCACCAGGAAGAAGATGAATGGAATCACGTTTATCATCTGAGTTGGATTCAGTAAATTCAAATGGAACATCCATTTGCACCCCGCCGATTGCGTCAATTACATCAACGAATGCATTAAAATTCAACTTCACATAGTAGTCAACAGGGACATCTAAGAAAGTTTCCACTGTGTCAATGGTTGCATGAACTCCACCAAATGCATGTGCATGCGTAATTTTGTCTTCATATCCGACTTCAGGGACATAAACATATGAATCACGTGGGATACTAAGCATTTTTACGCTATTATCATTCTTGTTAAGCGTAGCTAAGATCAATGCATCCGAACGAACAGGTTCGTCCTTTGTGCCTCTATGTTCACTAGCATCCACACCGATAAATAATATAGACACATGATCCTCTGTAGGATCTACTTCTTTAGCACGTAGTTCGGATTTATCACGACCATCATCTTCATAAGAATCTGATACGACCTGTTCTGCTTCATTGAATAAATTAATGGCATAACTAGAGACTGCCCCAATTAATATAATTAAAGGTACGAAAATAAAGAAAATAATTTTCCTACGCTTACTCTTCTTTTTCTTTTCTTTTATTTGAATTCTGGAATTCACATCTTTTTTTGACATCATATTTCCCCCGATTTCTAGATTAAACCGCACTAACATACATTTTACTATGAAATAGTGTGGACGTAAATTGTATTTAAGAAAATATTTTACAATTTAATATATTAGACGTTTTTCTGTAACAAACGTTACACCATTTTAATGAAATCAGTAGATTCTATGTTATATTAAAAATACGATAAGATGTTAAATGATGACAATAGTTGAAAAGAGAGGACGAAATTATATGAAAATAGCTGTAGCAGGAACAGGCTATGTTGGGTTATCAAACGCAGTATTGTTAGCACAGAATAATGAAGTATACGCTTTAGATATAGTAGAAGAAAAAGTGCAGCTCATCAATAACAATAAATCTCCCATTATTGACCCGGAGATTGAAGATTTTCTGGCAAACCAAGAACTGAACTTAACAGCTACAACTGATCCAAAGCAGGCTTTCCAAAATGCAAGCTATGTGATCATATCCACACCTACTAACTACGATCCGGATAAGAATTACTTTGATACATCAACTGTTGAAAAAGTAATTGATACAATTTTATCCATTACCCCAGATACAACCATGATCATAAAATCAACAATACCTGTAGGTTATACGATTGAATTACGTGAAAAGTTTCAAACGGAGAACATTATCTTTTCACCAGAGTTTTTAAGAGAAGGAAAAGCTTTGTATGATAATTTATATCCTTCCCGTATTGTTGTAGGAGAACAATCAGAGCGCGCTCGTATTTTTGCTGATTTATTAGTAGAAGGAGCTATCAAAGAAAATATAGATATGTTATTTACAAACTCGACGGAAGCGGAAGCGATTAAGTTGTTTGCGAACACTTATTTAGCGATGCGTGTTGCCTTCTTTAATGAGTTAGACACCTATGCTGAAGTACGTGGCCTAAATACGAAACAAATCATCGAAGGAGTAGGTTTAGATCCTAGAATTGGCAATCATTATAATAATCCTTCTTTCGGTTATGGTGGCTATTGTTTGCCAAAAGATACAAAACAATTATTGGCAAACTATCAAGACGTCCCGAATAACATTATGGCTGCTATTGTAGATGCCAATCGTACTCGAAAGGATCACATCGCATCAAGCATTCTAGCCAAAAATCCTAAAGTAGTGGGTATATATCGGTTAACGATGAAAACTAATTCTGATAACTTTAGACAATCTGCTATTCAAGGTGTCATGAAACGTTTGAAAGCAGAAGGTATAGAAGTTGTGATATATGAACCAAACCTTGAGGAAGAGACCTTCTTTAATTCAAAAGTAATCAGAGATTTTGCTACTTTTACAGAAGTAGCTGATGTGATTGTTGCGAACCGTTTAACTGATGAATTAAAAGCTGTGAAAGAAAAAGTGTATACACGAGATCTGTATAGTAGAGATTAAATTATGAAGAGACAGTCTGGAATTCATCATCAAATTCGTATATTTATAGTATACATAAAGTAAAATCGTGCTATAATGGTGCAAGGTATTTGTACAATGTTATAAGTAAATATGTTAAAATTTGAAAACAGGACTTCTTCTAAATAAGTAGGTGTATATATGTTTAACGTAACGGAGTTAATTGTAGCATTTCTAATATCAGCTACCGTGGCATTCGCGTCAACTCCTCTTATCAAAAAATTAGCAATTAAAGTGAACGCAGTAGATCTACCAGGTGAAAGAAAAAAACATGACGGCGTCAAAGCACGATTAGGAGGTCTCGCTATTGTGCTGGGAGTAGCTGCAGGACTGCTTTATTTACAGCCGCAGCATCCACACATGCTAGAGATTATTATTGGTGGTATTATTATTGTTATTACAGGTATCATTGATGATATTGTCGGTTTAAAAGCATACCAGAAATTAATCGGGCAACTTGCTGCTGCGCTTGTTGTGGTTTCATCTGGATTAGTAATAGATAAATTAACAATGCCTTTTGTAGGAACGGTTGAGTTAGAAGGTCTTGGACTCATTCTTACGATTATTTGGGTCGTTGGTGTTACCAATGCCATCAACCTTATTGATGGGTTAGATGGACTCGCAGCTGGTGTATCAGCTATTGGTTTAACAAGTATCTTAATTATCGCAATCACTGATTATCGTATGATTGTTGTGTATTTAGGGATGGTTTTAGTTGGTAGTTGCCTTGGCTTTCTATACCATAACTTCTATCCGGCAAAGATTTTTATGGGCGATTCGGGTGCTTTGTTTTTAGGATATGCGATCTCTGTTATATCCATGCTCGGTCTCTTTAAAAATGTCGCCTTTTTTAGTTTTATCATCCCAATTATTATCATTGCTGTTCCTATTTTTGATACGCTCTTTGCGATTGTTCGACGCGTAATCAATAAACAAAATATAGGTACAGCAGATCGCAAACATATTCATTACCAGCTGGTTGAGATGGGCTATAGTCATCAAACTTCTGTGTTAATCATTTATGGATTTAGCGGTTTCTTCGGGATTATGGCGATTATCTTTAATAGTGCAACGATGTTAACGTCATTGATTATTTTAGGATTTATTATCATTGGAATTCAGTTAATCGCTGAGCTTTCCGGGGTCGTTAAGAATGGACATCAACCGATATTAAGCAGTCTAAGAAAGTTAACAGGTAGGAAACAAAAAGTCTAAAAAAGTCAGTACTTATTTAAAAAGTACTGGCTTTTTTAGTTTGCTGAGACACCTCTCCGCCTCCTCATATGATTATAGAGGTGAAGGGAGGTGGCACATATGGCTTTAGCAGAAAGAATTGACTCCAGACTACAGTTAACATTCGAAGATGGAACGGACCCAATCTCTGGGGATCAGATTTATAAGACAAAGTCTTTTAACAACGTGAAGATAGATGCGACAGCAGATCAGCTTCTAGCGGTTACAGAAACGCTTGTCCCATTACAACAACTTGTCTTATATTCGGTGAAACGTAATGACACAGAATTAATCACAGAGGATTAATTCAAAATCAAATGAAATAGGGAGGTGTAAGTGATGAAGAAGATCGAATTGAAATTCGAAAATGAAGAGGGGAAAACAGTTACTTTCTCATTGGATAATCCAGTAGAACCTGTTGATCCGGTTGCAGTAAGCGAAGCAATGGATGCCATCCTTAGTGAAAATGCCTTCTTTTCTTCAGGGGGAGATTTAGTAGCGAAGAAAAGTGCCCGCATCGTTGAACGAAATGTCAGTGAAATTGAAATCTAATGCAGTAAAAAGGAGAGCAGACCAGCTCTCCTTTTCATTTAATCACGTTATAAGGAGAAAGCACGCTGAAATCGTCCGAACAAAATACAACTACTAAAAGGAGAGGAGTTAATCACATGGAGCAAGCATGGATATCGTTAATTACCGATCTCGGTTTTCCTGTTGCGGTGACATTCTATTTGTTACACCGCATCGAAACAAAGCTCAATACATTAATTGAGTCCATTGTTGCTTTACCAGAGAAAATGCGCTAGCAAATGATTAACCTCAGCTAACCCCCATAGTTAGCTGAGGCCATTAAAGAAGGCTGTTAGACGGTCGGTTCGAATGTTTGGCAATCTGTTTCTTTCTCATTGGCAGCACTTTTTCCGGTATGGCTGACAACATAGATGGTATCAGCATGGCATCTATTGCCATCAGCCCAGAATTTACAGTTATTTACCTCACATTTAACATCTTTCGCCATCTCACACACCTCCTATATGCATATTCTGATTCAACATTCCAAAAAAATGTGTGGGAATATTTACTTTTGCGGATATTTGCTCAGTAACTCTGAAATGTATGAATTACCAGGGTAAATATAAAAATGATTGGCAGCTTCTTTATAAAATCCCATGCAATAATAAACCTTCCCAAGTATCGCATGGCAATAATTTTCTTCAAGCAAATTCCCTTTCATCTGGAAATAGGGTATAATTTCTTCTGATATTTTTTGACGATAAACTTCAGATCCGTGTGTTCCTTGAATAATCCCTTTTAATAAATAAAAATAATACTCATATTTTTTTCCTTTGTTAATCGAATTTCCACCTTCAATAATTGTTAAGGCCATCTTTACATCTTCAAGCAACGCGTAAATATAAGCAATAAAAAAGATATAGATGACTTTTACTGATGGTGATTTTTCATGATGCATGGCTTTTTTGCTATATTTTAATGCGCTTTCAAAATCACTATTTTGCAGGTAAGCGATACCTAATACATAATAGATGTAATTTTTATGGATACTTGTATAATTATCAAGAATGCTATGTAATTCTTGGATAATTTCTTGGATCGGTTGTTTGTATCTGTATAGGGCGTTTTTAATCTTAATGATGCGAGATAGCAGAATATTGGGCTGGTTCAATTTTGACTGGAATATCGATAATGCAGTGGAGGCATGGCTAGTGGCATCTAAGTTTTGTCCAATTTTATCATAGGCAAGCGCATAATACAGATGGATTTCACCATCTTTTTCAAACATGTCAGGATTTATTTGTGTCGCATCATTAAAATAAGTAAATGCATCGTTTAAATGATCTAGTAACAAATAATACAAACCGATCGCTTTTATGTAGGGATAGGTATTCACAGGGGAAAGTGTATCAGCATGCTTCTTGACATCCTCTAAGTATTTAGATGCGACATCTGGACGGTAAAAAATAAGTGCATGTTGAAAATTACACAATGATAATAAACCTCTTTGATTGTAAAAATAAGTTATGGGAAATTTTTTGAGTTCATTGTAGTATTTACTTGCAGTAGCATAATTCCTTTGGATGATGCTTTGTTGCCAAGAGGTTAATTGGGTGATGAGTGGGTAATATTCTTGATGGGCAAGTTCTTTAATATGGAGAACTTTTTGGATGTTCGCCATTAGATTTTCTGGTGGAATATATTTACCTAATTCAAGTTTGCAAATCGTGGAGGCGCTTGTATCTACTTCTTTAGCCAATTTTCCCTGGGTCCAATTGTGTTCCTTCCTGTATTTACGAACTAGTTTCCCTTTATCATACACTGTCTTCACATCACTTTCTTATAAAAATATAGTATAATATATATAATACTATAGAATCATGAAAATTCCATATATTTTTCAAAAATATTCAAATTATTTACAAATAAATTCAATAAAGAAGCCAAGAATTAACAAAATCACCAAAATAACAAATGTTTTTAAACCGATCAAGGGCGCAATAAATAGTAAGAAAACAACAAATAGACTGAACCCAATGATCATAATAAAGCAAAAATAAAAGAAGCTTTTCATGATGCTTTCTCCTTTAAGGTTGTCATTACTATAAGGTATGATATTCGCCCAGAATCGTGATTTTTGAGATATTTTCCAATTTAGCATATAATGTGTGGTTGAAGGGGGAATATACTGATGAAAAATATTAATATAAATGACTATCGTACAGCGGATTATCCAATTGATGAGATGTTTTTAAACCGCTGGTCACCTCGATCTTTTTCAGAACAAGAGGTGGATGAAGAAACATTGAAGACTGTTTTTGAAGCATCACGCTGGGCACCATCTGCTATGAATAAACAGCCATGGCGCTTTATCCTTGCGAGAACAGAGGAAGACCGCAAGAAATTCCATTCTTTTATTATGGACGGAAACCTAGCATGGTGTACGACGGTTCCAGCATTTGCGTTAGTGATCTCTGACACCGAAGCCGGAGGGGCACATGCGTTTGATACTGGTACAGCTTGGGGTTATTTAGCTTTACAGGCAATGCAAAAAGGACTCATCACACACGCAATGGGTGGATTTTATAAAGATAAAGCTCGTGAAGTATTAAACATTCCAGAGCAATATGAAATCCATGCAGTCGTAGCAATAGGCTACCAAGATGAAAAAGAAAAATTAGAAGAAAAATTCCAAGAACGTGAATTACCTTCCGATCGTCGTCCGCTAACAGAAACGGTTATGGAAGGTGAATTTAGAGCCTGAGAAAAATATCCAAAAAAGGAGACCAAATCGTATAGGATTTGGTCTTGCTAACTTTGTTTGTATATAGGGAACGGACATATGTTCCTCTATTTGTGAAAAAAATGCTGTTTTAACGAGGTTCGTTGGACATCTATTCCGTTATTCATTGAAAATAAGGCTAATTTTTATCTAAAGTCGTTAAATAAGGAATTATATGTCCGCCAACATCGATAAATGGGCGTTATGATGCAAAATAACGTACTATATGTCCATCAAATTTGGAGTGATGATGAGATCTGACTCATGCTGTTAACATAATAGTCTAGTTCAAACTGAATAGGTAAAAAAACTTCAGGAAATATTAAAAAAGGAAAAATAGTACAAACGAGTGCACTTCCTCTTAACGGTGTGCTTCTGAAAGTTCATTAATAGGTGCTTTTCTTCAAAAAAGGAGCTTCACCCTATATTATTATTCAAGTAAGTGCAGTAAACTATGATTAGTAAAAACAATAAGAGGAGCAAACCAATATGACAAAGAGAAATGAGGAGTTATCACTAGAACAACGTGAAGCATTACTCGAAGCATTAAAAGAACGCTTTGAAGAAAACATGAACCGCCATAAGGAACTTGAATGGCCTAACGTTCAAGCAAAGTTGGAAGCTAATGTTGAAAAACTATGGTCGCTCTATGAAATGGAACGAACTGGCGGTGAACCGGATGTTGTCGGATATGATAACAACAACGAGGAATACATTTTTTATGATTGTTCAGCAGAAAGCCCTAAAGGCCGTAGAAGTGTTTGTTATGACAGGGAAGCGCTAGAGTCCAGGAAAAAACACAAACCAGAAAATAGCGCTATGGATATGGCAACCGCTATGGGCATAGAACTCTTAACAGAAGAACAATACCGCGAATTGCAGAAACTGGAAGATTTCGATAAAAAAACATCAAGCTGGGTCCAAACACCTGCAAATATTAGAAAACTAGGTGGAGCTCTATTTTGTGATCGTCGCTATGATACTGTCTTTGTGTACCACAATGGAGCAGAATCCTACTATGGTGCGAGGGGATTCCGTGGCTCGCTAAAGGTGTAAATTCTCTCTAGGTAGGCTTTTTCTTTGAACCCTCAAGCTAACTTCTTCCTCCCCTGATTTATATCATTTCTTGGAGAACAACCAAACATGCGCAAGAGGGGATTGGTGTAATATCGTATAGCCCGCTTGTATCAAATATAAATATAAGATAACGATAAATGGCGATTCTTCCACAAGAAGGTCGCCATTTTAGTTTATCAGTTCTCTTGCTACTACGATGTTGAAATGATCTTCTTTTGTTCTCGCAGGGTAAATATTAAAGCTGTGAATGAAACCAGGTGGGATTGGCAAATAAATACAGTGTTTTTACAGTTTTACTACTATTTTAAGCTACTATTACAAATGATAAATTTGCATTCTTTCTTCATATTTTCTAGTTATAATAGAATATCATAAGTATTTCTAATAGGAGAGTAGAAATGAGAAGGTGTGTACTATTTTTAACTACATTAATTGTGATTAATACTATTTTTCTTCCAACTGTTAGTGCTGAATCGAATACTTTACCCAGCATTGAAAGTGAAGCGGCGATAATAATGGAAGCAGAATCTGGACAAATTCTCTATAAGAAAAATGCCGCCTCCCAAATGTATCCTGCAAGCCTTACTAAGATTATTACTGCAATTTACGCAATAGAAAATGCGGATCTAAATGATATGGTGACTATTAGTAGTAATGCAAGTGCTAAAAATATAGAAGGTACAACTGTTTTCTTAGAGAAAGGTGAAAAAGTCCGGCTAGAAAAATTAATTAAAGGTTTATTAATTAATTCTGGTAATGATGCTGGAGTAGCAATTGCTGAGTATGTAAGTGGGAGTGAAGAGCAATTCTCGGAAGATATAAATGATTATCTCGAAAATGTGATTGGTGTTGAGCATACTCATTTAAAGAATCCACACGGTTTATTTGATCCTGAACATGTTACAACGGCTGAAGATCTAGCAAAAGTAACAAAATATGCTATGAAAAACGAAACTTTTGCAGAAATATTCGGTACAAAAGAAATGGAGTGGGATGGAAAGGCGTGGGATACTACACTTATTACTCATCACAAATTACTGAAGGGAGAAATTCCTTATGAGAATATTACAGGCGGAAAAAATGGTTTTGTTCACGAATCTGGTTATACACTTACCACAACAGCAGAGAATGAGGACTTAAGTTTAATCGTCATTACCTTGAAAAGCAATGATAGCAATGGGGCATATGAGGATACTATTAATCTCTTAAACTATGGATTCGATCATTACAAAACATCTTACATTGCTGAAGATACTTCCTTTACTCTAGAAGGAGATAAATATACTACACCTGAAAAATTAGCGTATACTCAACCTTTAAATAATGAAATCGATAAACAAGTAACTACAAATGGTGAATTGGTTATCGTCAATGAAGATGAGGAAGTTATCCATTCATTTAAATTAAAAAAAATGGATTCAAAAGAGGACAAGCTTCCTAATGTTTCTGATAATGAGAATATAGAAAGTCAAGATGGGGTGCAACTGAATTATACTTCTTTAGGTCAACTATTTGTAGTGTCATCCTTGATATTAATGGTTATTGGTTACTTTTACCGTAAAATTAAATAGCGAAAAAAGTTTTTTTCCAACATATATAATATTCTGCACATAATCAGCCATTATATAGGGTATTGTATACTCAAATAAATTGAGGAGGGATATCTAATGAGTAAATTTAAAATTACCCTGCTTTCTCTATTAGCTGTAATGGTTCTATCTGCTTGTAGTGAAGACACTGAAGAAACAAATCCTGAAGGCGCAGACACAGAAGAAGAAATGGAGACAGAATCTGAATCACATGATGAAATGGACCATTCAGATATGAATATGTCAGGGTCCGGGGAGGTTCCAGAAGATTTAGAGGAAGCGGAAAATCCTACATATGAAGTAGGCAGTCAAGCAATCATAGAAGCGGACCATATGGAAGGTATGAGTGGTGCCGAGGCAACGATTGTTGGTGCATATGATACAACGGTGTATACGGTGTCTTACACTCCAACAAATGGTGGTGAAAGAGTTACAGATCACAAATGGGTCATCCATGAAGAATTAGAAGATGCTGGAGAAGAACCTTTAGAGCCTGGAGATGAAGCAACTATTAATGCTGATCATATGGAAGGTATGGATGGCGCAACAGCCGAAATTGATTCAGCTAAAGAAACCACTGTTTACATGGTTGATTTTGCACTGACTACTACCGGTGAAGAGGTTACTAATCATAAATGGGTAACCGAAGATGAACTGTCAGCAATTGAATAATGAAGGATTAAGCTATAGAGCTAGTTTCACCTATAAACACTCTATAGCTTTTTTAAAATTCTTCTAAAAAGGAATGTTGTTTGGTTTGTAATTAAAATACCAGGGTAGAGTATATGTAGAAGGAGTGATATTTATGGCAAAACATGAGCATGAAAAACATGAACATCATAAACATGAACATCATAAACACCAGCACCATGGCCATCATAGCCATGTACATAATCACGAAGAACACGATGAGCATGATCATGTGCATGATAAACATAAGAGTCACGGCCATGATCACGGCAGTCACGGAGGACATGGTCACCATGATCATGGAAATATGGTGGCGGATTTTAAGAAGAAATTCTTTATTTCCTTAATTATTACTATCCCAATTCTCGCTTTATCACCTATGATTCAAGATTTCATGGGAGTGGATTGGCGCTTTACAGGTGATATGTATATTTTATTCGCCTTATCATCGGTAGTATTCTTTTATGGTGGCTGGCCATTTATAATAGGTGGAATAAGAGAATTAAAAGACAAGAACCCAGGGATGATGATGTTAATTGCTCTTGCTATTACCATTGCATATGGATACAGCACCATGGTTGTATTTGGCTGGGTAGGTAATCAGCTTTTCTGGGAATTAGCTACATTGGTCGACATCATGCTATTAGGTCACTGGATTGAAATGCGATCCGTAATGGGTGCATCTAATGCACTTGAGCAACTGGTGAAACTCATGCCAAATGAAGCACATCGCTTAGATGACAACGATGAAGTGAAGGATGTTCCTTTAACGGAGTTAAAAAATAATGATCGGGTTCTTGTAAAACCAGGTGAAAAGATCCCTGTTGATGGAACAATCATGGATGGAAAATCAGCTATAGATGAATCGATGCTTACAGGTGAATCCGTACCAGTCGAAAAGTTTGAAGGGGATGAAGTAATCGGCGGCTCAGTTAATAATGAAGGTTCACTTACGATACAAGTAGAAAAAACTGGGGAAGAATCTTATTTATCACAGGTTATTACCATGGTGAAAGAAGCGCAGGAATCAAAATCCAGAACCCAGGATTTAACGAACCGCGCGGCCAAATGGTTATTTTACCTTGCTTTAGTTGCTGGATTTGCCACCCTATTTATTTGGATGCTGCTTGGTCATTCTTTGGATGTTGCGATTGAACGAATGGTTACAGTAATGGTTATTACATGTCCACATGCCTTGGGACTGGCAGCACCACTTGTTATAGCAGTTTCTACAGCGATTTCTGCTAAAAAAGGATTATTAATTCGGAACCGTGCTAACTTTGAGGGGGCACGTAATCTGAATGCTGTTGTTTTTGATAAAACTGGTACGCTGACCAAAGGAGAGTTTGGTGTAACTAATATTGTACCTAGCGAAAGCTACAACGAGGATGAGATTTTAAGTTTTGCAGCAAGCTTAGAGCAAAATTCTGAACACCCAATAGCAACAGGAATTGTTAAATTTTCTGAGGAAAGAAAGGTTAAGTTAGGTAAAGTAACAGATTTTGAATCTATAACTGGTAAAGGTATTCAGGGCAAAGTAAACGGCAAGAAAGTAAATGTTGTCAGTCCAGGCTATGTAAAAAATCATCATTTAAGTTACGATCAGCAGTTGTTTAATGAAATGTCAGAGGAAGGGAAGACCGTCGTATTTGTACTACTTGAAGACGAATTGACCGGGATGATTGCACTAGCAGACATGGTCCGCGAAACAGCAAAGGAGGCAATTACATCCTTAAAAGAAAATGGAGTACGTTCGATCATGCTAACAGGAGACAATCAAAAAGTGGCTAACTGGGTAGCAAAACAATTAGATATCGATGAAGTATATGCAGAAGTTTTACCAGATGATAAGGCGAACCAGGTGAAGAAAATAAAAGAAGAAAAAGGGTGGAAGGTTGCTATGACAGGAGATGGTGTAAATGATGCACCTGCCTTGGCAACAGCTGATTTAGGGATTGCAATCGGTGCTGGAACAGATGTAGCAATGGAAACAGCGGATGTTGTTCTTGTTCGAAGTAATCCAAAAGATGTTGTAGATTTAATGGAACTATCGAAAAAAACATATCGTAAAATGGTTCAAAATCTCTGGTGGGCAACAGGGTATAACATTTTCGCTATTCCATTAGCAGCAGGTGTTTTAGCTCCACTTGGGATTGTATTAAGCCCGGCAGTGGGAGCGGTTCTTATGAGTTTAAGTACAGTTATTGTAGCAATTAATGCGAAATTATTAAAAGCTTAAGTAACGCTTTAAATGAAGAGTTATTATTTATCGACAAAATGATAAGAAGAGGGAGAAGTTTTATCGATTTGTAGATCGATTCGGTTTTGAACACATAAAAGAAGAGCTTGGTATATTTGATTTGTGTTCTTTTCCTTGGATAAGTATTTTTGTTCCTTGGAAAGATGTAATTCTCCCTTAGATAAATGAATATATCCAAGGAAGAGCGCGAGATATCCAAGGAAGGATTTGATTTTTAAATTCGGTATTATTAATGCTTTGTCCTGGTCTCTTAAATTATCTATTCAGGTTGGTTATCCACCCGACCTGTACCAGTATAAAACTCTTCAAAATGATGATACTTAACCATACTCACCATTCCATTTGAAGCATAATGTAAATCATGACAGTGGAATAACCAGTTTCCGGGATTGTCTGCAACAAATGCTATTTCATAGGTTTCTCCATACTTTACATTTAATGTATCTTTGATGATAGGAGATCCTTCAAGTTCCTCTCCATTTTTACTTAGAACCTGGAAGGATTGATACTTGTTTAAATAGTACTTCTCAACCTAATATTTGGTTGACTGATTATAAAGTAGAGCGCAGGAAAAAACACCTCAACGTATGACTAGAAGAGGTGTCTTATATATGAAACCGATAATATTGTGTCAAAGTTTTTTCTCTTCAGATTGTTTTGTTTCTTTAACATTGAAAACACGATCAATATCAAATGATGGCTTGCCTCGAATCGCATCATTCGATCCAATCGTAACATTTTCTTTATTAAATTTTTTTGGCATATTCATTCCCTCCTAAACCCTAGTTTTTAATAAGATTCCCTATTTTAAATATAATTAGACTGTAATGTAACAGTTTTTCTGCAATGAACAACCCCTACCATCGACCTATTTAATGGTAAATCCTGCCCAAACCCTTGTCTTATTCTTAAAATTGTCCATAAAATCATAAACTTATGCTATTTTTTGAGGGGTAAATGTATCCGTTTACAACTTAATATAAGATCGTAAACAACAAAAAGGAGGTTAAACGATGCTAAAAAAGATAATTATTTTTTGTAGTATGATTGTACTGACGATCGGATTCAGTTTTCCTGTTTCTGCCAAAGAATCAAACGGATACTATACGATTACAGAAATCCAGGATTGGGGACCAGCGATTACACAGGTGATCGTCGAACTAAGAAAACCTGTACCAACCGACTCAATAGACGAAGAAACATTTTCGGTTCATGTGACGCGCAGTGATAACAGATTGGCAGAGTCACTTTTAGAAGAAGGAAATCGTGACGTAACCAATGCATATGTAGCGGATAAGAACGGCAATCCAGCCAAAGAAATGGGGAAATATGCTGTCCTTGAATTAGCAATCGGTCCTGATCAAACATTAGGTGCACCGATGAATTATATGGGCTTGAATGAGTGGATCGAAACCGATTATACCTTTACTCAACAACAGGCAATAGAGACACCATATGGAGAACTAACAGATTTAGAAATTACCACTTTTAAAGGCGATACAAAAAAGGCTGTTGAAGATTTTGACATGAACAGCGGCACATTTGCAGGAGTTGACATGTCCTATGCTAGCTACACACCTGAAAAAGATAAGCAAGATAATCCGCTGGTTATTTGGTTACACGGTGGTGGGGAAGGTGGAACAGATCCTACGATCCCGCTATCAGCAAATAAAGCAGTAAGTTTTGCGTCTGATTCGGTTCAAGATTATTATGACGGTGCATATGTATTAGTACCACAAGCGCCAACGAGATGGATGCACGGTGAATCTGGTGGTGCAGATGGGACTTCTATCTATACAGAACCACTTATGGAGCTCATTGAAGAGTTCGTAGCGGAACATGATGATATTGATACCGACCGTATTTATATCGGTGGTGCTTCTAACGGTGGTTATATGACTCTTGTGATGACAAGAGACTACCCAGAATATTTTGCAGCTGCTTTCCCAGTATGTGAGGGTTTAAATGATTCTATCATTTCGGACCAAGATATTACGGATTTAGCAAAGACACCTACATGGTTCATTACCGCAGAAAATGACCCAACATTAGATCCAACAGAAAATACGATTCCAACTTATGAAAGAATGTCGGAAGTGGAAGGAGCCGACGTCCACATGACCTTATTCGATGGAGTGTTTGACACGTCAGGGATTTATACCAATGAAGACGGTACCCCATATGAATATAATGGTCACTGGTCATGGATCTATGTCTATAATGATGAAGTACCAGGCCTGTTCGAATGGATGGCAGATCAAGAAGCTTGAGTTCTCTCAAGCTTCTTTTCCATGTTTCACGAGATAATGAGGAGTATCTCCCCGACAACATAGACAAGTTCAGAAAAAACGCTTACAATTTAATCAAAAGAAAAGATATCTCAATTTCAAGAAGAAGGTGTTTACTGTGTTACGAAAAATCTTCTTTACCATTCTTTTTCTCATCCCATTTAGTCTTATGCTTTATTATGGCAAAGAAACGTTTTATATCGATCAGCAAGCTGCATCTGAGCAGATGTATGATTATCATTTCGCACTTGTAACCGAAGAAGTCGGGAATAATTATTGGCGTTTCATTGAAAAAGGTGCGAAGCAAGCAGCGGAACAGCATAACATTTATTTAGAATATGTAGGCCCAAAAGTAACAGATACCGATGAACGTCTCGACACATTGGACCGCATGATTGCTGCCAATGTTGATGCCATTATTACCAAAGGGATGAGTGATCCGAGATTTCGTCAGCTTGTCCAAAAAGCGAAGGAACACAATATCCCGGTTGCAACAATTGACACCGATAATGAAACAAGTGGTCGTGATTTTTATGTGGGAACAGATAATTTCGAAGCGGGTTATCTCGCAGGAAAGACACTGATCGAAGAAACAGAAGGAGAGCAAAAAGTTGTTACCATCATCGGATTAAAAGATGCCCAGAATCAAATGGAGCGTTTAGAAGGGTTTGAAGAAGCGATCAGCCAAGAGAAGCGAATTGAGTTGGTCGCAGTAGCCGAATCGAATATTACCGAATTAGGTGCAGCAGATGCCACCTATCAATTATTAAAAAGTCGATCCGATATAACCGCTATTTTTGGCATCAGTGCTTTAGATGGAATGGGAATCGTGCAAGCAATAAGTGAATTTCAGCCGACAACAAGTCCATATGTGCTGGCATTTGATATTCTCCCAGAAACACTGTCCTTAATAGAAGACGACAAGATCCAGGCAACGATTGCCCAATACCCGGAGGAAATGGGGAAGAAGGCAGTCGAGGAAATGTATCAACTCTATCAAAATGATCAACCCGAGCAAATACACCATACCAAAACAGGTGTGATCATGAAAGAAGACCTGATGAATGGTGAGGTATTTTTGAAAGAAGGTGAGTAAAGATGCGAATAAAAAAATTACTGAACGGTCGGACGATTCAATCGAAATTAACGCTGATCTTTGCTGGAATTATTATTTTATTTAATATTGTCACGATTTCGATTTATGTCAGTTCGACGCAGTTAATGCAGCAATACCATCAGGAATTTGAAACATTACTAAACCTGAATTCGATTTCCCAATCAGCTCAGGATCTATCTGACAAGACAAAAGCATATGTTTTAAGTGGAGAGGAACAAGACTTAGAAGCCTATTATGAAGCAAGAGAAAATTTCCATGAAAGAACAGCACCGATTATGCAAGAGACGAACTCGATTCACTATAAAAATTATATCAACTTAATCGATGCTCTCCGTTACCAGACCGATTTAACGACCGGATTTGTACTCCGTGATGATATGGAACGCTATTCAATGCATGTGAAAGAAGTCGATCAAACGTCATCGTATATTCAGGAATCAACCTTGGAATTATTAGATGGGTCACTGACAGAATACCAATCCTTGTATGCGGACATTCGTGAGCGCAATGAAGCCTTTAAATATTTTACACTCTATTTATTAATTACATCGATTTTACTCGGTGCGTTTATAACGGTTCGATTTTCCAGAGGAATCCATCGACCGGTTCAAGCATTATCTCAAGCAGCGAAAGAAGTATCAGTTGGAAAATTCGATGGCAAATCAGTCCAAATTCAGTCACCAGTGGAGCTGAAGCTGTTAGGCGACTCTTTTAACAAAATGCGGGAAAGTATCCGTAATTTAATTAAAGAGATTAAAGATCAATCCGAACAAGAGCGATTGATGAAGGAACTAGAGCTCAAGCATTTACAAAATCAAATTCAGCCACATTTCTTATTTAATACCTTAAACACTGTATCGAAAATGGCGTATTTAGAAGACGCAAAATCAACGTCCAACTTGATTGACTCCTTAGCATCGATGATGAGACACAGCCTTGGCGATTTAAAGAAAACAACCACCTTAAAAGAAGAACTGAAAATGGTGGAAGATTATGTAGCGATTCAAAAAATGCGCTTTATGGAGCGAATCGAATTTGATATCGATCAGTTACCAGAAGATGGTGATTTGCCACTGCCAAGATTAACGCTGCAACCACTTGTCGAAAATGCCTTTATCCATGGTTTGGAATCATTAGAGGAAGGCGGGAAAATTTCGATTCATGTTAAAACGCATCATAGCGGGGTTATGGTGGAAGTTGCTGATAATGGTGTCGGCATGGCAGAAGAGAAACGAAGACAATTAATCCAATCAACCACAGAAAATGAACAACATGTTGGTCATATGACAGGGATAGGATTAGTCAATGTCATCAAACGACTGCAAATGTTCTATCAAACAGATGATGTTCTAGAAATCGATACTAGATTAGGTAAGGGAACGATCATCCGAATATATTTACCAGACAAACAACAGCAAGAATTGGGGGTACTAGCGTGAAAGTAGTGATTGCAGAAGATGAATTTTTAGAGAGAAAAGCAATGCGCAAATTTCTAGAGGAACACTTTTCTGATATTGAACAGGTTGAAGAAGCGGTTAATGGCCGTAAAGCGATTGAAGTAGCGGAAAGCATCCAGCCGGATATTATATTAATGGATATTAAGATGCCAGGCATCAATGGGTTAGAAGCGATGGAGTCAATTTGCCAAGCGTTTCCCCTAACGAAATTTATTATGGTAACTGCCTATGATACATTTGAATATGCCAAACAAGCGATGAAACTAGGGGTGCGAGAATACATTCTCAAACCGAGTAAGAAGGAAGAAATCATTCGTGCCATCTTAAATGTCAAAAGCGAGTTGGAACAAGATAAGCAAATGCTTGAAAATCGGCGTGCCCTTTTTCTCACGAAAGTGATCCAGGGAGAAGATGCACATCCTCTCCAACAAAGTCTCTGTCCAGATATGCAAAGCGGTTATTTCATCATGGCCAATAAGCCACTCACGTTATCAGATGACTATATCACCCAAGATAACATCGCCTTGTATGTATCCAACGAAAGATTAGACAATGCTGATGTGTTAAAACAAATTCGCAGTCTGCAATTAACACTTGGTGATGACCATTATATCGGTGCAGGTCATCCGTATGATAAAGTGGAAGACCTCACTACGTCTTACTATGAAGCAAAGAAAGCACTAAGGCAGCTATTGAAGGCAAAACAAAAGCAATACGGATTTGCAGCAACCAATCAATCAGAAGAGATTCCAACCAATAGATTATTGGAAGCAATCCGTGACGGTGAAGAAGAAAAAGTCTGGGTTTTATTCGATGTGATCGCACCGCATGCAAATGTGGAATTATTCGTGCAAATCAAGCAACTTGCGGAAGATAAAGGGATTAAACTTGACACGACACCGGAAGAAATAGTCACAACGGAAGACTGGAAAGAATTAATTCAACTAGTATGTAAAGAAATCAAACATTATTTCCAATCACAAGATAAAATTGTCAAAGCCAAACAATTTATTGAAAATAACTATCACAAACAAATCAATCTTGTCGATGTCTCGTCCTATACCGATTTAAGCACTAATTATGTATCCAATCTATTTCATGAAGCAACAGGCAGTACGTTTATTGATTACTTAACAGAAATCCGCATCAAGAAAGCGAAAGAACTCCTGCAGACAAACAATGCGACATTGAAGGAGATTAGTTATGAAATAGGTTATAAAGATCCGAACTATTTCAGTCGTGTTTTCAAGAAACATGTAGGGCTCTCTCCGAAGCAATATCAGAGCCAAATCGTAAAATAATACAGATTTTCGTAATATAATACAGAAAAATAGTGTCAGATCGTAAGCGTTTTCTCTATATAATTATAGCTGAAAGCGCTTATATTAATCCAAGGGGGTAGAAACATGTTAAAAAAGAGTTTAGCGTTTCTGATTATGTTCATATTCATGATTGCCTTAGTGGCATGTGGTGGAGATGATGAGACGACAGATGATACAGGCAGCACGGACGATCAAACAGAGGATACAACAGATGATGCAGCAGAAGAAGAGGAGGCTGAATCGTCGGGCGACGGTGGTTCTGTAGAAATCTTCAGTTGGTGGACTGGTGCAGGGGAAGAAGATGGATTACTTGCACTCATTGATTTATTCGAAGAAAAACATCCAGATATTGAAGTTGAAAATGCAGCAGTAGCAGGTGGTGCAGGTACTAACGCAAAAGCAGTTCTAGCTACCAGAATGCAAGGTAATGATCCACCATCTACTTTCCAAGTACACGGTGGAGCGGAGCTAAATGAGAGCTGGGTTGCAGCAGACAAGATGGAACCGTTAAATGATTTCTATGAAGAATATGATTTAATGGATAAATTCCCGGAAGAATTAATTGATATGGTAAGTAAAGACGGAAATATCTATTCTGTACCAGTAAACATTCACCGTGGAAATGTAATGTTCTACAACATGGAAGTATTTGAGGAGCACGGTATTGAAGTGCCGACTACTTTAGAGGAATTCGTCGATGTATTAGCACAACTTGATGAAGCAGGTGTCACACCACTTGCTATGGGTGATAAAGAAGCATGGACAGCAACACAAATTTTTGAAAACTTACTACTAGCAACACTTGGTCCAGATGATTATCGCGCATTGTGGGAAGGAGAAGTAGGCTTTGACGACGATCGCGTTCGTGAAGCGGCTGAATACTTCGAAACAATAATAGGTTACGTTAACGAAGATCATGCTTCCCGTAACTGGCAAGACGCTTCTCAGCTTGTAGGTGAAGGAGAAGCTGCCATGACCAACATGGGTGACTGGGCAAAAGGTTACTTCTCAAACGACTTGAACTTAGAAACAAATGTTGACTTTGGTTACTTTGCATTCCCTGGTACAACCGAGGACTTCATGGTTATCACCGATACATTTGGTTTACCTAAAGGTGTAGAAGATCCAGATACGGTTAAAGAATTCCTGAATGTGCTTGGTTCAGTAGAAGGTCAAGATGCATTCAATCCATTAAAAGGTTCGATACCAGCACGTGTTGATGCCGATGCATCAAAATATGATGAATACGGTACAGACACAATGGAAGATTTCCAAAATAGTAACTTAGCACCAAGCTTGGCGCACGGTTCAGCAGCATCAGAGGGATATTTAACCAAAGCAAATCAAGAAGTAAACATCTTCGTAACCCAACAAAATGTAGATCAATTCATTGAGAAATTACAACAAATAGCAGGAGATCTTTAAGATTGGTGGCTCGCCCTGTGCGAGCCTTCCCTTTTAAGGTAGTAAAAACAAAGAGCGAAGTTGCAAATAAAGAGGAAAAGTTGCAAGAAAAACTTCATCTCATTAAAAATAAGCAATCAATCACAAGTAAACAACATATCAAATTATATAGAAATTACTTCAGATGGGAGGACAATCGCAATGAAAATTACCAGAGATCAGCTGATGGCACTATTGTTCTTAACCCCATCCTTTTTGCTCATTGTCATATTCGTATATGGGTTTATTGGTTGGACTGGCTGGGTTTCCTTAAGTAACTGGAATACCCTGATGCCCGATATGTCATTCGCTGGTTTGAAAAACTATATCTATCTATTTGGAGATTATCGTTTCCAAGCAGATTTACGTAATACCGTCTTTTTTACGATCCTTTTTATTGGATTTGTTATTATCCTAGGTTTAGGCTTAGCGATTTTGCTTGATCAAACGAAAAAGGCAAATGCACTATTCCGCAATATCTTTTTATTCCCAATGGCACTATCCTTTGTGGTAACTGGTGTCGTTTGGCAATGGCTACTGAATCCATCTACTGGTTTCAATCAATTTTTACAAGTATTCGGCATCCAACCGAAATGGTATACCGATACCAATATTTTGGCGGGATTCCAGTGGGGAAGTATTGAATTCGGTTTACCTGTCGCCATGATTGCAGTTGTTATTGCAGCTGTATGGCAAATGACAGGATTCTCACTTGCGATGTATGTCGCAGGACTTACTGGAATTCCAGATGAGCTCAGGGAAGCGGCACGAATTGATGGTGCATCCGAACTGCAAATTTATCGCAAGGTGATTTTACCAATGTTAACACCAATTACGATGAGTGTGGTCATTATCATGGCACACATTTCTTTAAAAATATTCGATCTGATCTATGCGATGACAGGTTCGGGTGCCAATTTCGTTACCGACGTGCCAGGTGTCTACATGTTTGAGACGACATTCCGCGGTAACTATTACGCAAACGGTGCAGCAATTGCCATCATTATGTTGCTACTCGTTGCCGTATTTATCGTGCCATACTTGATTAACAGCAGAAGGGGGGCATCATGATGGTAGTGAGAAGAATAGTCAAATATACCGTACTAATCGCGATTGCTCTCTTTTTCCTGACTCCAGTCTATGTCATGCTGATCACCAGTTTCAAACCACTGGAGGAGGTATCTTTATCCGAAATGTGGGCATTGCCATCAGCGATTGACTTTTCCAGTTATACGCACGCATTCTCGGAGCTCGCACCAAACTTAATGAACAGTCTCTATTTGGTCATCCCAGCTACATTACTATCAGCCATACTAGGGGCAATGAATGGATATGTCCTATCAAAATGGAGATTCAAAGGATCCGAAGTCGTATTCACGATGATTCTATTCGGAATGTTTATTCCCTACCAAAGCATTCTGATTCCATTAATCCAATTTCTAAATAAAGTTGGTTTATACAACTCGATTGCAGGACTTATTTTCACTCACGTTGTATACGGATTACCAATTACAACCTTAATGTTCCGCAATTTCTATGCGAACATTCCTGATTCGATGATTGAAGCAGCACAAGTGGACGGCGCAAGCTTCCTCGGCATCTTTCGCAGAGTCATCCTGCCACTTTCGATCACCGGATTCGTTGTCGTTGCGATCTGGCAATTCACTAACATCTGGAATGAATTCCTTTTCGCCGTAACGATCACCAACAACAATGCGCAGCCAGTCATGGTAGCACTACAAAACCTGTCTGGAAGCCAAATCGTGCAATGGAACGTCCAAATGGCAGGCGCACTCCTCGCCGCTATGCCGACATTACTAGTTTATATTTTACTAGGGAAATACTTTGTCCGCGGTTTACTAGCTGGATCGGTAAAAGGGTAAAGAAAAAGACCTTCGCTTGAGCGGAGGTCATTTTAGTGTGTTCTGTTCGTGAACAGCCATTACCTACAGACTTTTATTGCTTTACAGCATGGATAAAATGAATGGTCTCGAAGGCAGTTAAATAATCCGTCCTATTTCCAAAGAAAAGCTCATTTATATTAGTTGGTGATAAATGTTCATAAATTTGCAAACCTGATTTTTCTAATAGATTCTCGACTTCTGCATAAGTAAAACCCGACTTCATTGGTTCTCCACTTGCCGCAGCCATTTTAACCATATTTTCAACTCGATTAGAAATGCCCTTTTCTTCAAAGAGTTTTTCATCTGCATAATCAAAAACAATAGAGCTGCCTGGAGGAACGTTGGTAAATAAAGCTGTCGGTCAATTCTGGATGCCTAAAAGCAAAAGTGTCTAACCCCGCTCCAAGTATGACATACTGTTTTGAACCTAACTCAACTTCATGAAGTAATACTTTCTCGCAATATGCTGCACGTGCTAAGGGGGTTGGAGAAAGCTGTACTTGTGTTATCCATTTCAAAATTTCTTCTGGATTATCTTTAAAACGCTGCCCAATGTCTTTGTTAAAAAACTGGATTCCGTTAATCATATTCTTACTAATAGCTGAAAATTCGTCTTCGGAAATTAGATCGTTCGCAATAAAATCATCGAAAATTTTAGGTGTGTCGTATCTATGGTGATGCGCGCGACCAAAAGCCGATACTAAGGAAGTTAGACTTGACTCATTTTGCTTCATAGCATCTTCCTCCTATATAAAAAAAATAAGATTCCCCTGGCCAGGAGAATCTTATTATAGCATTAAAATAATATTTGTAAATTATAGCATAAATTAACTTTTTTAGCAATTATTTTGCTTGTGTTAGAACAATGTTATCAAATTAAGGTTCAAGGGTTTTTAATAGAAAAATAGATAGAGGTCGGCACTTGAGCGGAGGTCATTATGACTTTCACTTTCATGATGAATATTCTGTTCCTTGGATAATCGGTGATATCCAAGGAAGCGGACCATTAATCCAAGGAACAGAACTCCTCGCTCCTTGGATAATGGCTTCCCTTCCTTGGAAAAAGCTTTCCCTTCCTTGGATAAATGCTTATATCCAAGGAACAGAAGCAGAAATCCAAGGAAGCGGAGCACTAATCCAAGGAAGAGCCCGCCTTGTTCCTTTGATAAAGAATATCACTTCTTCAAAACATACACTCGACCTCTATTACTTCCATTCCAATCTAATATCCCAGCGTTTGTCATTAAAGCCCTAGCAGTATGTTCCTTTTCCACATGCAAAAACTCCCTGCATTCTTGATTCGTCATCGTCGGTTTTACAAATACAAAATGATCGAATATGCTCATGACATGTGCGCGACGATCTCGTCCACCGCAATGAGGGCAATCCCATATGACCCGCAATCGATCCATCGCCAACTTACCGCAAAAAGGGCAAAGCACCCCGCTCTCGACATCTCCAAGTTCAATTCCGAATCTTTTCCAATAATGCAACTCAGGTTTACAATGTGCCTGCGCTAACTGATAACCAATACGCGTCAGCTCACTTAATTGAAAAAAGGATTGCGTATACTGCTTAGTAGCACGCTTAAATGAATCCTTCAATAACGCAAATGGCATAACACACTCATATACCCAATCGCTACTCGAATCCGTCGCTATCTCTGCATTTGGATCTGCTAAAGCTACTAGATTGACGATCGGATAATTCTCCCACCCAGCACCGAGCCAGAATCGAAGTTGATCACGCTGCTCGTCTACCTGTGATATAGGATGCGTCATCCCGTATTTTTTTCCATGCAAATAGTATTGGAAGTTTCGCGCGTTGTTTTGAAAGGTGAATTTACCAGGTTGGCTTTTTACATCAATGTTGACCGCAAAGTATGAGGTAAGGAGAAGGTTATCCATTTGAAAAAAGGAATGCCGATCTGCAGCGGGGAGGCGGAGGTCTTGAAGAACAATTACATCGTTTGAGTTAATTCCGATTCGTTCCAAGTAAAAATCAAGTTCGCATTCAGCATGATAGCCTTGCTTGATATTGCGAAGTTCCAACTCCATGTCACGCCTTTGTTTACTGATTCGTTTCAGTCCACGTTTCAACATCAAAATACTTTCAGGTTCCTGTCGTTTTTTAATAATAATCGAAATCACATCCTTTATTTCTAGAATATTCGACATAAATTGTTAAATTCCTGTTCAAAGTATCGAAAAGTTAAAGGATCATTGTTCTTAAACACTGACTGAAGAAAATCTAGCTTTATGTTAAAATATAACAAAAGTATTCATTTGAAAAACTTAGCCTTAAATCTAAACTCTTATCAAGAGCAGAATCAAAAGCAACTCCAAAGAAAAGCAAGTTCTCTTCTAGAGGAGTAGGTATAAGCAGGAATCGCAGAGGGTGAATGTACTGCTTGCTTGGTCTTTAAATGAAACTATTAAGAGTCCCTAGAGATAGAGAAGGAGCAACAACCTATGCCACAACATAATAATGATTCATTTCGAGATATGAATAAAAAAGAAAAAATAATAACCGTTTTTGCAATAGCACTTCTCATTTTCCTTGTAGTCGGCTTCATAATAGGAGTCTTTTTCTTTGGGCTTGCAGGACTTTTCGAGCTTCTCGGTGTTCAGTATCATTCCATCTGGTCGCTGCTTGGCTTTGTTGTCAGCTTCTTCGTTCTAGGAGTAATTGTCGAATTGTTTTTCAAAGCTTTCTTCAAGTTGACTGTCCGTAATATGACAGGAAAGATCAAGATAGGATTTATTCGGTTCAGTTTTGAATTCCTATCAAACTGGCTAGTCCTGTTTACGGTGGATGAATTGATGAGGAGTATTACATTGTCCTTGAAAGCAGAGATCATCGTCGCATTACTGCTTGCCGTATTAGAAATAGTCTTTGATAGTGATAAAGATTAGTGGGCCACGTATACAGAAGGGAATCGTAATTAAACACTTTAAAAATAAGCGATATTGGATACTAATACCACCATTTTTTATAATTGCTACAATCCTATTATTCTCTATTCCAAAGGATTACACGGGCTACTATACACTTATAGTAATCATTATATTTTGGTCTATATTACGCAAAAAAGAAAAATAGCGAGAATCATCAAGATAAACAGTTAAAAAAAGGAAAGAGGTGTTTCCGATGGAAATCATCATTGGATATTTTCTAGGTGCTGTCGTCTTATTCTTATTCTTTATTTCATTAATTAAATTGATACCTAGTCGAATGAAAAGCGCCAATAGTGAATTAATGAAAAGGATAGAGCATTTAGAAAAGCGAATAGAAGATTTAGAAAATAAATAAAACTTCATTCTGCAACCTTGCTTTTTACTAGCACCATGGTTATGACAGTTGACATCAATTATCCTGCCAACAGCCACATCAAGGTGTTGGCAATTCAATCGATTATCTTTATTTTATCTTAAGGGAGAGATACAATATGACCATAAATGAAGAGTGGAAAAAAGATAGAATAGAATCTGCGCACCGTGGGGAAAATCCAATGATTATTACCAAAATGAGAAGTGGTTTTGCTGCCATTGGCGATACTCAATTTCTACCAGGGTATTGTGTGCTTTTACCATTAAAAATGTATGACTCACTAGAAGAACTTGATTTTAAACAACGAAGTGACTACTTATTAGATATGAGTTTGATTGGAGAAGCCATTATAAAAGTATGTGAACCTAGAAGAATTAATTATTCCATTTACGGGAATACAGACGCTTATCTACATGCACATGTGTTCCCACGCTATAATTGGGAACCAGAAGAACGAATTCCTTATCCGGTTTGGCAATACTCTAGTGAAAAATGGCGTAATCCTGAAGACAAATACTCTCATGAAACACATGGCGAATTAAAAAAGAAGTTAAATAAAGAAATCGATGAGTTAATGAAGAAAGCTTATTAAATTTCATTTAGTAACGTTTCAAATTTGTTGATTAAAAAGGACACCTTCTTCGCCAAAATGAATGAGTTTTAGTCTGCTTTTTTCCTTGATATAAACACTCTTGTATTCTTGTTTTCCTGTCTCTGTCTCAAATATAAGTACTCTTTTCTCTGAATTATCTTCGACTGTTGTTTTCTCTAGAGTTGTCAGATCAATATGTTGGTTGAGTATGTGGTACTCTGGTAATTCATCATTTGCTGTCTCTTCCTTACTTTCTTCTTTTGAAATCTGAACTTCAGGTTGTTGGCTACCACAAGCCGTAAGTATAATTGTAAGAACACTAGTAATCATCAATAGCTTTTTCATTTTCCTCTTCCTCTCCTGTCTTGTTGTTATATTTATATGCTACCAATTTATTCTGATAAAATACTGAGAAGAAAATGAGAGTTTCATGAGTATCAAATATTTAAATGGTGTAGAAAGAACAATGACATAGGTGGTTCCCCCAGAAGGAGGAAGCATCAATAAAAGAAATGCATATTATCCTAAAGTAGATTATAATAAACCTGAGATTCACTTTGAGGAAAACACAAAATTAACAGGAAAAGTAGAGGGTTCTGATGAATAAAATGAAGGATTCAATTAGCTCACAAAATTTTTGGAGTGGATGATTTACGGAACTTTAATCGGTTTTGCAATAATGAAAGGAACGATTAACAAATGAAAAAACTAACAATAATCCTTAGTTTAAATGTTGCTTTATTAATGCTAGTAGGATGTGCTAGTAATACCAACGAAGAATCCTCAACTGATTCTTCAGAAAATAGTTCAGTTTTAGAATCAACAGAAAAAGATACCACCGAAACAGACAAAAGTACATCAACAAATGAAGTAGAGGAGTCAGAAACTGAGGATGTAGATGACACCCCTTCAGAAGAAACTGTTAATGATTCGGATGGTACCACGTCTGAAGATAATGCCTCAAATGCACAAGATAATAAAGAGACACTATCTTCATATTCTAGTGAACAAATAGAGTATGCTCGAGTTTGGTTGCAACTTGGACCAAATCAAGAGCTAGATGAATTGAATGTTCGACATATTCCAGCTGGCGAACCTATTAATCCTAATGATGACACAAGTGCTAGCTATCCAGAAGATGTTATCCAATTAGCAGGTGCCCGTTTAGTTGATGGGTCAGTAACTTATAGTGGTAATGGCGATGGCACGATTAACGTATACAATGTTCCTTTACGTTGGGATTCCTCTGATGATCTAGATGAAGGCACGATGCGAAAAATAACCGAAGATATTATTGGAAATACAGAGCAAGTGTACATTGATCCAAGTAACGATGAAGAAATCATCGAATTAATCAAACTGTTAAATATTCATAATTAGGGTAAAGATACAATCTATACATTAACAACAAAAGAGAACCAAAGGGAACACAAAACTTCCCCTGATTCTCTTCTGTTGATGATAGAGATGTCGATCACTACATATATACTCACATCTATTATTCTATAAACTTAGTAATTAAATCCCACTCCAAACATCTTTCCCATACCGTCCTTCACGTTGTAACTGCTCCAACCAATCTTTTGCCTCTTGTTCACTAACACTATGGTGTTCTTGGTAAATCTGACAAAGCGTATTTTCTACATCGGGCGCCATTTGATTACCATCACCACATACATATAGGTGAGCTCCATTATCTAATAATGAAATTAATGGAACTCCATCTTGTCTCATTAAATGCTGTACATATGTTTTAGGCTGCCCTTCTAAGCGAGAAAAGGCTGTGTGCAATGATGTTAAACCATCCGTTTCATCTTTCTCTAATTCTTGACGATAAAGATAATCTTGCTTAGGATCACGACACCCGAAGTATAAGTGAGCTTCTCCCAACTTTATCCCCTTCTGTCTTTGAATACGACGAGCTTGTAAGAAACCTCGAAATGGTGCAATCCCAGTTCCTGGTCCAACCATAATAATTGGAGTTTCTGGATTTTCTGGCAACTGAAAATTAGATTGCGGAGTACGAATAAAACAAGCTATATTGTCGTCAATGTTACATTGAGCTAAATAGTTAGAAGCGATCCCTTTATATTCTCCTAGTCCACTCCATGAAGGTCCACTTACAACACTGACAGTAATGCTTAGGCGATCCTTGGCAACGAGTGCTGAACTTGAAATAGAATAGTAACGCGGTTTGAGTGCAGGAAGAAGTTCTAAAAAACGCTCAAACGGCATTTCACATGCTTCATATTTTTCGAGAAGATCTAACATGGAAATACGTTTCTTTAATATTTGATCCTGATAAATTCCATCTTCCACTAAATGTTCTAATTCATGTTTGTGCGGAGGGCAACTAGTAAAAGATGCCAATTCTCTTATTTGAGCTCTGGTTGCTGCTTCTTGTAATTCCACACTATGGCTAAGAAGATCATGTATACTAACAGGCACATTAAGTGGTAAATGTGTTACGTTTCGCCCACTTGCTGAGAGCATTACTTGATCATTTTCGTTTAACTTAAATCTCTGTACCACACGGTTGACAATTTCTTCACTGTTGTGAGGAAGCACTCCGAGATGGTCTCCTTCTTGATAAGTAATTTCTTGCGGTAAGGCAATCTCGATATGTCGTGTGCTTCGATCACTGTCAGCAGATTGGAGCTCATAATTTTCTACAATTGTCGCATTCACTGCTTCGTACGAGCGAGCAAGCGGGGAACTTCCAAGTCCACTGACAAACTCAAGGCTTAATGTATTCCGTTCTTTTTCTATATTTTCATTGAGTTCTAATCCGAAAGTATTCATCGCGTCCGACCACATGTTACTTTTCCATTGGTCGAACTGCTCTTCAAAGTCTCCACTGACATTCCCTTCTCCACGTGCTGAGAACCGGGTTGCTCCTTTCTGGGCAAGCAGTTCATCGATTGTTCTTGGGACATGCTGATAGGTACTGGCCCAGTTAAGGTCTCCACAGCCAAACACCGCATAATGGACATCAGTAAGCTCACCTGGGTTTAATTCTTCTAGCCATTGTATAAACTGACCGGCATTGGTTGGCGGATTTCCGTTATAAGAGGAACTCACAATAAGAACTGCCCCTTCTTTAGGCAGATTTCCGACTCGATCGTTAAGAGGTGCTACTTCTGTTTGAACACCGTGTAAACTAGCCGTGTCCGCCAACTCTCGTGCAACACCTTCTGCTGTTCCTGTATCAGAGCCGTAAAGAACAAGTAGTGGACGATCATTAAGTCCAGAAACAGAAGCCACTTTCTTTTGTTCGACTTGCTCATCATCATCCGGCGTCTCTACTACTGGTGCAATGGCAGAAGATTGATTACGAGATTGAACTCTAATATTAAAATCGCCTGGCTTTAGTGTTAATGTTTGCTTCACATCAAGCTGATAGTCTTGGTCATCGATAAATTCAAAATGTTGAAGAAGCATTCCCAGTACGAGAGTAGCTTCATGAAGGGCAAACTGCATACCGATACATGCCCGTTGACCATTTCCAAATGGTTTATAAGCATGGTGAGGGACTTTTTCTGGGTCTTCAAACCGTTCAGGACGGAATTCTTCGGCGGCGTCTCCCCATGCAGCCTTATCACGATGTAGCTGTGGAATTAGAACGGTAAGACGATCTTCCCCTTTCTTAATTGGGTATTTCCCGCCAATTACTGTGTCTTCTTTTGCATAAAGGCTGAATGCTGGTGCAGTAGGCCATAGACGTAACGATTCATTTAAAATCATTCGAACATACTTAAGCTGTAGAACTTGTTTATATGTTGGAGTGGGGCCTGTTAATACTTCGTCTACTTCTTCATAGGCTTTTTTCAATTTATCTGGATTTTTCAGTAGGAAATAAAGTGCAAAGGATAATAATCCACTTGTAGTCTCATGCCCGGCAATTAAAAAGGTGATGATTTGGTAACGAATATTTTCATCATCTAGATTTTCGCCTGTTTCCGGATCCTTCACATTTAACATACGGGAAAGTAAGTCGTTTTCTTCCTGGTTTCCATTGGCTTTACGTTCAGTAATAATATTATCTACTAAAGAAAACATGGATTGAATATCATGCTGAAATTGGCGCTTTGTTCTCACCATTAGTTTGTCTTGTATATCCAGTCGCTGTAATTGGTGCATCGCTTCATCGAGAGAACGAACCATGCTGGTGATAAAAGGGTGTGGGGTCTCACGATAATAACTGTTAAAGCGGTAATTAAAACCACATAGTCCGATCGTGTCTAAGGTAAGACGGGTCATATCTGCGGGGACATCCACTTCTTCATTTGGATTCAGGCGTGTCCATTTTTGAACAAGTTGTGTGGCAATATCAACCATCTTGGCATGGTAATCCTTCATTGCCCGCTGACTGAATGTAGGCATGAGAATATTATGTGCTTTATTCCAGTTAGCCTCGTGGGTCCAGCTGGTAAACAACCCATCTCCACTGAAGGCACGAACCTTTGCTAAAGCCCCCTCAACACTTTTATCAAACCGTGATTGATCACAGACTTCTTCTACTAGTTCATGGCCAGAAACGATAATGGTGGTACTTCCTGGGGTTTGAAGTCGAAAAATGGGACCGTAATCTTCCGCTAGTTCCATAAAGGATAAAACTGGTTTATCTTTATCTACTAATGGGATATTACCAAGCGGACCATAGGTTTTCGGTTGAGGGATAGTAGTCGTTTTTTCCATTTGAAACACCCTTTCATGAGATGAGTTATGGTATTATTTGATAAAGTTTACTTTTAAACTGTGTTTGATTTCTTGTTTCCATTTCTCTTCATCTTTAATTACATTGGTGAATTGCCCTATAAGATGTGGGACAGCCTGTTGGTATGAGACAGATGACAATAACATGACAATGAGTTCTTCTGGATGCTGGTCTTCAAGAATACCTAATTCCATTCCTTTTACAATGAAAGGATAAGATTGATCGTGAAAAGGCTTGATTAACTTATCGAATAAATGGTCAAATCTTTCACCTTGTTGAACGGTTTCATTAATGATAAATAAACTGAACTCCTGATGTTCGAAACTCATGTCAACCATCTTGTCAAACAATTCAACTAACAAAGCTCTCATATCAGCATCATCACGGACTTCTTCCAAAGTGAATTCATTAACTTCTAGCACCTTCTCGGAGAGTTTTGATATCACTTCCTTCCATAAATTTAACTTGGAACCATAATGGTACTTCACTAGAGCCATATTCACATTTGCATCTAAAGCAATTTCGCGGAGACTTGTTTCTTCAAAACCTTTTGTGGAAAAAAGCTTTGTAGCAGAGCCTAAAAGTTGCCTCTTTGCTACTTCTTTATCTTTAAAAGGTCTCCCGCGTGCTTTTTTGCTATTTGCAACATTCATAATAGAAGTTCCTTTCTGTAATTAATCAATCGTTTAATTAAAATCACCTTCATTATTAATCAATTGATTAATATAGTCAAGAGAGATAAAAAACTATATTAATTTAACCATATAGGATAATTAGATCATCTACAGATAAGGTTTTATATGGTTTATGTGAGAGAAAAGCAGAGTTTGTGTATATCTTGTTCAGCTTCTGTCTGGATTATATCCTTATAGTTGGGGGTATTAATCCTAAAGTTTGCTTATTCGACATAAATCCCCCGAGTAACTTTCCAAATTAGCTAGTATTTTGTGAAAATATGTCAAAGCATAAAGAACTATGCATCCGCTAAATGACAATATAATCTATTTTTCGACAAGAGAAAACAATAATGAGTAGGTACGTATACTTTAATAATTACCAATTAATTCCCTTATAATGAGTCTAATAGATTATTTTTGAAAATATCTCTCCCTGATTATTGAAATAAACATAGGTAAACGGTATTATATTAATAAAGAATTGAATAGTAAGAAAAAGGCAAACTTCTTGAAAAAGCAGGACGCAAAGCCTAGGGTCTAAGGGGGGGTGTATAATCACAATTACCTATGATCGCCTGGTTACCTAAATTACTCAACCATATAACTAAGTTGTTTTAGGCTATTTCTACACTATAGAAATAGCCTTTTTAATTTAAAAAAGGAAACGGGAGGAAATATCAATGCGTATAGCGATAGTGAAAGAAGCTTCTATCTATCGAGAAGGTTTAGTGGGAGTACTTTCTAATGAGTTTAGAACTTATGATATCATTGCGGTTGAACCGAAACAACAAGGGAAACTCCGAGACTATATTATCGACCTGCTCATCATTGATATTGATACGGATATAGATACCATAAGTTTAATTAACACATACATAAAAAACAACAAGCAAATTATTGTATGGACAGAAGATCCCCAACATCCAGATCTAACAGAATTATTTAAAATGGACCTTAATGGTTACTTCTTTAACGGAATGGAGAAAGAAGAACTTGTTCATGCTATTAAAAAGATCATGTCCGGACAAAACTATATTCATGAAGACCTAACTCAGATTTTATTAGGAGATTACCGTGAAATCCATAGCCGTAAAGAAAGACGACCAGTCGGAGTATTCACCAATCGTGAATGGGAAGTAATGGAACTCCTGACACAAGGATATAGTAACAATCGCATCAGCCAGAAATTATATATCACCGACAAAACGGTAAAAAACCATATCAGCTCGATTTTAAGAAAACTAGAAGTCCCTGATCGAACGAATGCTGTGATCACAGCGCTAAAAAATCAATGGTTTCGTGTATCTTAATGAAGAAAAGCCTGTGTAAATAGGTTACATAGGCTTTCTTTTTTTGCATTTTACAATTATTGCAAAGAAATTCTTAAAAATCACAAGATTATTATGACAAATAAAAACGGTTTATGTTATAATTTCGTTTATGGTGTGATCGTATACAATCTTATCGATAGAATTCATCTGAAAGAACTATATGCGGAGGTAACGAATAATGGAAGAAACGATATCACTGAAAGAGATTTTTGAAGTCCTGAAAAAACGTTTATTACTGATTATATTATTGATTGTTGGTGCTGCCGGTGTCAGTGCTATCATTAGTTTTTTTATTTTAACACCAACCTATCAATCTAGTACACAATTTATTGTCACTCAAGATACGAACGAAGTCAATAATGTCGATCTTAACCAAATTCGATCCAATGTTGAAATTATCAATACATATAAAGGAATAATTACAAGTAATCGAATTTTAGATCAAGTCGTAGACGAAATGAACTTAACGATCTCAACAGGAGCATTGAGTGAAAAAGTATCTTTAGCAAATGAAGAGGGTTCTCAGGTTGTTACTTTAACAGCAACAGACTATGATCCGGCAGTTGCGGCAGATATTGCGAACACAACAGTGGAAGTTTTCCGTGAAGATCTTCCGGAATTAATGAACGTTAACAACGTGAGTATCTTATCTGAGGCAGTTGTACCAGCAAACCCGACACCTGTGAATCCGAAGCCACTGCTTAATATCGCAATTGCTATCGTGCTTGGGGCAATGGTTGGGGTAGGTTTAGCATTCTTGTTTGAATATTTAGATAATACAATTAAAACTGAACAAGATGTCGAGAGTAAACTGGAATTACCGATTCTCGGAGTAGTCTCGCATATTGAAGAAAAAGATATGATGACAATGGGAAAGCCCGTTTCTATCAATCAAAAAATCGAGAGGGGGAGCGTTAGTGGCCAGAGGAAAAAAACAGTCTAACTTAAAGAATGTAAGACACTTAATTACCAAGATGAACCCGCGTTCTCCAATATCGGAACAATATAAAACGATTCGAACGAACTTGCAATTCTCAGCTGTAGATGGGGAACTTAAAACAATGCTTGTGACATCTTCAGGGCCCTCAGAAGGGAAGTCATCAACAACGGCAAACCTGGCGATCGTGTTTGCTCAACAAGGAAAGAAAGTACTACTAATTGATGCGGATATGCGTAAACCAACTCTTCACTACACATTTCGGATTGATAATCGCAAAGGATTAAGCAGTGTACTGGTTGGTGAAACAGAATTAAGAGACTCTGTCACAAGCAGTGATGTAGCAGGACTGGATTTATTAACATGTGGCCCAATTCCTCCGAACCCTTCTGAATTGTTAGGATCTAAAGCAATGGAGAGCCTCATTTCCAATGCCTGTTTAGATTATGATTTAGTGCTTTTTGATACACCACCTGTTTTAGCAGTAACCGACGCACAAATCCTCGCTAATATTTGTGATGGTGCGGTAATGGTCGTTCGTAGTAATCAGACAGAATACGATGCTGCCACCAAGGCAAAAGAATTATTAGATGTTGGTAATGCAAAACTATTAGGTGTCGTCCTAAACGACCGAGAGCAGAAAAAAGGTCACTATTACTATTACGGAAACTAATAAATACCTTTCGACTAAATAAAATGGTCGAAAGGTATTTTTTTATTAATGAATCCCCATAAAATAAGATTGTTTAACTAATGTATATAAAGTGGGGACATAATGTTATTACTTTCCAACAAACAATGAATATGCTATTATTTACATATAATGGGACTAAGGTCTAGTATGTATAGATGAGATAACAGGAAAGGGTGGTGCCTATGTTGGATATCAATCCATATATTCTTCCAATTAATCGAGAAAGTGTAGCAAATATTCCCTCGTCAATTGCAATAGCGAAGGAAGCAGAAAAAGCAGGAGTAAGAAAAATCATTGCAGCACCCAGGTACATACAAGAAAAGCAAGAAATTAATAAAGATACCATTATTAATCTAGTTAAAAAAATCAACCAGCTTCTAATAGAAGAAGAAATAGACGTGGAAATCATTCCTGGGCAAACGATTCGTATTTATGGAAACCTGGAAGAAGATTTAGAGGCTGGCAGTTTAATTACTTATGGTACAGTACCCAAATATGTTTTCATTGAATTAATGTATGATCATATCCCGGAATATACGAAACAATTATGCTATGAACTGCAATTAAAAGGCTATAAACCTGTGTTTGTTAATCCTGAAAAAAACCTGCAGATACAAGAGGATCATGATCATCTCTACAGCATGGTGAAGAATGGTGTATTAGTACAAGTAAGTGCTAAAAGTATAGTCGGTAAGAAAGGTAAGAAACTGCAAAAAATAACACAACAATTTGTGAAAAGTAATCTTGTTCATTTTGTTGGTTCAGACACGTCAGAAGCAAAGCGTTATTACTTACAATCTGCGTGGAAGACGATAAAACGTAACATTTCTTTCAACCAGTGGTATTTATTACGTGAAAACATGAGTTTAATCTTGGATCATAAAATGGTTCAAGGAGAAGAGCCGGTCCGCATTAAAAAGAAGAAACTGTTCGGTATTATATAAATTGGGGAAGTTAGATAAAGTTTACAGAATTTAAAGCCCTTTCGACAAAACTCGTTATATTAATTCTATTTTCATTTAGCTTGTTTCCTGTTATACTTTAGTATGACATTGCGACGTAAAAATAATAGATATCTGATCAGAAAGGACGATGAATTGATATGATCGATATTCATTGTCATATCTTGCCTGGTGTGGATGACGGTGCGAAGCATATGGAAGATAGTGTGCAAATGGCGAAAAGTGCCGTATCACAAGGAATCAACACGATTATTGCCACACCACATCACTTAAATGGTAGTTATGATAACTATAAAGAAGATATACTAGTAGCAGTAGATCAATTGAATGATAGATTACAAGAAGAAGCTATTCCTCTTACCATTCTTCCAGGTCAAGAAACACGAATAAATGGAGATATGTTAGACGACTTACAGAACGGACAGTTGCTACCGCTAAATGACACAAGTGGATATTTATTCGTGGAGTTTCCATCCAATCATGTTCCGCGTTATACGAAACAATTAATGTTTGATTTACAGCTGCAAGGAATCAAACCGATTATTGTGCATCCAGAGCGGAATAAAGAACTAATCGAGAACCCTGATATATTGTATGATTTAGTAAGTAATGGAACCTTAACTCAAGTTACTGCAGCAAGTATATCTGGAAAATTCGGTAAAAAAATTAAGAAATTCAGCCTGCAATTAATAGAAGCAAATTTAACGCATTTTATTGCATCTGATGCGCATAATATAACGAGTAGAGGTTTTGCGATGCAAGAAGCACATGGAGTAATAAAAGATAAATTTGGTGCTTCATTGGTTTACTGGTTTATGGAAAATGCGCAATACTTAGTTAATGGGGATCATGTAGTAGGCGATGTCCCAGAGAAAATTAAGAAAAAGAAGATTATGGGAATTTTTTAGTTGTTTAGAACTACGTGTTAAGGTATACTTTTAAAGGTGTATTTTAGTTGAATGTTTTAAATATATATTGGAGGACTGTTATCTATTATGAAAAAAGTAAGAAAAGCGATCATTCCAGCAGCAGGACTGGGAACTAGATTTTTACCAGCAACAAAAGCGATGCCGAAAGAAATTTTACCAATTGTCGATAAACCAACGATTCAATATATTGTAGAAGAAGCGATAGAATCTGGAATAGAAGATATTATTATTGTAACTGGTAAAGGTAAACGTGCAATTGAGGATCACTTTGATCATAACTTTGAATTGGAAGATAACTTACTAAAGAAAGGTAAGTTTGAATTACTGGAAAAAACAAAACAACCTGCAGAAGTAGATATCCACTACATAAGACAAAAAGAACCTTTAGGATTAGGACATGCTGTATGGTGTGCACGCAAATTTATTGGGGATGAACCATTTGCGGTATTACTTGGTGATGACATTGTTCAATCAGAAACACCATGTCTAAAGCAATTAATTAATGAATACGAAAGTACAGGTGGATCAATTATTGGTGTACAACAGGTTCCTGAGCATGAAACACACCGTTATGGAATTGTTGATCCAAAGGAACAGCATGGTGATAATTACTCTGTAAATAAGTTCTTAGAAAAACCAGAACCAGGAACAGCACCTTCCAACTTAGCTATCATGGGACGTTACGTATTATCCCCTACTATTTTCAAATATCTAGAACAGAAAGAAGTAGGTGCTGGTGGTGAGATTCAATTAACCGATGCGATTCAAAGATTAAATGAATCTCAAAGTGTATTTGCGTATGATTTTGCAGGTAAACGTTATGATGTTGGTGAAAAACTAGGCTTCATCAAAACAACGATCGAATTTGCGTTACAAAATGAAGAAATTGGAGATGAAGTGCAAAAAATTATTAACCAATTAGCTGTGGAAAGCAAGGTAAAACAATAATTTTGAACGATGGAAGGGATGGCCCAAATGGGTTATAAACAACGAATTTTCTTATTAATATTATTAGACTCTCTCATTGTTAGTACAGCGATTTTTATAGCTTCATGGATTGTTTACCCAAACACTTCATTTGGTGAATTAGAAATTATGGCAATTACGGCAATTGCCTTACTTTTATTTCACCATCTGTTTGCGTTTGTCTATAAGTTGTATCACAAAGTTTGGGCTTATGCGAGTATTGGGGAGTTAATGGCAATCGTAAAAGCAATCACTTTCACTATAGTAGCGACAGGGATTGTTCAATTTTTAGCAAATGATTTCACCATTTATCGAAGGGCACTTATCGTAACTTGGTTATTACATATTATATTAATTGGTGGTTCAAGGTTTGTTTGGAGAGTCTATCGCGATCAATATATGAAAGATAAGACCAATAGAAAGCGTACATTGATTGTTGGGGCTGGTGCAGCTGGCGCGATGATTGCCAGACAATTAAAGAATGAACAGCAACATACAGATCTTTTACCAGTTGCATTTGCAGACGATGATATGGCGAAACATAAAATGCAACTTTATGATTTGCCTGTTGCGGGTAACACGAAAGAGATTCCGGATTTAGCGAAAGATTTAGAAATTCATCATATTGTAATTGCTATTCCATCCTTAACAAATGGAGCACTATCAGAGTTAGTAGCTATCTGCAATAGTACTAATGTTAAAGTACAGATGGTACCGAAAATAGAAGATATCGTATCAGGGAAAATATCAGTAAGTTCTTTGAAAAATGTGGATGTCGAAGATGTATTGGGACGTGATCCAGTTGAATTAGATATTAATTCAATTTCTGAGTATGTAACAGGTAATACCGTAATGGTAACTGGAGCTGGCGGTTCAATAGGGTCTGAGATTTGTAGACAGTTAATGCGTTTTACACCATCAAAAATATTATTAGTTGGCCATGGTGAGTTTAGTATTTATTCAATTGATATGGAACTAAGGCAGAAATACCAACAAGATGAAATTGAAATTATACCTATAATAGCAGATGTGCAGGATCGACAGCGCATTTTTGAGGTTGTACAAGAACATAATCCAAGGATCATCTATCATGCGGCAGCACATAAACATGTACCGTTAATGGAATACAACCCTCACGAAGCGGTAAAAAATAATATTATCGGAACGAAAAATGTAGCGGAAGCGGCAGATGTGTTTGGCATTCATACCTTTGTTTTAGTTTCTACTGATAAAGCCGTTAATCCGACCAATGTAATGGGGGCAAGTAAAAGAATTGCAGAAATGGTTGTACAACATATCGCAAAGAAAAGTAGTACCAAATTTGTGGCAGTGCGTTTTGGGAATGTGTTAGGCAGTAGGGGTAGTGTGATTCCATTATTTAAAAAGCAAATCGAACAAGGAGGACCAATAACGGTGACCCATCCGGATATGACACGTTATTTCATGACAATTCCAGAAGCTTCAAGACTAGTAATTCAAGCGGGTACTCTTGCTAGAGGTGGAGAAATATTTGTTTTAGATATGGGGGAGCCAGTCAAAATAGTAGATTTAGCGAAAAACTTAATCAAACTATCAGGCTATACAGAAGAAGAGATCTCGATAAAGTTTTCAGGAATGCGTCCTGGTGAAAAGATGTATGAAGAATTGCTTGGTGAGAACGAGATACATCCAAAAGCCGTATTTGATAAAATTTATATTGGAAAAACCGTTGAAGTGGAAGAAGAACAAATTCTAGACTTAATTAATCGTTTTAGAGGGATGCGAAATGAACAGTTAAAAAAGCAAATGATGAATATTGTCTATACTGATCAGAGAAAAAAAGAGATGGAAGTTGCAAAATAAAAATGTCTAAGCTATTTATCGTTGAAAAATTCATCAAAGGGTCCTATCTAATTGATGGCAAACATTGTATCGCAATAATCGTACGACGATAGATATTGCAAACTATATTTTTAGGTATTGTCTCCCTCACCTTTATCAAAGGAGGTACTCGGCTATGCTGTGGGTCTACGGAGCATTAGGCGTTTATCGTCATTAGTATAGTGTGAGGTGGGGTTTAATGCCCTTCTTTTTTAAAGAAACTAAAACAACAAAATTATTACCCTAAGGGTCACGGGTTAGTAGCGACAGACACTTAGGGCTAATTTACTTAAGAACATAAGCATTTAGAAGAAGAACTTAAACATAGTATCGGGAAACATTTTTGATTCACTTTTATAGAGCTTCTAACTGCTATTGTCTCGCTTAGTACTCTTTTAGCAATAAGTGCCCCGATTATTGGAAATTTTATTAAAAATAAAGAAGAGCTTTGTGTGCAGAGTACTCAGTTATGGGTTGGAAAATTAACACGATCAGTTGATATTAGAGAATACTGAATTAGATAGTGTGTTTAAACATTTTTTTATTGAATATTATAGTGATCCATTGTGTCCTACAGCTGGATTATTTACCTATCAAAGTGGGGAATTTAATTGTAGTGAGCATGACCATATTGAGGATGGTTCTGATATTTGTATTCCTTAGTTATGATTTTTCTATAGGGAACAGCTGTGGTTTATTCGGTTGACATCTTGTTCTCTATTTGTATATTGAATGTATGAAAAACTGACTATCATAGTTAGAGTGAACTCTATAAATACTGCAGGGTATGGGGTTGAGTCTCTTACAGTGAATTTTATAGATTTATTAAATGTTATATAAAATAGTAAGAAACTAGGTTTAGGGTAGCTTTGTAGTGTGAAGGGGAGGAGCTACTTTGCGTAAATGTGTTGCATAGAAGGCACGATTTGGCTATTAGATATAGATAACAAATCTAGTGGTTTAGCAGTTGATTGGAACAATAGATTCGAAGATTCCCAATTAAGTGTTAATCTACTAAAAACCTTTGTAAGAAGTATTAGCAAAGTAAAATACCAAAATAAAAAGTGAGGAATACTAATATGAAACAAACTCAAGTCCGAAATATACCTTTTTCTCCGCCTGATATAACAGATGCGGAAATTGAAGAAGTTATTGAAGTTATGAAGTCTGGGTGGATTACAACTGGACCTAGAACGAAAGAGTTTGAAAAGAAAATAGCTGAATATGTTGGTGTAAACAAAGCTGTGTGCCTTAACTCTGCCACAGCTGCAATGGAACTTACACTTCGCATTTTTGGAATAGGGCCAGGAGATGAAGTCATTACTTCAGCTTATACATTTACAGCATCAGCTTCAATTATAGACCATGTTGGTGCAAAGATTGTTCTAGTAGACACGGCTCCAAATTCTTTTGAAATGGACTATTCAAAACTTGCAGAAGCAATTACGGAAAAGACTAAAGCAATTATTCCGGTTGATATAGCGGGAAGAATGTGTGATTACGATTCAATCTTTAAAGCCGTAGAAAGCAAGAAAAATCTATTTAGGGCAAACAATGAACTTCAAGAACTATTTAATAGAGTAATTGTGATGACTGACGCTGCTCATTCATTTGGAGCAGAGAGAAATGGAATGAAATGTGGACAAGTTGCAGACTTTACTTGTTATTCATTTCATGCAGTTAAAAATCTAACCACAGCAGAAGGTGGAGCAGTCGTTTGGCGCAATGTTGAAGGGTTAGACAATGAGTGGTTGTATAAGCAATTCATGCTATACAGTTTACATGGGCAGTCAAAAGACGCATTGGCCAAGACACAAAAAGGTGCTTGGGAATATGATATTGTTTATCCGGCGTACAAATGTAATATGACAGATATAGTGGCTGGTTTCGGATTGATTCAATTTAAAAGATATGAAGGCTTAATGAAAAGGCGTAAAGAGATAGTAGAAATGTATGATAAAGCGCTATTACCACTAGGAATTAATAGATTAAAACATTTTGGAGACAACTTTTCTTCTTCAGGTCACCTTTATCTAATAAGGATACCCGGAATAGAAGAATCTGCGAGAAACGAAATAATTATTAAGCTGGCGGATGCGGGTGTGACATGTAATGTTCATTATAAACCATTACCTATGTTTACAGCGTATAAGAATTTAGGGTTTGATATTGAGCATTATCCAAATGCCTTTAATGTATACAAGAATGAAATTACTCTTCCTCTCCACACTTTATTGAGCAATGAGGACGTTGATTATATTTGTGATATTTTAAAAGAAGTGTTACATGGTACTAAAAGTGTAGAGTTCCAAGTAGGTGAGCAGAATGTATAAGGGATTTTTCAAAAGGTTGTTTGATTTATTGTTAGCTATTATTGCCCTGCCACTTTTACTTATTATCTTTGCAATACTGGGTCCGATTATTTACTTTCAAGATCGAGGAACAATCTTCTACAATGCACCCCGTCTCGGCAAAGATGGAAAGGTTTTTAAAATGTATAAGCTACGCTCTATGAAAATTAACGTTCCTGACTTAAGAAATGAGGATGGTTCAACTTTTAATGCAGAAGATGATCCAAGATTAACACGAATAGGAAAGTTTATCCGTAAGACAAGTTTGGATGAGACTCCTCAATTATTAAATATAATTAAAGGCGATATGAGTATTATCGGTCCTAGACCTGACTTACCAGAACATTGTGATTTATATAAGGGTAACGAGGAAAGGAAGCTTGAAATTAAACCGGGTGTGACAGGATATAATCAAGCATACTTTAGAAACACTATCCCTTGGAAAGAAAGAATTCAAAATGATATTTACTATATAGACCACCTTTCATTGTGGCTTGATATTAAAATATTTTTCAAAACAACCATATCTGTTCTTAAGCGTGAAGATGTATTTGTAACTGAAAAGCGTACGAGTTCAAAAAATAATACGGATGTAGGAATGTAAGGTAAGGGGTGAATTTTTCTTGATAAATCTTGAAGAGGCAGTGACCTTCAATAAATTGGCATGGGATACAGAGTTTTTCGGTGTTACAAGTGCTAAAGCTACTTTACATAAACCTCTTACATTCAATGAATGGGCTGAATTAAAGACTAGGTTTAAAGATTATCAATTTATATCAATCGTGAATAAAAACTCTGACCCTATTAATGCACAGTTTATTGGGAAAGATACACCAGCGTTTTTAGCAGATATAAATATTCAATTTGAGAAAGAACTAGTAGGTTTAGATGAAAAACCAAAGAGCGTAACAATTCACCAAGCATTAGAAAAAAATGATCAAATCACTGAAATAGCAGATTTTAAGTTCTCGAAATTTACAGAGGACCTTGAATTAGCTAAACGAGGTGGAGATCGTGTCTATCAACAATGGCTTATTAATTCTTTTGGAAATCCGGACAAGTTTTATGCATTATCTAAGGATGAAATAGGCGTTATAAATGGTTTCTTATTATTTTCATATGTAGATAATGTATGTGTAATTGAGCTAATTGCTGTTTCTAAGAAAGAGACTAAAGGTGGCATTGGGACTAGTCTCTTTAAGGCAGTAGAATATGGGGCACACCAACAAGGTGTTAAAGAAATTAAAGTTGGTACCCAAGTACGAAACATGGGTGCAATTAACTTTTATCATAATGTTGGTTGTAAACAAGTAGAATGTCACCAAATTTATCATTTGTGGAATCTGTAAAAAGGCTTTTAAGTGAAAATAAGGAGAATGATTTAATTGAGAGTATTATACATTGCCACTTCGTTCCCGGAACCAGATAAGGGTGCCACAATTTATACTGATTTAGCAGATGCTCTTCATGAGTCTGGCCATGAAATAACTGTTGCTGTCTCAGAGCAAGCAAAGAGTAAAAAGAAGACAGGAATAGGAAAAGAACGTGGCTTTGATGTACTTCGAATAGTAACTGGAAATTATTATGATGTAGGTTTAATTGAAAAGGGGATAACTACTTTGAAAATCCCAGTGTTGATGAAGCAAGGTATTACTAAGTATATTGGAGAACGAGAGTTTGATTTTATTCTCTTTGAGGCCCCTCCTGTAACTAATGCAGGTTTAGTAGCTTGGGCTAAGAGAAAGTTTAAATGCCCAGCTTATTTAATGCTTAAGGATATATTCCCTCAAAATGCAGTTGATCTTGGTATTATGAAGAGTAATAGTCTCTTATTTAAATATTTTACAGGAAAAGAAAAAAGATTGTATCAAACTGCTGATGTTATTGGATGCATGTCTTCTGCTAATAAAAAATATATATTAGATCACAATTCTTGGTTAGATTCTAGTAAAGTAGAAATTTTCCCGAACACAAAAAAAATAGCTAATAATACTGAACAGAATGGATTTCCCATGCGTGAACGATATGGTATTCCAAAGGATGCGTGTGTTTTCTTGTTTGGTGGTAATATGGGAAAGCCACAGTATATAGATATTCTGTGTAAGGCAGTACAGTATTGTAAGGATGAAACTAATATCTTCTTTCTATTTGTCGGAAGGGGAACAGATAGATATAAGTTAGAGCAGACCATAAAAGATAACAGTATAAAAAATGCTCTTGTAATTGAAAATTTACCAAGAAATGAATATGAGCAGATTACTAAAGAATGTAATGTAGGGTTGATTGTACTTGACCCACGATTCACAATTCCAAATTATCCATCTCGAATCTTGTCATATATGGAATATGCAAAACCAGTTCTTGCAGTAACAGACGATGTTTCGGACCTTAAAAAATTAATAGCTGATGCCCAATGTGGTGAATGGGTTTATTCTGGGGATGTTAATTCATTTGTAGCAAGAATTAAAGAGATGGCAAATAGTGAGGACTTATTAGTAAAAGGAAAAAACGGCCGGAGATATATGTTGAAACACTTAAAAGTTGAGGACTCGGTCGATATATTAGAGAAACACTTTATTAAGTGAGAGAGGTAGTTATATGTTTAAAAATAAAACTTTATTAATAACAGGTGGTACAGGTTCTTTTGGTAATGCTGTTATGAAAAGATTTTTAGATACAGATATAAAAGAAATCAGAATCTTTTCTCGTGACGAAAAAAAACAAGATGATATGCGGAAACTTTATAAAAATGAAAACCTAAAATTCTACTTAGGTGATATAAGGGACTTAGGGAGTGTGAAAAACGCCATGCATGGTGTTGATTACATTTTTCATGCAGCCGCACTTAAACAAGTGCCGTCATGTGAGTTTTTTCCATTAGAAGCGGTAAAAACAAATGTAATCGGCACGGAAAATGTACTAACAGGTGCGGTAGAAAGTGGTGTTGAGAAAGTAATTTGTTTGTCAACTGACAAAGCAGCTTACCCAATTAACGCAATGGGAATCTCCAAAGCAATGATGGAAAAAGTTTTTGTAGCAAAAGCAAAAACAGTGGACTCAAATAGGACTCTGATCTGTGGTACTCGTTATGGTAATGTAATGGCTTCTAGAGGCTCTGTCATTCCCTTATTTATTGAACAGATAAAGAATGGACAACCATTAACTGTTACAGACCCAAGTATGACTAGGTTTTTAATGAGTCTTGAAGAAGCTGTAGAATTGGTAGTGTTTGCATTTGAGAATGCTGAAGCTGGTGATATCATGGTTCAAAAGTCACCAGCATCTACTATTGGGGATTTAGCTCAAGCTATTAAGGAGCTATTTAATGTAGATAACGAGATAAAAGTTATAGGAACTCGACATGGCGAGAAACTTTATGAAACGTTACTAACTAGAGAAGAACATGTAGTTGCACAAGATTTGGGTGGTTTTTATCGAGTGCCTGCGGATAAGAGAGATCTTAATTATGATAAATATTTCGTAGAAGGAGATCAAAAGCTATCTTCTGAAGATGAATATAACTCTCATAATACAGAGAGGTTAAATATTGAGGCTATTAAAGATAAATTATTGATGCTTGAATATGTGCAAGACGAATTGAAAGGTTGGAATAAGTAATGAAGATATTAGTAACCGGAGCTAAGGGATTTATTGGAAAAAATCTTGTAGCAGAATTAAACAACCGAAAATATACAGATATCTTTGAATATGGTAGGGAAAAGGACTTTGCTTTACTTAATGACTATTGTAAAGATGCAGATTTTGTATTTCATCTTGCTGGAGTGAATCGACCAAAAGACCAGTCTGAATTCATGGATGAAAACTATGGCTTTACGTCAACATTATTAGAAACACTCAAAAAGCATCAAAACAACTGCCCAGTAATGATCTCATCTTCTATTCAAGCTAATATAGATAACCCTTACGGTCTCAGTAAAAAAGCAGGGGAAGAATTACTCTTTGAATACAGTTATCAAACAGGAGCAAAAGCATTAGTATATCGTTTCCCTAATGTTTTCGGTAAATGGTGTAAACCTAATTATAACAGTGCGGTAGCTACATTTTGTCACAATATTGCACATGATCTTCCGATTACTGTGAATGATCCATCAGTTTTAATGAATCTAATCTATATAGATGATGTAATAGAAGAGTTAATAAATGGACTGAATGGAAATGAAAACAAAGTTGGAGACTTTTGTGAAGTACCAGTTACTCATTCTATTACTCTAGGAGAAATAGTTAATTTAATTAATTCATTTAAACAAAGTCGAAAAGAACGTTCAGTTCCAGATATGTCTGATCCTTTTACCAAAAAATTATATAGTACTTATCTTAGTTACTTACCAAGAGATAATTTTAGTTATGACCTCAATATGAATGTAGACGATAGAGGTTCTTTCACAGAGTTTATTAAGACGCCAGAAAGAGGACAAGTTTCAGTTAATATTTCTAAGCCTGGTATAACTAAGGGTAATCATTGGCATCATACAAAAAATGAAAAGTTCCTAGTAGTGAGCGGAAATGGAGTTATTCGTTTTAGAAAAATTGACTCAGATAAGATTATTGAATATTTTGTTAGTGGTGACAAATTAGAAGTAGTAGACATACCAACAGGTTATACACATAATATTGAAAATCTAGGAAATACAGATATGGTTACTATTATGTGGGCGAACGAATTCTTTGATCCAGAGAAGCCAGATACTTACTATTTGGAGGTATAATCGATGAAGAAGTTAAAAGTTATGACCGTTGTTGGTACTAGACCAGAAATAATTAGACTTTCAGCAGTTATTAATAAGTTAGAACAATCAAATGCAATAGAACATACCCTTGTCCATACAGGACAAAATTATGATTATGAATTAAATGAAGTGTTCTTTAAAGATTTTAATCTAAAAAAACCTGATTATTTTCTTAATGCAGCTACTGGAACGGCAGTAGAAACTATTGGAAATATACTTGTTAAAATTGATCCTATTATGGAAGAAGTAGAACCAAATGCATTTTTAGTGTTAGGTGATACCAATAGCTGTTTATGTGCTATTGCAGCTAAAAGACGTCATATTCCTATATTTCATATGGAAGCAGGAAATAGATGTTTTGACCAAAGGGTCCCGGAAGAAACAAATAGAAAAATTGTAGATCATACAGCGGATATTAATTTAACATACAGTGATATTGCTAGAGAATATCTTCTCAGAGAAGGATTTCCATCTGATAGAATTATAAAAACAGGAAGCCCTATGTTTGAAGTTCTTAACTCAAGAAAGGAAGATATAGAGAATTCAACAGTTTTAGAAAAACTGGATTTAGAAGAAGGTAACTATTTTGTAGTATCTGCTCACAGAGAAGAAAACATTAATTCAGACGCCAATTTCCAAGATTTAATTGATAACTTAAATGCAATTGCTGAAAAATATACAATGCCAGTTATAGTGAGTACACACCCTAGAACCAGAAAAGTGATTGAGTCCAAAGGGATCGAATTTAATCCATTAGTGAAAACTATGAAACCTCTAGGATTTAATGATTATGTCAAACTTCAAATGAAAGCTAAAGCAGTTCTTAGTGATAGTGGAACAATTAGTGAAGAGTCTTCAATTCTTGGATTTAAAGCCCTTAATATAAGACAAGCTCACGAAAGACCAGAAGCTATGGAAGAAGCGTCTGTAATGATGGTTGGCTTAGGAAAAGACAGAGTGTTACAAGGACTTGATGTACTAGAATCACAAGAAAAATGTACTTTAAGATTGGTAGAGGATTATAACATGCCAAATGTGTCTGAAAAAGTATTAAGAATAATCATATCTTATACCGATTATGTGAACAGAGTTGTTTGGGGGAAATAATCAATGGAACAACCTTTAGTTAGTGTAGTAATACCATTTTACTCAGGAATGCATTGGCTTATAGAAGCTATTAATAGTGTTGTAAAACAAACTTATAAAAATATAGAAATTTTGGTCATAAATGATGGGTCTTCAGAAAGTATGGAAGAGGTAAAAAATATATTCGGATCATCAATAATAATAATAAATAAAAAAAATGGCGGTCCGGCATCTGCGAGAAATTTAGGAATAGAAAAATCTTCTGGGAAATATATAGCCTTTCTTGACTCTGATGATATATGGGATAAAGATAAACTAACAATTCAAATTTCAGAAATGGAATCAAATGGTTATATTTGGAGCCAGCATTCATATGAGATGTTTTGGGAAAACACGAATAAGACAAAATCTATAAATACTAGTATTTATAGTGGTAATATATTTATAGATTGTTTTATATCTCTAAAAATACAAACTTCCTGTGTAGTTATATTAAGAAAAATACTAATAGATAGTAATATTAGATTTCCTATTGAGAAAAGATATGGGCAAGATGGTGCCTTCTATAGATATATCGCAAGGGATAATCCTATCGGGTATGTAAATGGTGTTTATACTAGATTTAGGGTAAGAGGTTCAAATGCAGGTTTCAGAGCAAAAGTGCAAATTGATGATAGAGCCTCAATTTGGAATGAAATTAAAAAAGATAAAAATCTACTAACGAGTTTACCAGTTCCCATAAGGTTCGCATATAAGGCATCTAATTTCATTAGTAAGTGCTTAAATAATGTAAGTGAGAGATTTATAAAAAATACTAAATACTTGGAAATCTTATCAAGGTTAATGTATATATTACCCTATACTATTTACAAAATATATGCTAAGAAGTCTTATAAAAGTATTCCCCATAAATTCTTATAAACAAAAAATCAAATTTATTTTAAGTAGCTTTTAGGAGAAGGGAATTGATTTTCTTTGAAGGTAAAAATTTTATTTGTAATATCTCTAATGAACTATGGTGGGGCAGGAAAGATGCTCTCTTTCCTTGCGAATAATCTTAACCGCTTAGGTTATCAGGTTAGTGTTTATACTTATGCAAGTGATAATAATCACTACTTCTTAGATAAAGAAATTAAATATATACCTGGAAACAAAGCACAAACTAGCATTTATTCTAAAAAGACACTTCCGATTTTTCAGATGAGAAGAGTTATTGAAGCTACTAATCCAGATTTAATCATATCATTTCTAAATAACTCAAACTTTCTTTCTATTTTAAGTGCAGCATTTAAAAATATCCCAGTCATAATATGTGAAAGATCCGATCCCTATAATGAAAAAAGTCTCTCTCTCTCTTTTATGAGATCTTTTTATAGGTTTGCTTCCGGAGCGGTATTTCAAACAGAAGGTGCCAAGGAATATTATAAAGAAATAATTCGAAAAAAAAGTATAGTAATACCAAACCCTGTAACAATTGATCGTGAGGAACGCATACCATCCGGAAGTAAGAAAAATGAAATTGCGTTTGTTGCTAGATTTAATATTAAACAAAAAAGGCAAGATGTAATGGTGAAGGCATTTTATAAAGTAGTTGAAACACATAGAGATATAAAGCTAGTGTTTTATGGTGATGGTCCTGATTTGTTGAAGGTTCAAGAGATGGTTAAGGAATATAATTTGTCAGATAATGTTTTCTTCGCAGGAAAAGTGAATGATGTTAAAAACAAATTAAAAAATTCTAGAATGTTTGTTCTCACCTCAGATTACGAGGGTATACCTAATGCTTTAATAGAGGCTATGGCGGTGGGATTGCCAGTTGTTACGACCAATTGTAGTCCGGGTGGTGCAGAATTACTTATAGAAAATGGTAAGAATGGATTAATAGTTCCTACTGGAGAGGTTGATAAAATAGCTTCTGCAATTTTATTTTTGATAGAAAGGCCGGAAGTTGCTGAACAGTACGGGGAAGAAGCACAAAAAGTAATAGAAAAATATTATCCAAAAGATATAATTAAAATGTGGACAGATTACATTAATGACGTAATCAAGAGCGGTTAAAATCGGTTGCATCTCCTTTATATCTAAATATACTAGATTATAATGTAGTGCTTCAATGATCATGAATATTGGTCTTGCCGTAGTAAATATAGAATTAAGGTGAAGCTAATGAAGCAGTTATCTCTAAATAAGTTAATAAATATAATAATATTTTTTTTCATTCTTAGCTTATATATATTTGTATTTATAGAAGGTTTAAGTTTAATTAGTAATATTATATCGTTATTACTTATTTTTTTGATATGGACAAACTTTTTGCTCAGTAAAAGAAAACTTGTCTTTAATAATGCGCTATTAATTTATTTAATGTTTTTTTTATTAGTTATTATTTCAATCATATTTTCAATTAATCAAGATGCTGTAATAATACAAATTAGATCTTTGTTTTTTATTTTTTTAGTCATGATTTCTCTAGTTAATTATATAGATACTATTGATAAGTTAGAGAGATTTATGGTTTCCTTTGTATATTCAGGAAGTATAGCGAGTATATATATATTACTTTCTTCAGATTTTTCTACGTTGATAAGATTTGGAGATCAATTAGGAAACGTGAACTCAGTCGGGATTATAATTGGTATAGCAGCAACATTTTGCATCTATTTTATTTTGGAAGAAAAAAAATATTGGTATATATTATTATTGTTTATAATGGTTCCCACTATTTTATTAACAGGTTCCAGAAAAGCATTATTATTTATAATATTAAATATGATAATTATATTATACTTTAGAAATAGAAAAGGGTTTAGCAACAAAATCAAGTTTGTAGTAATAGGTTTATTTATATTACTCGTCATTTCTTATTTAATATTCAATGTTCCAATTTTTTATGAGATAATCGGCAATAGAGTTGAAAACTTAATCTCATTTATAATCGAAGATAGTAATGAGGAGGCATCAATAAATGTTAGAAATCAGTTGACTTCTTTTGGATTAGAGATGTTTAAAGACCAACCGCTTACCGGATATGGTATAGATAATTATAAATATTTATTGAGTAGTTATGGAGGAGGAAACTTTTATTCCCATAATAATTTTATTGAACTATTGGTTGGTACAGGAATATTAGGAGTATTAGTCTTTTATCTTCTTCATTTTGTAGTATTAAAAGATTTGTTTAAGACTGCTAAAAATAATAAATATAAAACAATTTGCTATACTTTTATTGCAATAATTATTTCTTACATAGTAATGTCTATTGGTTTAGTTTACTATAATAGTAAGCATTTTAGTATTCTATTAGCTGTAGGAAGTATAATAAGCAGGGTAATTGTAGTTGAAAGCAGAAGGAAAACTAATGGTTTGTAACAAAAGTATAATTCTAAAATACAAAGCAGATTGAAAAATACAAATAAAATATAGAGTAATAGTGGTGATATTATATGTTTAGACAGTTGAAAACAGCATTAAATGAACCTAAAATAACACTTTTATATATATTACGATTAAAAATTTTTAGATTCATTCCAGATACATTATATTTAAAAATTACTTATAAATTAAAGACTGGCAATAAACTTAACTTGAAAGATCCTAAAACATTTAATGAAAAGTTACAATATTTAAAATTATATGATAGAAATCCAATATATACACAATTAGTTGATAAATATGAAGTTCGAAAATATATTGTAACAACTATTGGAGAAGAATATCTTACACCGCTACTGGGAGTATATGATAGTTTTGATGAAATTGATTTCAGTGAGTTACCAAACCAATTTGTCTTAAAATGTACTCACGACTCAGGTGGACTAGTAATTTGTAAAGATAAAAGTAGACTTGATATTAATGCGGCGAAAGAAAAAATAACAAAGTGTCTAAAGAAAAATTACTACTATATATATGGGGAGTGGCCATATAAAAATGTGAAGCCGCGAATTGTATGTGAAAAATATATGGAAGATGAACATGGAACAGATCTTAAAGATTATAGATTCTTCTGTTTCAATGGTATACCTCGCTTTATAGCAGTTGATTTCAATATAACTGATAAATCTAAGACGAGAAGAAATTTGTATGACTTAGAATGGAATTTAATGAATGGAAGTATATCTTATCCAAGAGAGTTGTCAGAGGTAGTACCAAAACCTATTGAGCTAAATAAGATGATTAATTTGAGTAAAATTTTGTCTAAGAATATACCACATGTGAGAGTTGATTTTTACTATGTAAATGGAAAAGTATACTTTGGAGAAATGACATTCTTTCATCAATCAGGTTACGGAAAAATCCAGCCAAAAGAGTTTGATATGGAAATGGGGGAGTGGATAAAAACTCCTAATTGTGAGTAAACGGAAGAAGTGTAATCGAAAATATTTTAAATTGCCGATTTTTCTTTTATTATAAGTATTCAAAATCCTTATGAAGGACATCTATGATATTAAGCTTGTTGGAGGAATATATGAATTTATATAAAAATATGACTCTAGGATAGAAAAATAATATAAACTCATAATAGTAATAATACTTCAAAATTTGTTTTGAGTCATTCACTAAAAATTACTCAGTAGTAATCTAAAATTGCATTGAGTTTGAAACGTGTATGGGATTGGCACTTACTGAACTAATGAATATACAAGAAAGTTGAAAGAAATTTAAGTGTGATAATAAATATAGATTGAAAAATGGTGATATGATGCATTTCACAGTAGTGATTCCACTGTATAATAAAGAAAAGGCTATCAAAAGAGCTATTGATTCCGTTCTAAATCAGACTTACAAGAATTTTGAAATTATTGTAATAGATGATGGCTCAACTGATTTTAGTGTAGAGAAAATTAGAAGTATTAATAATTCTAAAATAAAAGTGATTCAGCAAAAAAATGCAGGTGTATCAGCAGCCAGAAATAAAGGGATATATAACGCGAATTTCGATTATATCGCTTTTTTAGATGCAGACGATGCATGGAAGCCAGAATTTTTAGAGACAATTAATAAACTTATTAACATGTATCCAAAGAATGGAGCATACGCTACTTCCTATGAGTTTGTAAAAAGTAACGGGGCAGTCGATCCATCTAATGAGAATAATAGTTTTGATCTAAATTGGGAAGGAATAGTTGGAAGTTACTTTAAAGAGTCCATTAAAACTCCGTTGATTTCAGCGTCTTCCGTGGTAATACCTAAGGAGGTTTTTAATAAAGTAGGTTACTTTCCATTGGGTATTACCAGAGGTGAAGATTTAGACATGTGGTGTAGAATTGCTTTAAAATATAAAATAGTTTTCTCAAATAAATCGCTCGCTAGATACTATAAAGATGCAGAAAATATGGCAACACGAAAGGAAATAGAATACAATAAATCCTTTATGAGTTACGCAGAAGAAGTTCTTATTAAAGAACGAAATAAAGGAAATACCTCTATCTATTTTGAAGAGTATATGATAAGTAGGTTGATTTCCAAAGCAAGGTTTTTGATTTCCATAAATAAACGCAAGGAAGCTAGAGAACTTCTATATAGGTATAGAACAACTAAATACAATAAGAAAATTCTATTTAAAACTTATATTTTAAGCTTCCGACCGATTTATGCTGCCTATAATCGTCGAAAAGGTCTTAAATAATCTAAATATAAGATATATTATAAAAAGGAGCTCTATTAAAATAGGGATGTTAGTATAGTTTCAGGGATAAGTCCTAGTTAGGTCATTACAATCAACTTTAGCTCAGTAAGTCAAGTCTTCTGATAGGCTTTATATTTAGGAATTCGTACCCGCAGAGGCATCTTTTCAAGGCTCTTAGGTCTATGTATAATTCTAATGCAAAAAATATCATTTTGGTTATGTTAACAAACTGGCTTAATATGAATGGAACTAGGAATTTAAACAAAAATAATAACGGTGCAACTGTACGTGAGTACACTTTGAAATATTAATTTCTCGTCCTCCTTTAATAATAATTCTTATTTATGAAAATTAATTTATATAAAAAATTTAGAATATTTTACTATATAGGAAGATTCTTACACAATAACGTCCTACTCCAATTTATTTTATTGAGGATTTGAAGTATACAGATTTCTATTTAAAGAAATAGTTTTCCAATTTGTAGTATGTCATAAAGTTACTCAAGATTGATTAGAGTACAGCGAATAATTTCGAAATAGGTAATGTGTTTATGTGTTCTCTATTCAATTTTTAATTTTTATTACATATAAAAGACCTATGCACTATTCAATTACAATCTGTATTTAAAAAGGAAAGTTGGTTTTAAAAATGAAGAAAGTCATGATTTATGCTTATTCAAATTTGAATTTAGGAGATGACTTATTTATAAAGCTACTATGTGAAAGATACACTAATACTCAGTTTTTATTATATGCTCCAAAAGGTTATAAGAAACTTTTTGAAGATCTACAAAATATTAGTATATTCCCTAGTGACACATTGTTAGTCAAGGTAGGTAATTTTATTTTTAGAGTACTTAAAGTAAATAGGCCTTTTTTACGTACAAAAATTGCAAAAAAGTGTGATGCTGCCGTAAATATAGGAGGTTCTATTTTTATGCAAGTTAATAATTGGAAAAATCAATTTGAAAATAAAGAAGGTATGCAAATTAAAAATAAACCTTTTTATTTATTAGGAGCCAACTTTGGGCCATTTATTGATAGTGAATATTTTCTAGCATATAAAAATTTATTTTCCAAGTATACAGATATTTGCTTTAGAGATAGTTATTCATATGAATTATTTAAAGATCTTCCTAATGTAAGGTTAGCAGATGATATTGTTTTTCAATTAAAAGAGGATTTAAAGATAAAAGAAGAAAAAAATAATGTTGTTATTTCTGTAATTAGGCCATCGGTTAGAAAGCAGTTAGAGAATTATGATGAAATTTATTATAAAAAGATCAAGGACACTATTATTTATTTAAATGAAAAGGGATATTATGTTACACTTATGTCATTTTGTGAAAAGGAAGGTGACAAAGAAGCTGTTGAAGAGATTTTAGAATTATTACCTGATAGAAATAAAATAAAGGTTAAGAAACATTATTACAAATATAATATAAAAGAAGCATTACAAACGATTGCAAATTCTAAATTTGTTGTTGCAACAAGATTTCATGCTATGATTCTAGGGTGGGTGTTTAATAAGCCTGTATTTCCTATCGTTTATAGCCAAAAGATGACAAACGTAATGAAGGATGTGGGCTTTGATGGTTTATATACCGATTTTAATCAACTTGAAAATTTAGATGTTGCTGATGTATATAAGGGTATGCAATTAAATTTAATTGATGTTTCAAAACAAGCTAAAAAATCAGAACAACATTTTATGCAATTAGATAAATATTTATTAGAATGATTTATTTGTGCTTAATAATTGTAAAAGTCATGGAGGATCGCATGAACAAATTAAAAAACTCTCAACTAGCAAAAGTATTGTCTGGAAGTTTTATTATTAAAATAACAGGAACTTTCCTTACTTTTCTTGTCAGTATAATACTAGCACGCACATTGGGAGTTGAAAACTATGGTCATTATGCATATGCAATTTCTATTATTAGTATATTAAGCGTACCAACAACTTTAGGTTTACCAAATGTCATTGTTAGATTTAGCGCCTCATATAAAACTAAATCAGAATGGAATTTTTTAAAAGGTTTAATTAATTTAACAAATAAAAGTGTCTTGTTAATAGCAATATTTATTATGTTTTTTTCGTTTCTCATTAGTTGGTACTTTGTAGGTGATAATGATTCAATTGCTTATAATACTTTTCTAATATCGTTATTATTATTACCCTTAATGGCATTAAATTCGTTAAGAGCAGCTGCCTTAAGAGGTATAAATAGAGTAATAATTGGGCAGTTGCCAGAACATATAATTCTACCATTTGTATTTATTTCTTTTTCACTAATTGCCACTATTTTTTTTGAAGAAATAAATTCAATTGAAGCCATGTTTTTAAGAGTTCTATCAGTACTTATAGCTTTTTTAATTGGTGCTGCTTTACTATATAATAATTTACTAATCAACATTAAAAGTAAAAAACCAAAATATGAAATTAAAAAATGGGTTCATAGTGCGTTACCTTTATTATTTGTTGGTGGAATGATGTTAATTAATAATAAACTTGATATTATTATGTTAGGTGCAATTCGCTCTTCAATAGAAGTAGGAATCTACCAAGTTGTTATAAATGCAGCAACATTAATAGTTTTTGCACTTTCAGCGGTTAATTCAGTCATGGCGCCACAATTTTCGAAATTGTTTATCAAAGAGGAAAAGTGTAAACTTCAAAGAATTGTAACCTTGAGTAATAGAGTAGCATTTGCTTTCGCTCTCCCTGTTTCATTAATATTTATAATTTTCGGTAGTTGGATTCTGCATTTTATTTATGGTGCTGATTTTGCAAGAGGTGGAATAGCATTAGCTATTTTGAGTCTAGGTCAATTAGTAAGTGCTGCATTTGGGTCAGTGGGTAACTTATTAAATATGACAGGTAATGAAAAATTCAGCGCATTTGGAGTAGTTATTTCTGCGATATGTAATATTATATTAAATTCACTATTAATTCCGGTATGGGGAATTAATGGGGCTGCAATAGCAACATCAGTAAGCTTAATGTTATGGAATGCATTACTAGCATTTTGGGTTTATAAAAAAGTTAAAATATACCCTTCTATAGTCGGAAATGGCTTTAAGTTATTTAAAAGAAGGCTGTAAGTAATAAGCAATAAAAATAAAATAAGAGTAGAGGAGTTTTAGAATGTCACTGATAAAAAACTTAAGCCTTAAATATTTAGCTGCAAAGGATGAATCAAAAGACACAAGAAAAATTTTTGTTTTAGGAAGTGGTCGCTCCGGTACACATCTGTTGGGCTATGTATTAGATAGTCACCACTTAATTAATGCGACAATTGAAAAACCAAAAATTTTTACAATGGCTACAACTATTGCTTTAAATAAGGAAAAAAAAGAGAGATTACTACCGAATTTGGTTCGGAAATATAAAATTGAACATGCAAAAGTAGCTCCTAAACATTATGTTGATAAAAGTCATTCCAATATCTGGATCAGTGAGGAGTTATCTTCTATATTCCCAAATGCAAAATTTATTGGAATACAAAGAGAGCCATATTCTGTTGTTGCAAGTATGTTAAAACATGAAGGAGTTCTACGTTGGCAAAAAAATTGGAGTGATTTCCCTATCCCAAATGAATTTTTAGGTATAACTACTGAAAATGTTTCCGAGTATGAAAGTATGGCGCCAGAAGAAAGAGCTGCATTAAGATGGTGCTCACACGCAAAGAAGATGGATGAACTAAAATTATCATTGGGGAATAGATTAATGGTTATAAATTATGAAAGTTTAGTTAAGAATCCGGAACCATGCTTAGTGAATATTGCAAAATTTTTAGAATTACATTCTCCTTTCCCTCCGTATAAAATGAAAATAGAATCATTAGAAAAGTGGAAACACCAGCTTTCTGACACACAAATAGAAAATATTGATAATGTTGTAGAAAAGTATTACTATTCTAATTAAAATTTAAATTAATATAAATAGAAGCTACTCTAAGTAGCAATAGAATATATAAAGAGTATTTTATGATCGTATTTTTCTAAGGAGGCACTATCATGGATCACCTAACCCACCTCGACCAACTCGAGGCAGAAGCAATATACATAATAAGAGAAGTAGCTGCAGAATGCGAAAATCCAGTTATGTTATATTCAATTGGTAAAGACAGTTCTGTTATGTTACATCTTGCAATAAAAGCTTTTTATCCGGAGAAACCTCCATTTCCTTTCATGCATATTAATACAACATGGAAGTTTAAAGAAATGATCGATTTCCGTGATCGTAAAGCAAAAGAATTAGGTATTGAAATGCTAGAACATACCAATCAAGAAGGTGTAGAACAAGGCATTAACCCATTTGATCATGGCGCAAGCTACACGGATATTATGAAGACACAGGCCTTAAAACAAGGTCTTGATAAATACGGTTTTGATGCTGCATTTGGTGGTGGTCGTCGTGACGAGGAAAAATCACGTGCGAAAGAAAGAGTTTTCTCTTTCCGTAACAAGAACCATGCCTGGGATCCGAAGAATCAAAAGCCTGAAATGTGGAAGCTTTATAACACCAAAATTAATAAGGGTGAAAGCATGCGTGTATTTCCTCTTTCTAACTGGACGGAAAAAGATATTTGGCAGTATATCCGTCAGGAAGAAATTGATATTGTGCCATTATACTTTGCGAAAGAGCGTCCAATTGTTGAACGTGATGGCAATATTGTAATGGTGGATGATGATCGTTTGAAGTTAGAACCTGGTGAAGAAATTCAGTATAAGAAAGTTCGCTTTCGTACATTAGGTTGTTACCCTCTTACTGGTGGTGTTGAATCAGAGGCAGATACGTTAGATGATATTATTGAAGAAACGTTAGGTGCGGTTTCTTCTGAACGGACAAGCCGAGTGATTGATCAGGAAGCTGCTGGTAGTATGGAACGTCGTAAGAGAGAGGGGTATTTCTAGAATGAAGGGTTTATTGAAGTTTATTACATGTGGTAGCGTCGATGACGGAAAATCAACTTTGATTGGTCATATGCTGTATGATGCTAAACTATTATTTGCGGATCAGGAAAAAGCCTTAGAACTAGATTCAAAGGTAGGTAGCCGTGGTGGAGAAATAGATTATTCTCTTTTACTTGACGGTTTAATGGCTGAACGGGAACAAGGGATTACCATAGATGTAGCTTATCGTTATTTTACAACAGACAATCGTTCATTCATTGTTGCCGATACTCCTGGGCATGAGGAATATACGCGTAATATGGCAGTTGGGGCGTCCTTCGCTGATTTAGCTGTAATCTTGGTGGATGCAACAAAAGGTGTCATTAGCCAAACAAAACGCCATGCACGTATTTGTGCATTAATGGGAATTAAACATATTGTCCTTGCTGTTAATAAAATGGATTTAGTAGGCTATGATCAAAAACGTTTTGAAGAGATTAAAAAAGACTTTCAACAAATGACTTATGGTTTTAATTTGGAAAGTATTCAAGTGATCCCTGTATCTGCAACAGAAGGCGATAATATTACTAAAAAATCAGACCATACGCTTTGGTATGACGGAAAAGCATTATTGCCCTATTTAGAAGATATCGAAGTAGTTGACGATGCTGCTGAACAGGAATTTGTTATGCCAGTGCAGCGTGTAAGTCGTCCAAATCATACATTTAGAGGTTTCCAGGGACAAATAGAAGCTGGTAATATTAAAGAAGGCGATGAGATCATTTCACTTCCAAGTCAGGAAAGAGCAAAAGTGAAAAGCATACTTGTTACAGAATATGAAGCTTCAGAAGCAAGTGCTGGTCAGCCTGTAACGGTTCAATTGGATCGTGAAGTCGATGTTTCTAGAGGATGTGTCTTAACCTCTTCAGAGAATATTCAGGTTACTGATATGTTTTCTGCTTCTATTCTTTGGATGGATGACGCGGAATTAGTAGAAGGTAGAAACTACTTGGTTAAAGTCGGAACCAAAATGTTGCCAGGGACTGTGATGTCGATTAAACATAAAATTGATATTAACACAGGTAAAGAGATTCCAGCTGATAAAATCTTTAAAAATGAACTGGTAGAATGTGATATTTCTTTATCAGAGAATATGGTCTTCGATAAATTTGAAAATAATGAAGCATTAGGTGGGCTTATTTTAATTGATCGGGTTACCAATATGACTTCTGCATGTGGTGTGATTGAACATGCCTTACGTCGTTCTACTAATGTGGTTTGGCAGGAAACAGATATTTCAAGAGAAGTACGCGCTCAACAAAAAGGGCAAAAACCATTAACACTATGGTTTACAGGACTTTCAGGATCTGGGAAGTCAACTCTTGCTAATGAAGTGGAAAAACGCCTTGTAGCAACAGGGCATCATACGATGTTATTAGATGGGGATAATGTTCGCCATGGTTTGAATAAAAACCTTGGCTTTAAAGAACAGGATCGTGTCGAGAATATTCGTCGTATTGCGGAAGTTGGTAAATTAATGAATGATGCCGGCCTTGTTGCAATAACCTCTTTCATTTCACCTTATGAAAGTGACAGACAAAATGCTCGTGAAATTATTGGGGATTCCTATATCGAGATTTTTGTAAGTACTCCACTTGAAGTATGTGAACAACGAGATGTAAAAGGGTTATACAAGAAAGCTCGTCTAGGTGAGATTCCAAACTTTACGGGTATTTCCAGTCCATATGAACAACCAAAAAATCCTGAGATTGAAATCGATACAAGTGAATATTCATTAGAAGAAGCTACAGATTATGTAGTCAAAGAAATAATGAAATTTTTGGACTAACAGTTGGAAAGCTACTATCAAGTGAAAATGGTAGTAGCTTATACGCTTTAAATGGGAGGTGATTCCTCATTGACACTTGAAATGGGATTTGTATTAGTGGTTATTGTCGTTATGTTTGTAGCTTTGTTATTAGAACTTACTCGTCCTGATATGATAGTGTTTTCTGCTTTAGTAATTTTTGTTTTAACAGGACTATTAACTCCAGAAGAAGCATTTAAAGGCTTTTCAAATCAAGGGATGCTTACGATTGCCTTATTATTTATCGTAGCAGGAGCTGTTCAAAAACATGGTCTACTCGAACAGATGATGAAGCAGTGGTTGAGTAAAAGCAAGAAGGTTAGAGGTTCTATGTTTCGTTTTTATTTACCGATCTCTTTATCGTCTGCCTTTTTGAATAATACCCCAATAGTGGTTACCTTTACGCCAATGATCAAGAAGTGGTGTGAAGAAAGAGGAATCGCCCCCTCTAAATTTTTAATCCCACTATCCTATGTCACTATTTTAGGTGGAACGATTACGGTGATTGGTACATCTACAAACCTAGTCGTTCACGGTATGTTATTAGATTATGGGTTAAAAGGTTTCACCTTATTTCAACTAGCTGTTGTAGGTGTACCTGTTTTGATTATCGGGTTTATCTATTTGTTTACGATCGGTTATAAGTTACTTCCTCATAATAAGGGTTTTAGTGAACAGGTGAAACAGGATAGCCGTGAGTATATCGCAGAAATGACGGTTTCTAATAGTTTTGCTTTTATTAATGAAACAGTGGAAAAAGCGGGTTTACGTGAATTAAAAGGATTATATTTAGTGGAAATTATTCGTGAATCAGAAAGAGTTTCTCCGGTGAAGTCGACAACGATCGTGCGTGCTGGAGATCGACTTATCTTTACCGGATTAATCTCGACGATTGCTGAATTACAACAATTAAAGGGGCTTCAATTAGAAACAGGCACTCATTTAGATTTGGATGATTTGAAGAATGGTGATGTTCAGTTAGTAGAGGCAGTAGTGTCACATCAATCCTCCTTGTTATCTAAGTCCATTAAGCAGTCACAATTTCGTTCAAGGTTTGATGCTGGTGTTTTAGCCGTACACCGAAATAATGAACGGATCAAAAGTAAAATAGGAGATATTGTCTTAAAGCCTGGTGACGTTTTATTATTACTAACCGGCTCAGATTTTATACGAACGTATCAACAATCAAATGACTTTTATGTTGTATCCTCGATGGAAACGCCGAATCATTTAAATGAGAATCGTAAAAAAGGCTGGTTTTCTTTAATTGTCCTTATTACCATGATTCTAGCAGTAACATTAAATGTGTTATCGATGTTTAAGGCCATGCTTTTAGCTGTATTCATTTTTATCATTACCAAAATTATCAGTCCAGAGGAAGCAAAGAAAAAAATACAGTTTCATGTGTTGCTATTAATTGCTAGTGCCTTTGGTGTAGGAACGGCGATGACCAAAACAGGACTTGCATCATGGATGGCAAATGGACTTTTAGAAATAGGTGAACCACTTGGCATTATTGCGATATTAATCGCTGTATATATTTTGACCAACATTTTCACAGAGTTGATTACAAATAGTGCAGCAGCCGTGTTAATGTTGCCTATCGGTATCGAGATGGCAGAGGTGCTGTCCTTAGATTATATGGGATTCGCCGTGACGATCGCTATTGCAGCTTCTGCAAGTTTTATTACACCAATTGGCTATCAGACCAACTTAATTGTGTATGGTCCTGGTGGATATACCTTTAGTGATTATATCAAGGTTGGAACCCCGTTAAGTATCATCGTGATGCTGATAACCGTAACCATCGTGAATGTGGTATGGTTTTAATAAATGAAGGAGGATGTTTTATGCATACATATATCAATGATTTATTCAAAATTTGCTTAGATGCAGGTAAAGAAATAAGGGATGTCTATCAACAAGACTTTGAGGTGGAAGTAAAGAAGGATGACTCACCTTTAACGATTGCGGATAAAAGATCCCATAACGTAATTGCAGAAGGTCTAAATAAGATAGATTCTACAATACCTGTGTTAAGTGAAGAAGGCAGGGAAATCCCATTTGAAGAGCGCAAGAAATGGGAGCAATTTTGGTTAGTGGATCCTTTAGACGGAACGAAAGAATTTATTAAGAAAAATGGTGAATTCACGGTGAACATCGCACTAATTGATGGGCACTATCCAATCCTTGGCGTTATTTACGCTCCAGCATTAGATACTTTCTATTTCGGTGTAAAGGGTGAAGGTGCTTATAAGTTAACCAATGCTTCTCAAGTAAATGTAGCGAATGAAGAAGAGTTAGTTAATCAAAGTATTCGGTTACCTGAAGTGAATGAGTCTGAGGTTATTAATGTGGTTGCTAGTCGTTCTCATATGTCGAAAGAAACGGAAGAGTTTATTGATCAACTAGATGGAGAAGCAGAGGTTGTTTCATCAGGAAGCTCGTTAAAGTTTTGTTTAGTAGCAGAAGGAAAAGCAGACTACTATCCACGATATGCACCAACGATGGAATGGGATACAGGTGCAGGTCAAGCCATTGTTGAAGCAGCGGGTGGATCTGTTACTCGACATGAAGATGATGAGCGGTTTTATTATAATAGAGAGAATCTATTGAATGGTTGGTTTTTAGTTAGTAGGGTAGAGGAATAAATTTAGTTTCTTTTTTCTAAATATAACGGACTAGAGTAAACTCCCGTAAATGCATGGAAATATTGCAACGGGAGTTTCTTCTCGTTTTATCATGTGAATTATTGAGCATAATCATTATATAGTTTCATGATCACGAAATAGAAAGATATTTAGTATTCTTTATTTTCATCTTTAATCGTTATAATTTTGTTAATATCATTAATATCAAGAGCATTTGCAATTTTTTCTATATGGTCTAATTGAATCCTCTGTCTTTTACCATTTGCTAACTCACTTAATGCTGCTCTTCTTATACCAGTTAAAAGGTGCAGTTGATTTAAGCTGAGGTTGTATTGATGCAATAATTCGTTAAGTGCAATTTCTACTTTTTTCAACGGAATACCTCACTTTTTATATAGTATTGACTGTACCTGTAAGCGTACTATATAATATAGTTAATAGTTGTACGCTTATACGTATAGATTGCGGAGTTAAAGTATTAGTAGATGGTGGGGATAAACATGAATAAGGGAAAAGAGATAGAAATTTATTTGCTATCAGAACGAATTGAAAAGATGCGTCATGAATTATTAAAAATTGGATCTCAAGAGGGATTAACTGCTCCCTCTACTTTAAGACATAGCAGATTATTAGATGAAGAAATAAAAGCTTATCAGAAAATGAAGTGTTGAGCAATATTGCTTTTCTTGTATGAAGTACAATGTGTATCACGTATTAGGGGCAGACCTATCGGTAATTAAGTCTATATTTCTCGCATAATAAGTCAAAAGGTCAGATGTTGGTTAATGGGGCTTGTAAAAGAAAATCTATAAATAGCGATGAACTATGATAGATTTATGCAATAATCCCATTTTCTCAGATGAAAATCCCAAAAATAATGGTAATTGGAGCTATTTTCAAAGGATGGCATACAAATATCACCATATGACATAGACGAGGAACTTTTATATGATCACTTTACCGCGGAATACGTGAGGCAAGTGCTTGTCATGTAGGAGTTCATCAAGTGATGAGATTTGAGGGTATGTTGAAGGATTGTGAAAAGGTGATTTATCACATTATGCACAAATATCAAATTCGAGATGTCGATGGGGAATTTTATCAAGAAGGGTTAATTGCCTTGTGGGATGCTTTTCAAAACTATGATCCATCAAAATCAAAGTTTTCCACCTATGCTTATTATGGCATTACAAGAAGTTTCCTTAACAAAATTCGCAAAGAAAATCGCGAGCGTGATCAATTTCAGCGATGGTTTAATCAAGTTACAATAGAAGATTTGGTAGTGGTAGATGAGTTGGAAGTAGATAGGCCATTATTAGTAGATATTCAGAAGGCGTTGACTGATAAGCAGTGGTGTTGGTTTGATAAATTTGTGTTGAAAGATCAGTCTGTTAGAAAGATAGCGGAAGAAGAAGGAGTAACAGAAAATGCAGTGAAGAATTGGGGGAAGGTAGCTAGGAAGAAGATTCAGAAGGTTATGGTAGAGAAGGAATATATTTAATGGTGCAGAAGAAGTGACTCGAATCTTAAGGGGTACTGTCATTATCTAGCGCTAAGCTGATGTTGTTGAATGGGTAGGTAGTAGAGGCTAGTCACATAATAGTCCCACGATGAAATTGTGTTCATCCTGGGACTATTATTTTTTTATTAATTTTAAGAATTCGGTAGTGCTAATGGCAGTAATCAAACCGCTCATCATAATTGATCAAAAATAACCTTACACATTCCCGTACGATCATATTGAGTTTTTAAAGTATATGTGGAATTATCTAAGGTCAACCATTTCTCGTTAATTAATAGAACGATTGTATTTGGAAGGTTATTTTTAGTATTGGTAAAGATGTCTTTCACTCCATGGAAAAACAACCAACAACAATTATCATTTTGTGGTGATTCGGTAGGGAAGGTATATATTCCTTTGGAAGTAGCCATCGGGATGGGTATCTTTTGGTGGAAGTCTAGGTGATGTTGAACCGATTTTTTACGACCATCATAAATGGCGCCGTAATGCATACAGTTTTCTTTGATGATTGGAAATGGAGAAGATGGATGGTAAATCTCTTGCTCCATTTCAATTATTTTAGACTGTTCGAATATATCTTTGTTTGGTACAATGGCTAACGTTTTTCTAGTTATTCTATAATCTTTTATCATCTCTTTTTCTTTTCCTTTCGATTCGTTACTTCTCATACTTGCTCTTGAAAGGAATGATAGCTATATGCTTTGAATTGTTCTTTTACAATGGAATAAGGTACATTTAATAACTCTGTTAATTCTACAAAGCGGGTTATTGCTAGATTAAGCTCACCTTTTTCAAATTGTTGAATCGAACGAACACTTATATTTAGAGCCTCGGCTACTTCACTTTGGGTCCAGCCTTTGGCAATACGCTGTTTCTTATAGTATTCTCCTATTACGTATAGAAAATTATCTTTTTCCAAATCATTTATAAAAATCCAACCTTTTAGCTATTCTCTTAAAATAAGCCAGAGCTTGGAACGAAATATATTTCGCCTTTAGGTAAATTATGTAATTTTATGAAATGTCACGTAGTGGAAAATAGGCAGATAAAAGGTGCTATGATGGAGGCTACTTATATATTAATAGGAAAAAATAGACATCTAGTTTCGGTGGTACAGATATGTCCGTTGCTACAGTAGAGAATATGCTTGAAATACATAAATCATCAGTTAAAGTATTCAAATTAGTGAGAGTGATAAGGAAAAAACGTTAAACAAGGATAAACGTAAGGATAAATTTTGCAGGTTTGAAATGGGTTAATTTTAAATAAATTTTAGTTAATAGAACATAAGATATGAGCTGTTTTGTTCACATGAGACTTTTCTAGACTTTGACACCAAACATTTTTTGTAATAACATTTTCTGAAATCGTTATCAATTGTGAGGGGGTACTGAATTGAAAAGAATACCAATAGTAACTGTCATAGGAAGTATAAATATGGACTTATTTGGATCGACTACTAGAAGTCCCAAAGTGGGTGAAACGATCTTAGGTGATAGATTTCACAAAGAACCTGGTGGTAAAGGTACGAATCAAGCAGTCGCAGCATCTAGATTGGGTGCACATGTTCAAATGATTGGCAGAGTAGGGGATGATGATTTTGGAAAACAGTTATTGAATAATCTAGTAAAAGAAAACGTCGATACAGAAGGCGTAAGCAAAGTGCCCAATCAAGAATCTGGGGTAGCTATGATTACATTAACCAATCATGACAATAGTATTGTTGTGATACCAGGAGCAAATAATTTTGTAACACCTGAATATGTACAAGACCACGAAGATCTTATTAAAAGAAGTGATATTGTACTAGTTCAACTAGAAATACCGATGGATACCATTGAACATACCGCAACATTATGTCATAAACATCATATTCCTTTGGTTTTAAATCCAGCTCCGGCAAATAAGTTGCAGCAAGGTTTATTGGAAAAGACAACTTTTATTACCCCAAATGAAATTGAACGAGAACAAATTTTCCCTGGTAATGAAAGAGAAGTTTTAAATAAGTGGAAAAACAAACTTATTATTACCAAAGGAAAGCGTGGAGTATTATTTATGGATAAAGATCATTTTCAAGAGATACCAGTTTACCATGTAAAGGCAGTAGATACCACAGGTGCAGGGGATACCTTTAATGGGGCATTTGTGTATTATTGGGTTAAGCATCAAGATCTATACACAGCATGTAAAATGGTTAATGTAGCTTCAGCTTTGGCCGTACAACAAATTGGAGCGCAAACCGGTATGCCAACAGATCAAGAAGTAGCACATTTCTTAAGTACTAATCCCTCTTGAAAAGTATAAAAGAAGGTGACGAGCTATTTACAGCTTGTCACCTTCTTTTATTCTATTATCAAAAATGGATATTGGTTAATCTTACGTAAAAAATCGAACATTTTTGTATATATAATTTAAATAAACGCGAATGTATAATAACTAGTGAGAAAACGATTACAAAAAGGAGGCGGCAATATGAAACGCAAGGTGTTATTTTTATTTCTTGGACTTATCTTATTGTTTGTTGTTGGATGTAGTTCTGATTCAGACGATAACACAACTTCAGAAGAAGAGGGAGAAGAGCCGGTAGAAATATCTTATATGACGGCACCTGCTGACTCGGAAGGAGCAGAACAATTCATAGAAGAAGAAATCATAGGAGCATTTGAAGAAGATAATCCTGATATTGATGTGAATTGGATTACGAATGAAGATCCTGCAACTTTACAAAGACAGCAATTAGCTTCAGGAGGAGGACCAGATGTCATTTTAATGGATGGAGCATCTACCCTCTCCCAATTCCAAAAAGCAGATTATCTCGTTCCATTAGATGAGTATGCGGATGAATATGGCTGGAGTGATCGATATGCTGATTGGGCTTACGATATTGGTTTTTCAGATGGTGAATTATATGGTTTGCCAAGTGAGTTTGAATCATTACTTATTTGGTATAATAAAGACCTTTTCGAACAAAATGGCTGGGAACCACCAAATAATTTTGAAGAATTTATGTCATTAAACCAATCGATACATGAGAATGGACAAATGCCCTTTTCTTTTGGAACTACAGACTTCAGAACAGCGAATGAGTGGTGGTTATCTGTCGTATTTAATGCATACGTAGGACCGGAAAGATTTAAGGAAGTTCTTCAAAATAAAATACCTTGGACAGATGACGTTGTGCAAGGAGCAGTTGAAACCTATCGAGATATGTGGCAAGAAGGCTATATAAGTGATCAACAATCACACGCGATCTCGACAGATGATGCATGGAGCTTATTTTATAATGAACAATCTGCCATGCATATGGAAGGTACTTGGTCACTAACTAGATTCAGTACAGATTCACCATCCTTTGAGGTAGATTATTTTGTGATGCCTCCGTGGCGTGAAGATGTGGAAGAAAATGTCCCTATTGCATTAGGGGAGTCTGGAGGAATTAACGCAAATTCTGAGCATACGGAAGAAGCAGCCAGATTTCTTGATTGGTATTATGGAGAAGAAATAGCACAAAAATGGCTGAATCATGGTAAATTTCTGCCCGTTAATTCAGTAGATCCGAACGAATCTGAGGAATTAGGCGCACTAGGTGCAAGTGTATACGAAACATTACAAAGTGCTTTTGAAGAAGATCGGACAGGTTATGCTGCCTGGACGTATTGGGGAGCGAATTCTGAACAATATTTATGGGAAAATATCGACGGTGTTTTACTAGGAGAGACCCCTGTTGAAGAATATTTAGAAATGACACAGGAACAAGCTGAAAGAGATGAAGAGGAAGATTTATTGTTTGAATTTGAGGAGTAAATCTACATGTTAATAAAAAGTCCCTATTAACGCATTATTTAGGGGCTTTTGTCCTCTTATTCATAAACAACAAAGAGGGTGTGAGGAATGAAAGTAAACAGGCATTTATCAGATCAAAATATAAATATTTGGAAGCAGCGGTTACTACCTTGGATCTTGTTGTCACCCACTATTTTAATCTTATCGCTTGTGGTAGGAGCACCAATTATTGGCACGATTGCTTTAGCTTTTACGGATTGGAACGGGATTGCTGATCCTAATTTTATCGGTTTCGATAATTTTATCCGATTATTCCAAGATGATATTTTTTATACGGCGTTATTAAAAAACTTTAAGTGGTTAGTGTTTTTTCTAACTATTCCCGTGTTTTTTGGGTTAATTATTGCAGTATTCATTAGTCGTATTCAATTCGGAAAAACTTTTTATCGTATGGTGATTTTTCTGCCTTATATTATTGCGACTGTTGTAACGGCAAAAATTTGGTTATGGTTGTATAATCCGTTCGTTGGCATTAATACCTTTTTTGAAGATGTAGGGTTAGAGCAATTCGCGCTCTCGTGGTTAGGCAATTCTGACATTGTATTATACGCAGTTGCGTTAGCAGATGGTTGGCACTTTGTCGGATTTTTGGTTGTTCTATTTTTAGTTGGTTTGCAACAAACAGATCAAACATTAGAAGAAGCAGCAAAAGTAGAAGGAGCAAACCAATTTCGTATTTTTTGGCATGTTGTGTTGCCACAATTAAGACCGACCGTTCGTATTAATTTATATGCTACTCATCATTTGGTCCTTTGCTGCCTTTGATTATGTGTTTGTAATGACTAATGGAGGTCCGAGTCATGCTTCTGAATTATTAGCAACCTATATGTATAAGCTCGCTATCTATAATCAGCAACCAGGTTATGCAAGTGCAGTTGCTTTGGCATTGGGATTATTCAGTATTATTGTTATTTCAGGATTTACGCTATTACGTAAGAAAGGCTGGGATGTGTAGTGAAAAAGTGGATGGATTGGAGACATATTCCTTTATTAATCTTTTCTGCATTTGCTATAGGTCCGATCATTCTCCTAGTGTCAAATGCTTTAAAGCCGAAAGAGGAGTTTCGAGATAACCCATTACAATTTCCTTCTCGATTGGAATTCAATAACATTACAGAAGCTTGGGAAAAGGGTGGATATGCTGCGGCGTTTTTAAATAGTACCATTGTAGGAATTTCGTGTATTGTGATTATCTGTTTTAGTGCAGGGTTAGCAGCATATGCTCTAGCAAAACTTAGATTTAGAGGTATGGATGTCGTGATGGGAGCTTTACTATTTATTTTATCGATTCCAATGGGGTTATTTTTAGTTCCCTTATTCTTTATGTGGCAGCAACTGAATTTAATGGATTCATTGATAGGGATCATTATTATTTATTCAGCGATCTTTTTACCGTTCAATATATTTATGCTACGGTCATTTTTTGTAGCGATTCCTAATGAATTAATTGATAGTGCGAAAGTGGATGGTTGTACAGAATTTCAAGTGATTACTAAAATCTTAGCACCACTCGCAAGTCCTGCTTTTTTAACAGTGGTATTAATTGTTGCTTTATGGACATGGAATGAATTCTTTTTTGCTAATGCTTTTTTACAATCCAATGAAATTAAAACGGTTGCAACAAAATTCCTTGCATTTACAGGTCAATATACTTCGGATTGGTCAATGATATCTGCTGCTGGATTGATTACGATTCTACCAATTGCGATTATTTTCTTAGTTTTGCAAAGAAGGTTTATTGAAGGGATAGCAGAAGGAAGTATAAAAGGTTAAATTATAGGAGAGGTGTAAAATATGCAAAGAGATTATATGGAAAAAGTGTATGCAGGTTGGTTAGGAAAAGTAATCGGTGTAAGGCACGGAGGTAATATTGAGCAATGGACATATGACAGAATTGAACGGACATTTGGTGAAATCACCGGTTATCTACATGACTTTAAAAATTTTGCGGCAGACGATGATACCAATGGTCCGATGTTTTTCATACGTGCTTTAGAGGATTATACAGCTTCTACAGACATTACAGCGAAAGAGATGGGCGATACGTGGTTGAATTATGCGCCTGATGGACATGGATTTTTTTGGTGGGGTGGTTATGGCATTTCAACTGAAAATACTGCTTATTTAAATTTGAAAAGTGGTATACACGCTCCTTTATCTGGTTCTATTACCCAAAATGGTGAAGCAGTGGCGGAACAAATTGGCGGACAAATATTTATCGATGTATGGGGATTAATTGCTCCGGGTGATCCTCAGCTTGCTAGTGATTATGCGGAAAAAATGGCCAGTGTTTCACATGATGGTAATGGAAAATACGGAGGTATGTTCATTGCTGCAGCTATAGCAGAGTCATTCAGAGAAATGGATATGGATAAAATCATAGAAGCTGGATTAAGTGTTATACCTGAAGATTGCGAATATGCAAGTATGACGAAGGACATTCAACGTTTTTATCATGAATATCCAAATGATTGGCGTCAAGCCTTTCGTTATGTATACGATCATTATGGTTATGATAAATATCCTGGTAATTGTCATATAATACCGAATTCGGCTGTGATTGTGTTATCTCTTTTGTATGGTGAAGGGGATTTTTCACAAGCTATTAACATTTGTAATATGTGTGGTTGGGATACCGATTGTAATGTTGCGAATGTAGGAACAATAATGGGGGTAAGGAATGGCTTAGATGGTATACCATTTTATTGGAGAGAACCAATTAATGATTTTCTATGTTGTTCAAGTGTGATCGGGTCACTAAATATTCTAGATCTACCTTGGTGTGCTTCTTATATTGGTAAATTAGGTTATCAAGTTATGAAACAAGAAATACCTAAAGAATGGGAAAAAATACTCGATACACCTACAAGATATTTTCATTTTGAATATCCAGGTTCTACTCATGCTTTTAGAACAGAAGTAGATGCTCCAGAACAGGTAACAACGAAAATGGAAAATGTAACAGAAAGAGCTTATGAAGGGAATCGATCGCTCAAGTTAATGTATGATTACGCTAATGGTGGCCATGCCTATCGAGCATTTGTAAAAACATATTATACACCGGATGATTTTAATGACAGTAGATATGATCCAGCATTTTCACCGATTTTATATCCTGGTCAAACGATTAAGGCAAAAGTTTTATTACCAACACAGGAAAATGAAGAAGTAAATGTAAGATTATATGTAAAGGATAGAAATTCTAACAAACGTTATTATAGTCAAACTCAATTAATGACCGTAAACAAATGGCTATCGTTAGAATATAAGATACCTTATATGGAAGGTGTATGTATTGAAGAAGCTGGTGTAGAATTTATTCCTGTTCAAGAAGAGCGTCGCCATCTTGAGCTACCTTCTTTAATAACCTACGTTGATAATATGGAGTTTGCAGGAGAGCCTGATTACGTATTAGATTTTCAGAAAGAGCAGGTTGAACATTGGAACAATCTACACAAAGAAGTAAGTCAGCTTACGTACTTGCGAGGTCTGTGGACATTAAATGAACAGTCCTTAATAGGTACCTATCATGCTGATGAGCCTTCCGAAGCATACACAGGGGATCTTAATTGGAAAGATTATCAACTGCAACTGGCTGTGACTCCTGAGATTGGTGACTATCACTTGATGAATTTTAGGGTGCAGGGGGCAATGAGGTCTTATGCAGTAGGTTTAGGACCAGATAATAGTCTAATATTATTAAAGAAAAACTTAGAATATCAAGAATTAGATCGAGTCACTTTCCCTTGGAAACATGGAGAAAAATATATTATCAATATTAACGTAAGCGGTTCCAATATAACTGTGGAAGTCAATAATGAAGTTATGATACAATTTGAAGATAAGAACAACCCTTATTTATCTGGGCAATTAGGTTTCTCCCTTATGAATGGAAGTAGAGCGAAATACCATTCATTACGTGTCAAAGGACATGCGTAACTATCAAAGAGTATATCTTCTCATGAGCAGGTGATAATAATGAATATTTTAATAGCCGAAGATGAGAAAAGAGTAAGAAATAATATCGCAGATTTCATTGCTAGTTTAGATCAAAATTATCAAATTAAGGGCAGAGCTTCTAACGGTATAGAAGCTCTGCAATGTCTAGAGAGACATCAAATTGATTTATTATTAGTTGATATACAAATGCCAAAGATGGATGGTTTAAGCCTAATCAAACGTGCTCATAAAAAGTGGCCTTATACTTAAATAATTATTATCAGTGGTTATAATGAATTCGAGTATGCAAGATTAGCAATCCAATATGGAGTTAAAGATTATTTACTAAAACCCTTGAATGAAGAAGATATTAGACGAATATTAGCTGAGTTTTCGAACGAATTCTCTAATAGTTTAGTGACTACACAACTAACATGGAATTTTCCACTAGTTCAAGCTGAGTCAAACCTAATAAATGAAATTGAATTGGGTGGTAAACATAATATACCATCATTAGTTGATCATTACTTAGAGACTGTAAATTCCTGCTCTGAAGGAGATCATCTCAAAATTCGAGGATATATGAGAGAATTTATTATTTCGATCAAAAAAAGGTTAACGTCACAAGATAATTTGAATGAAAAGTGGAGTGAATATTCTGAAGGATTGATAGATGAACTACTTACTACTAGAATACCTGATTTAAGTAATTTTCTTCTTGAATTTTGTATGACGACGGTTGACCATGTGCTGGAGGGTTCGTCATGTGCGTGCTATGACATTATTAATAAATGTAAGGATATGATGGAGCAGAAATACAGCACTAGTATTTCATTAAAAGAATTAGCGCAATTGAATGGTGTTTCTCCTGCGTATTTAAGTAAAATTTTTAAGCAAGAAACAGGGATGAACTATAAGGACTATTTACAACAAATCAGAATAAAAAATGCAAAGCTTTTACTTAAGCAATCGAATTTAACGATAGATCAAGTTGCAATGAAAATAGGGTTTCAACAGCCAAATTATTTCATAAACTTATTTAAGAAACAAGAAAAAATCACACCAAAACAGTATCAGATGAAGAGACGGGAAAATTTGAAAAGATGAAGAAGCTCCTTAATAATACTACGCTCTTTCAGCGGTTTATCATTACGTTATTACTATTTGGCTTTTTACCATTAATCTCAATTGGAATTATTGGTTATTCCCATGTATCAGAAGTTTTGTTAGATATGGTGATTCGTTCTAATCAACAAACCTTATCTCAAATAAAGTCCCAAGGGGATAATATGATGGAAGATGCTGACGAAATATTAACCCAGCTTTCCATTCATTCGGAAATGCAAGAACTATTAAAAGATGATCCATATAAAAACGAGTATGATATGTATTCAGAAGCTAAATTTTTTTCAGAATATGCACAAAACGTGTTATTTTCCCATAATTATATATCCAAATTGACATTATATAATAATCATAAATATTTTGATAGTATCGGAAGATTAGCAAGAAATAGAGATTTAACTGCAATTGAAAGGAGTTTACAAGAACAATTGCAGCAACAGTATATTGCATATAGTCCAGTCTATGATTGTGGAGGTAGACGTTGCGTATCTATTGGAAGAAGTGTCATCGATGTAAAAACAGGAAATAAAGTAGGTATAATACTATTAGAGATAGAGTTAGAAGAGATTACAAATGTAATAGAAAATATAGACTTAATGAAATATGGATCTGTTATCCTGAGTAATAGTGATGAGATCTTATCCTATACTTCTTATAATGCGGAGCTTGATGAGGAATTATTAGAAAAGGTGAATGATTCCCAAGAGAATGATTTAATAGATATATCATTAAATGGACATCGATACTTGTTATTAGTGAAAGAAGTTTCTTTGTTAGATTGGAAGATGACCGGAATAATACCTTACGAAGAAATGCAATCGGAGACTCGAGAATTAGTACAGCTACTCTTAGGTGTTATGGTATTTATGGTAGTAATTTTATTCATCATTACTTTCTTTATTCGATGGGATTTATTTAATCCTATTCTAAGATTGAAAAACGCTATGCAACAAGTAGAAAAAGGTGATTTTGAAACACGCTTTATTTTAAATAAAAAACACGAGATAGGAGATTTAAGTAGGCACTTTAATCGGATGGTACACCAAATCGATCAATTAATTAAGCAAGTATATGAAGCAGAATTAGCAAAGACCAGAATGCAATTATTAGCCAAAGAGGAGCAATTACAGTCTTTACAAGAAAAGATTACACCTCATTTCTTATCAAATACACTTAATGCTATTAGTTGGACAGCTCAAAAGAAAGGTGTTCGTGAAATTCAATATGTTGTTGATGCCTTAAGTAACATGTTGAGATATAGTTTAGATGTAAATGATGAAAAAATGGTCCCACTATATGAAGAGTATGAATATATAGAGTTATACGCTACAATTATTGAATTTAGGCTCGAAGGTAATTTTCGATTTTATACTCATCTACCCTTAAAAGCAAAAAACACATACATTCCTAGATTAACATTGCAACCAATAGTTGAAAATGTAATGAAGCATGCTAACGAAGAGAATGAAGATAAAGTCGAAGTGACTATTTCGACAGTGCAGTACACAGATTATATCGAAATTGAAATTCAAGATAATGGATCAGGGATACCTGAAGAAGAGCTTGAATTAGTTCGTAAAAATCTGGTTCAACAAAAAAAATTCAATAATAAAGGTATCGGATTAATGAATGTGCATCAACGGTTAAAGCTAATATTCGGAGAGCCATATGGATTGGCAATTGATAGTAGACAGGGTGAAGGAACATCAGTCAAAATAATAGTACCCATTAATCTAAGGGTAAATGACTAACTATGTGTGATTTTTAGTAAATGGAGATTTTTGGTTAAACATCATGAAGAAAGTGTAATAACTATTTTATGAATGAAGGGAAATGGCGTTGTTCGTAATATTGAAATCAATTGTGTATCACGGTGTAATCGTCCGTAATACCCTGAATGAAAAGATTCGAGCTATAGCAAAGAAGCTAAGTGGGGGATAAACGGACGCTAACTTCCTGATAAGTCTCACTTTATGACGTGTTAATGTCTATCAGCTACTATTTAAAAGAGAAATGACAGGATACAACTGATTGAAACGAGCATCGCATAATATCCTTAACAAAGTGTTACAAACATTGATTAAGAGTTGTTGATTTTTGACATAACCCTAGTATCATTAGCTAGGGCTATGTCAATTTTTATTCAATTGATAATCGAGTATTTATATTGCAAATATATTAGTTAATTAATCCTGAACACGCTTTATTCTTGGATCTGTGAAGATATCTGATTCATCATCACTATTAGATGAGAACTCAGATATGATTGTTGCTTCTTCTCCCGCTTTAAACCAGTGTTTCGTATTTTCAGGGATGGTAAATTGCTCTCCTGCTTGTAATACTATTTCATGGAATACTGTGTAGTATTTGAAATCCTCTGCAGGAGGAGTTGCTATTGGTGCAATAGTTGTTTCACCTTCTACATATAAATACACGATTCCCTTTCGGCACCGGAACGTTTCTAACTTGCCAGGATCTCCATTTTTTCTAGGAGGATGACGATGCTCAGGACAAGTTTGATTCGGTAGTAAAACTAAGTCTTTTGCACAGTAACGTTTCGTATTCACATAAGTAATTAATTGTAGTCCTGTTGTTTCGATCGCATTGAGCCCAAAATCGGCTATCTCAATAGCTTGTTGTTCATCTCCCGTTAAAATAATACCTGAATCAGCGAGTATATTTTTAACTAATACTTGATACTCCTTTATCTGAAGTTTATCCATTTCATTCAACTCCTGTTATTTGTTGATGACATAGTATCTGCTATTTGTTATGTCTTCGAAAATTTAATGCAAAATACATGATGGTTATTTCAACCATCTCACTATAAATTTCCATGGAACTTTGTAATGTTTCAACCATCTTAATAGACTATTTGAATATAAAAATTTTAGTATAAGCTCTCGAGTTTCAATTCATCATTCCTTTTAGATTCCAATTTGTCATATAAACTAGCTTTTCCGACGGAGTTGAAAAGATGCATTTTATGATTGATTACTTTACGAGCTTCTAGGATGCATTCTGGATAAATAACATTCGGATCCCAGTATTCTGTTGAACTTAAAATTTCTCGTGCTTTTTTATAGTAGGCAAACTTCATATCACTAGAGATATTAATTTTACCAATTCCTAGTTTGACAGATTCAGCAATTTCTTTATCTGGATTGGATGATCCCCCATGTAATACTAGTGGAATATCTACATTTCTATGAATTTCTTTAAGAACGTCCATTTGCAATTCCGGTTTAATATTTTTTGGATAGATACCATGTGCTGTACCAATCGCCACTGCTAGAGAATCAACACCTGTTCTAACCACAAAATCATTTGCTTGATCAGGATCAGTATATGTAACTTTCGATACACCACCTTCTACAGATGTTCCTGTATTACCGATTGTTCCTAATTCGCCTTCTACCGATACACCGACAGAATGTGCAATTTCAACGATCTTTTTAGTAATACTGATATTATCTTCGTAAGGAAGTAAGGACCCATCAATCATTACAGAAGAAAAGCCACAACTAATTGCCCTTACAACTTCTTTCAAAGATCCACCATGATCCAAGTGTAAGACAAAGGGCACTTTACTTTCGTAGACACGATGTTTAACGTATGAGAAAAATTCATCTGTTAAAAATTCATGTTCAGATGGATGGATAGCAATGATTGCTGGTGAATTTAATTGCTCTGCCTCTTCTACAACAGCTCTTAAAAATGTACTGTCTGCAACATTGAATGCTCCTACAGCAAATTGATTTTCATTGGCAACCGTTAATAATTCTTTCATTGTAATTAACATATTCGTAACCTCTCCTTTTATTAAATAATTAGTTTCATCTAATGAACACTCTAAAGATCATCATATTATTACCAGTCTCTATTATTTATATTTATCACCTCCTTAAAGTGGTGAATAGCTAGTAGTATTTGAAACGTTTTCAAAGTATGAAAAAACAGGAATTATTAATAAAAATACAAGGAAGAATTTTCATAAAAAATTCGCTTCCTTTTTTAAGTTTATTTGTGAGACTATTATACTCTTGTCAAATTGACTTCCTTATTTTCAATAAATGATACCCAATAATCCGATAAGCTATGATCTGTCACGATCATATCGACATTTTCAAGTGGAGCAAATAGGTTCATCGAGCGTTTACCGAATTTGGATGAATCTCCTATAATATAGGTTTCCTCACTTGAGTCAATCATCGTTTGTTTGATTTCAGCATCAGCGAATTGGAATACACTATAGCCTCTTTCAATGATTCCGCTAGTTCCTATAAACGCTTTATTAACATATAAATTTTCTAGAAAAGATTTGGTGTTACTTCCAAAGAACCCTTGAGAATTCTGACGAAATTCACCTCCTGCCATGAATAAAGAAACATTATTTGCATTTCGAAGTGAATATGCTGTTGTTAGTGAATGAGTAATTACTGTGACATTCTCAAGTAATGAGTCAGCCAACCCTTTTGCAATATAATGAGCAGTAGTTCCTGAATCCAAAAAAATAGTATCCTTAGATGAGATTAGGGATAAACAATAATTAGCAATTTGTTTCTTTTCATCTGTATACTCTGTTTCTCGTTGTTCAGGAGATACTTCCTTTACATAACGAACTCCGCCATGATATCTTTCGAACATTTTATTTTGATCTAATTTTTGTAATTCTCTTCGAATAGTCATATCAGATACTTGAAATTCATCAGCTAGATCTTGAACAGATAGGTTACCCTTTTTCATTATCAATTCCATGATTTTCTTTTGTCTATTGTCATTGACCATTATTTATTCTCCTATTCACTTAATAATTTATTAATTTATAACTGTATAATATAGGATATCAACAAATAAATCAAGGGTAAATAAACAAATTAAACACAAAACAAACAATTGATGTTTGCTTTGCGTTTATTACTGCTGCTGATCAAAGATACTGATATTAATGTTTTTATGTTACAGACTTGTTGGAGTGTGAGGACTATCAAAGGATAATGAGTTAATGCTCTTAAAATAGCCTCTGTATGTGTTTTGTAAGATAACATTATAGCATGAAAACCGAATAAACATTACAACATATATTATGTGTGAATTTAGCTTTTTTAGTCAGTAAACAAAAAAGGATATCGTTATATAAACGAATTTTTAAACAAAAAATGTTTGTTTTTTGTTTATTTTGTTTTTTCTATTGACAAACGAACAAAATGTGTTTAGTATTAGGACATAAAATAAACAAAACGAAAATTTCAGGAGGTGATTCAAAAAAGAAAAATGCAATAACTTAAACTCAAAAAATTTTAATGAAGAAGGTGTTCAAATGTTAACGACAATGGAGAAATTATTAAGTGTAGCGTATAAGGAGAAGTTTTCAGTGGGGTCATTTAATATTGCGAACAGTGAATTTGTAAGCGCTGTAATACAAACGGCGGAAAAAGAAAGATCACCTGCCATTCTTCAAATTCATCCGAATGAAATTGCTCTAATGGGAGATGAGTTTGCTGCTTATGTTGTGCAAGCCGCAAATCGTGCTAATGTGCCAATTGTTATTCATCTTGATCATGGTGGTGATCTCAATGATATTGTTCGGGCGATTAGAAATGGTTTTACGTCCGTGATGATTGATGGATCACATTTACCTTATGAAGAAAATGTAGCAATAACGAGAGAAGCTGTAAAAATTGCTCATTCACAACACATCTCTGTTGAAGGTGAACTAGGTACCATTGGGGATACAGGAACTGGTTCTGAAGGAGGAGGAGAAGAAATATTGTTCACAGATCCAGAACAAGCAAGAGATTTTGTAGAGAAAACAAATGTAGATACACTAGCTATTGCTATAGGCACTTCTCATGGGATATATCCAAAATCTATGAAACCTAAACTCCAGATTGATCGATTGTCTCAAATTTATGAAAATGTGAATATTCCTCTTGTCTTACATGGAGGTTCCGACAATTCAGATGATGATATTCGAGAATCTACTAAGTATGGTGTTGGAAAGATCAATCTATCTAGTGAGATGAAACGGGCTTTTTTTACAGAACTTCGCAATACTCTAAGCAATAATCCCGATGGTTATGAGCCGGATGCCTTATTTCCAAGTTCAAGGGAAGCGGCTATGTCGATTATTTCGAAAAAGATGCGACTATTTGGTTCGTCTGGCAAAGCTGATTTGTATCAACCAATGCAATTATAAGATAAGTTTATGCCATATGACAAAGATAATCAATGTTCAATAACAATTGTAAGGTCCTGTCTAAATATTCTAAACGGCAATATATGAGGAGGATTTAAATTGAAAATTAACAACTTTTATAACAAAGGTATTCTGAATATTTTATTGATTGTATTAGCAGTAATAACACTGTCAGGTTGTATGGGTTCGGGAGGTGATAGTGAGTCCATCTCCGAAACTGCTACAAATAATGATAACGAATCTAATGGTGAAGGTGATAATGATGAAGTAACATTAGAGTTTCAACAATGGTGGGGAGTAGAATTGCCCGATGGAGTGCTTCGAGAAATTGTTGATGGGTTCACGGAAGAGACGGGTATCAATGTGGAGCTTTTAAGTAATCCATATGCTGATACAAAAACACAAATTGCAGCAGGAGCGGCAGCAAGTACAATGGCAGATGTGGTAGGACTTGATGGAGCTTGGGTATATGATTTTGCCAAACAAGGTTCTATCGCAAATTTATCAACTTTAATGGATGATAGTGGATATGATCAAAGTCAGCTATCCGACCAAATACAAGTGGATGGGAATACATTCATGATTCCTGTGGCTAACTTTGCGTATCCAATGTATGTGAATATGGATATTTTAGAAGAGGCAGGTATAGAGGATATTCCGGAAACACGATCAGAGTTTACTGAAGTAGCAAATACCGTTTATTCCGAGACAGGTAAAGCAGGATGGGCTATTCCGTTATCAACTGAATCACCAAGTGGAATACAAAATAATTTCATGAGTTGGTTATGGGCTTCTGGAGGTTCTATGTTAGATAATGGTCAACCGAACCTAACAGACAATTCGGATTTAATAGATACTGTGGAGTTTATGAAAGGATTGTTTGACGCTGGAGTAGTGGCACCAGGTGCGTATGCTATGAAAGAAGCTGACATGGTAGAAGAATTTACAAATGGTCGAGTGGCCTTTATGATCGATTCGTTAGCTCACCTAAATACAATACAAGAGGGAGCCCCCGATATGAATTTCGACTTTGTCCCTGTACCAGTGCAAGAAGGCTTCAGTGGAGAAAGTGGTATGGATGTAGCCAACTGGGGTATAGGAGTTGCTGAAAATAGTGAGCATAAAGAGGAAGCATGGCAACTAGTAGAATACATGATGAGTCCAGAGGTTAATGCTGAACTTGCGGTTTATGCGAACGCTTTCCCTGGTAATGCGGATGCTGATCCTGACTATTCAGATGCAGATGACTTATTCTTAAAAGCTTATGAACTATACCAAGACTCAAATCCTGTAAACGAATTCACTGGTCTTCCGACATCAGAAGAGTTAATGAGAACATTTGCCGAGCAATTACAACTTTATATCGAGGGTGATACAGGAGAAGCATCAGAAATGTTATCAGAGACACAGAGTATATGGGAAGAGGCATTTGAATAATAACAATTAAGTTAACAACGGGATGTATGGCCACCATACATCCCGATGTATAGAAAGGTGGTAATGTCTCGTGACATCTCAAAATGTAAATAGAGGAAGATCGAAAAAAAGATCAGGCTATTTAAAGAAAAAAACAGAACCATATTTATATCAGTTACCAACCGTAATTCTAATGGTTGTCCTATTAGTTGTACCTATTTATATGGTTATTCAATATTCTTTTTTTGATAATGTTATTATCAATGATAATCCAGTATTTGTAGGTTTTCAAAATTTTCAAGAATTATTAACGAATGAATCATTTTGGGTGGCTGTCAAAAACACGTTAATATTTGTTGGTGGTAGCGTGATTGCACATATGATTATAGGTATCACATTTGCAATGGTTCTGAATACCAAATACATTGGTCCAAAATTACAGGCAATGTTCAGAGTGATTTTTTCGTTACCATGGATGTTTACTGCAGCTGTTATAGCTGTTTTATGGAAAATGTTATTAAATCCAAATGGGTTTATTAACTTTTTATTGGTAGAGTTAAATCTATCCAGTACTAACTTAGAATGGTTAGCTTCTAGAGATCTTGCTTTATTCTCGGTAACGATGATTAATATTTGGGCCGGATATCCATTATTTATGATCAGTATCTTGGCAGGCTTACAAGGTATCCAATCTCAATTGTATGAATCATCTGCTATTGATGGTGCAAATCATATAAAAAACTTTTTCTATATTACCCTTCCACAGTTAAAACCAATTTTAATAAGTTTAATACTCCTAGATTTCGTATGGACGATTCAGCAATTCGCGCTCATTTGGATGACCACTGGCGGAGGTCCTATAGATGCAACGGAAATCTTGAGTACCTTTATTTACAAACAAGGGTTTAGTGAATATCAATATGCTATGGCTTCAACAAGTGCAGTAATTTTGTTAGTAATATGTACAATAGTTGCCATCTTCTATGTACGTCATCAAAGGGGGCAAGAATAATATGGTAGGAGAGAAAAAGTGGTATATCAAGCTCATAACATTTTCACTATTAGTGGTAGGAACCATATTTTCCGGGTTTCCAGTATTATGGATGTTCTTGAATTCTTTCAAACCCAATTCAGAAATATTTGCATGGCCACCTGTGTGGATCTCTGATAATTTTACTTTAAATGCTTATGCGCAGATTCTTTCTGACCCAGAAAAAATTCGGTTTTTTATTAATAGTTATTTTGTAGCGTTTATTGTAGTGATCTTAACGTTATTTGTAAGTATCCTAGCTTCTTATAGTTTTAGTAGGTTTAATTATCCAGGAAAGAAAATTATTAATACATTAATTATCAGTGTACAGGCAGTACCTCCAATAACTTTATTGATTCCTTACTTAAGTCTAGTGGTAGCGCTGAATTTGTATAACTCATACGGTGCGCTTATTTTAACCTATTTGTTGTTCACATTACCTTATGCCATTTTAATGATGACCGGATACTTCAACACACTTTCAAAAGAATTAGATGAGGCAGTCATGATCGATGGTGGATCTAGGTTTAGGGCCCTTTGGACTGTATTAGTACCAGTAGCAGTTCCAGGTATTGTTTCTGTCGGAATGTACACATTTATGTTAGCGTGGAATGAATATTTATTTGCTTTAGCGTTAACGAAGACAACTGAATTTAGAACTGTTCCTGTAGGTATTAATTTGCTAATGGGACAACATGCTTATGAGTGGAATCAAATGATGGCGATGAGTATATTAGGATCCATTCCAGTATTGCTTCTATTCTTATTCTTCCAAAAGTACTTTATTGCAGGTATGACGTCTGGGTCTATCAAAAGTTAGCCTAAATGAACGATGTATTTGCTTTACACAGTGATATATTGAAATAGAAAAAGAATGGTTTAAACAGTATAGATAGTGAGATAAGGCTATTTAGCCTTATTAAGCTAATTATATTTTCACACCTATTGTAAGTGAAAATCAAAATGAGGTGAGCTACTGATGAAGATGGAAGAAAAGTATGTAGATTGTTATAACAATATGGATAAGGCGATTAATCATCGCCAATCTAATAATAAGATGCCAGCAATGGGTTATACGAGCAATTTAGATGTTTTGTGCGATTTTAATGTAGATATTATAAATGATCTTCTTGAAGAATATATGGAAGAAGAATTAAGTCAAATGAAACCAGCAAAAGTTATAAATACGATGGAAGACTTCATTCGAACAGTAGTTTATTTTTGTAGAGAGGGAATCGGTGGAGAAGTAGATATAGCGGACACAAAATTAATTGAACATATATTTCCTACCAAATATGGTATGGGAGGAACGGCAACACAAGGTGCGATGGCCTTAGCTGCTATAGAGTGCCCTTCACTGGTTCATTTAACAGATGATTCGAAAGAAGTATGTGATATATTAGATTCCCCATATATTTATACGATTTCTTCCAACGGGGATTTGATCCATACTAATCAAGTTTCCCAACAGGTAGAACAAGAGATACATTTTATTTTACAATTTAAAAAAGGGGATAGTATCCACTTAAAAGATGAGAGCTTTGAAATACCATCATCTAATCGCTTGATTATAACAAAAATAACAGTTAATGAAACGGTACCATTTTCAAAACCATATTTTCAATATATAGAAGACAATGCAAAACAGATAAGTAGTAATGTCCTTTCTAGTTTTAACGCTATTAAATATACTGATGTTCTAATGGAACGCTTGAACTTTGTGAAGCAACATATCAAAAAATATAGGAGCAATAACCCATCAGGTATAGTATTCTTTGAGGATGCTCATTATCATAGTGACCAAGTAAAAAAGCAATGTATGGAAACGATATATGCTGAAGTGGATATTGTTTGTATGAATGAAGAAGAATTAGATCAAATTCTAAAAATTTACGATTTTCCAATTAATATTGATGATATTATTTCATGTGTGGAAGGTGTCAAGTTTATTAAAGAACATTTAAACATTCAAAAAGGTGTCATTGTCCATACAAAAGATTACTCCATGTATGTCGGTGAAGATCTTCAAAGCGATATAGAGAGTGGATTGATATATGGGAATATGCTTGCTACTACGAAGGCGATATTCGGTTCATATGGTTCGAAACAACAAATTGAAAAAACGTTGGAGCTTCCTTTGAGTGAAATAGGAATGAAAAATAAAGAAATAATTAGTAATAGCAGTTATCATAATAAGGCTGTAATAGTTCCTACTAAATATATTGATAAGCCAAAATATACGATTGGGTTAGGGGATTCATTTGTAGCAGGTGTCCAAATATGTTTTATTTAAGTGTTATTACCACTGAAAAAATAACTAGAAAACCGCTTATAATAACTGTAAAGCGGTTTTTCTGTTTTTACAATGGGAACCTAGTGATTCAGAGATCACCCTGAATAAAAGAAAGGCTGAATTAAAATACATATTGCCATCATTGGCTTTCTTATTTTTTAAATACTATTATTCTTGTTATTGGTAATATCTATCTTTGTTTTATTCATTTTATCTTTTTTAGTATTTATCATTTTTGTGGTCTTATATCGCTTACCTAAAGCAAGATTTCGTATGTATAAAGATAACTGATCTAGTAAAATTATGTTAGAGTAAAAGCAATACGAAACCGTCTAGCTATTGATAAGGTGATTAATTGTACGAGGAGTGAAAACGGAGAAATATATCATTCTTGCACCAGGATATGCAACAAGATTAAACCCCTTAACAAAGAACAAAGGGAAACCTTTATTTGAGTTAGCTGGTAGGCCAATCCTGAATCATATAATAGAAAAAATTACTGAACTAAATGAAGTGTTGATTGTTACGAATCAAAAACTCAATTTAGCTTTCAAGAGTGGGTGTCTCAATATGATTCAAGTATATTACAACACTTGATAAAATCTACATAATCATAAATAATTGAGTTTGCAGGAATAAATTTAAATGGCAAAGAAGGTAATGAAATGAAATACTTGAATATCATTGATTCATATTATTCTGATTTGACTAAGTCGGAGAAAAAAGTCGCAGATTACATAAAAGAAACAGGAAAGGATATTATTTACCATTCCGTACAAGAAGTAACACAATCCGTTGGCGTAGGGGACGCAACCGTTATTCGCTTTTGTAAGAAAATCGGATTTGAAGGTTTTCAAGAATTGAAATTACAAATTGCCACAGAGGATTTCTCTCACAAAACACCAACATTTGAATCATATATTGATATGATTCAAAATAATTTCAAAGAAGCAATAGACAAAACGATCACACTTATAGATGATGAAGTATTGAATAAGGCAATTGACACGATTGTACATGCTCAAAGAATCTTAATTTATGGCGTTGGAGCTAGCGGAATAGCAGCACAAGAAGCTCAAGCAAGTTTTTTAAGAGTTGGTAGAAATGTCAAAGCGGTTACTGATTCACAATTTCAAGCTATGGAATCTGCTACTCTCGGTGATAAAGATGTAGTTATTGCTTTAAGTCTTTCAGGTAGGACAAAAGATACGCTTGATGCCATTTCAATTGCGAAAAAAAGTAATGCAACCGTGATAGCTATAACAAATTATGCGTTGTCTCCAATTGCACAACTTTCAGACATTGTGGTTAGTACTGCTATGAAAGAATCATTGATAGATGGAGGATCTCTATCGGCAAAAGTTTCTCAGTTGTTTATTATTGATATTTTAACAACAGGATTTGCACTGAAAAATAAAGAAAAATCAATTGACTTAAAACAAAAAATCGCTAAATCGATTTTATATAAAACAAAGGATTAATGAAATTATTTACGATGGCGCTTATTTCCTGATAAATTTCACTACCACACAGTTTGAGAAATGTGGTAGTTTTTTGTATCTGAATACTTGTAGTTAAAAAATCACGATAAATGACATTGTCAAAGATTATACTACATGCGATGTTGTCCCGAAAACCAAGGTGTTCTCGGGATTTTTTTATGAATTTGTAATCTTGGTGCTAATCACTCGCAAAACCCCCACTGATGAAAGTCTTACTTTATATTAACGATAATTCATTTCGGAAGTGAGTCCCTTGGTAAAACGGCTTCTTTTAACAGTACTATACAAAAAAAGTGTTGATTTTTCACAAAATAATGATATAATAAATCCGAATTGGAGCATTACTCCAAAATAATAAAATAAAATAGTTTTAAAACTCCAAAAAGGGAGGGGTGTATAATATTAATTTATTTTTAGCCGATTTGGGCAACTGGCATGAGGAGGCAGAATGAAATGATATTGGATAAAGTAAAAAATGGCATAATCGTATCTTGCCAAGCGCTTGAAGATGAGCCACTGCATAGTCCTTTTATAATGGGGCGTATGGCAAAGGCAGCAACAGAAGGGAAGGCAGTAGGAATAAGAGCTAATAGCGCAGCAGATATTAAAGAAATTAAAAAAAATACAAAATTGCCAGTGATTGGGATTGTAAAGAAGGATTACGATGACTCTCCAATTTATATTACTCCTACTGATAAAGAGATAAAAGAATTGGCAAATACAGACTGTGAAATGATCGCATTAGATGCAACGATACGACATAGACACAATAATCAATCATTAAAAGATTTTGTTAAGAAGATTAGAGAGATTTCAACTGAAAAATATTTAATGGCAGATATCGCTACTCTTGATGAAGCAATACAAGCTCAACAATTAGGTTTTGACTGTGTTTCTACAACACTAATCGGTTATACCGAACAAACAGTAGGTCAAAATATAGCTGACAATGATTTTGATATTTTAAAACAAATACTAGGAACAGTAACTATACCTGTTTTGGCTGAAGGACACATCGATACTCCTGAGAAAGCAAAGAGGTGTCTAGAGTTAGGAGCACATGCTGTTGTAGTTGGGAGTGCAATTACAAGACCCCAACTCATCACAAGACGTTTTACCGAGTTTGTAAGTAAATGAGTTACTGAACTTTGATTAAGAGCTTAGTTAATCACACAAAAATATATAAAGGATGATAAAAGATGACAATTAAAGTTGGCGTAATAGGATTGGGACAAATGGGACATTATCATGCTGAAATATATGAAAAGTTACCATTAGTTGAGCTAGCAGGTGTGTGCGAAAGAGATGACCAAAAGAGACAAGAAGCTCAAGAAAAATTTGGTTGTACGGCTTATAAAGACTTTGAAGAGATTCTTTCAAATCCAGAAATTGATGCAGTAAGTATTGTTTTACCTGATAATCTTCATCGGGAATGTGTAGAATTTGCTGTTGCGAATAATAAACATATTTTGCTTGAGAAACCTTTAGCGAAAACGCTCGAGGATGGTGAAGCACTATATAAGATTACAAAAGACTATGATAAGGTTTTCACGGTAGGATTTCTATTGCGTTTTGACCCAAGATTTAACATGGTAAAACAAGCATTGGATAATGATGAATTAGGAGATATTATCCATCTGTATTGTAGAAGAAACAGTCCAATAATAGGCCCTAAACGTTACATTGGGGCTTCGGATTTAAGCATGCATGTAATGATTCATGACATAGACTATATCAACTGGTATATGGGATGCGAACCAGTAAAAGTATTTGCGAAAGGTAGAAGTGTATTACTAAAAGAACATGATATGAAAGATGTAATATACGCAATAGTCACATATGAGAATGGGGCAATTGCATGTTTGGAAGCTTGCTGGGTTTTACCTGAAAACTCTCCAACCAGTATAGATGATAAATTAGAATTAGTTGGAACCAAGGGAGTTACCTATATTGATTCTAGTGATAATGGCGTTCGTTTTGTAACTAATGAAAAGATAACTTATCCAGACAGCAGACATTGGTATTATACTAATGGTCAGGTTTCTGGCGATCTATTTGAGGAATTGATGGCATTTGTGAATAACATTCAGAATGGAACAAAATCTGTCATCACACCTAAAGAAGCTTATGATTCGTTACGTGTAGTGGATGCAATTGAACGTTCAATGGCTGAAGGAAAAGAAGTGGATATGTAGTGAATGAAGTACAAAAAACTTGACATACAAAATGGAGCAAGCAGCTCCGTTTTGTATGATGCATAACTAATTTTCTAAAAATAAAGGGGATGGGAAAATGTCATTGAGAGCGAAAACACAAGCGTTTGGAAGCAAACTAAGTAGCATGGTCTTACCCAACTTAGGGGCATTTATGGCTTGGGGGATTTTAACAGCAATCGGAATTGCTTTTGAGATTGACTTGCTACAAAGTTTTATAAGCCCAATGCTAACGTATTTATTAACATTGTTGATAGCGTTTGCTGGAGGTAGGATGGTTCATGGTTATAGGGGTTCTGTAATAGCAGCAATTGCAACTATGGGGATTATAATTGGTGCTGAGATAACCATGTTTATAGGAGCAATGATTATGGGTCCTTTAGCTGCTTGGATCCTTAAAAAATTTGATGCGTTAGTTGAGAAAAAAATACCTACTGGTTTCGAACTTTTAGTTAATAACCTTTCATCAGGTATTATCGGTGCTACATTAGCTGTGGTCGGTAATGTAGCATTTGCTCCAGCAATTGAATCGTTAACAGGTGTTTTGGCAGCAGGTGTAGAATTTTTAATGAGCAATGGTTTATTACCTTTAACAGCAATATTTATAGAACCTGCTAAAATTTTGTTCTTGAACAATGCGATTGGGCAGGGAGTTTTAACACCGCTAGGATTTACTCAAATAGAAGAACTCGGAAAATCAATCATGTTTATATTGGAGTCAAACCCTGGACCTGGCTTGGGAATTCTACTTGCTTATATGATTTTCGGAAGAGGAAATTCAAAAGGTACTGCATATGGTGCTAGTGTTATTCATTTATTTGGTGGAATTCATGAAATATATTTTCCGTTTGTATTAATGAACCCAATATTAATTTTGCCTTTAATTTTAGGTGGTATGACTGGAACACTTATTTTCACATTATTTGATATTGGACTTGTCGGAGTTGCGTCACCTGGTAGTATCATTTCAATTTCTATTATGTCAGCAGTAGGAGATCACTTGCCAATATATTTAGGTATTCTAGCATCTGCGGCAGTAACATTTTTTGTATCTATTCCATTTCTAAAAAGAGCTAAAAATAATGGTGATCAACTACAGACAGCTGCTACACAAATGGAAAATTTAAAAGGAAAGAAAAGTAAAGTATCTTCAGTTTTCGAGAACAATAGCAATGAAGAAAGTACATTTGATTTTTCGAATGTTAGTAAGATTGCGTATGCTTGTGATGCAGGGTTAGGATCCAGTGCGATGGGAGCATCTGTACTGCAAAAGAAAATTGAAAAAGCAGGTTTTGAAGGTATTCAAGTATTTCATCTCTCTGTAAGTGATTTACCTATTGAATGCGATATTGTCATAACACACAAATCGTTGATGGATAGAGTGAAGGAGAAACAGCCAAATGCTCATCATATAGCAATAGAAGATTATCTCAATGCACCAGAGTATGAAGAGCTAGTTACTAATCTCAAAGGTTCAAAAAAATAGATTAGTTATAGCAGAGGGGGACATGATATGTTAAAAGCTATCATTATGGATTTTGATGGTGTCATTATTGATACAGAAGTAATTTGGTATGACATCTTTGCAGAATGGTTTATGAAAAATAAAAATTACCATTTATCAATGAATGAATTTTTGCAATGTGTTGGAGCCGATACAGATACCTTAATAGAGATACTAGAGGAAAGAAGTAACTTATCGATTGAGAGAGAAAAATTTTTAAATGATACAAATAAGATATTTATCGAGCGTAGTGAAAGACTTCCAGCAAAAGATGGGGTTGTACGAGTTATAGAATCTATAAAAAATGCAGGTTTGACATTAACGCTTGCAACTTCATCTTCTAGGCCAAAACCAATCAAACATTTAACAAGGTTAGGTTTAATTGATTATTTTGACGCTATCGTGACAGCAGATGATGTGTCTAGCATCAAGCCCTCTCCGGATTTGTTTTTAAAAGCATTGGAAAAAGCCAATGTGCATAGTGAAGAAGCTGTTATTATAGAAGATTCTGAAAATGGTTTATTAGCAGCTAGTAAAGCAAATGTTAAAGCTATATGGGTTCCAAATGATATAACAAAACATAGTAATACTCAGCAATATTATAAAAAAATAAAAAGTTTATCTGAACTCATTATTTCTGATCTAGCTTCAGAGTTTTAAACAATTGTACAAAAGGAGGCAATACGATGTTGAAGGAATTAATTACAATTGATGATATTGAAATTGGACTTGTTGCAAGTAACTGGGAAGAAGCTATCCGAAAATCTTCCCAAAGATTATTAGAGAAAGGGACAATTAATCAACACTATGTTGATTCTATGATCAACATAGTGAAAGAAACAGGTCCCTATTTTGTGATAGGAAATCATGTAGCATTTGCTCATACAAGACCAGAATATGGGGCAAAAAGTTTAGGACTTAGTTTTACAACACTTCAACCACCGATTTCATTTGGATCAAATAATTTTGACCCAATTAAATTAATTGTAACTTTTTCAGCTACGGATTCAGATGCCCATCTGTCATTAATGAGTGAATTAGCAAATATTTTGATGAATGAAAAAACAATGGCTAAACTTTTCGTTTCGACTTCAAGTGAAGAGTTTTACCAGCATTTAATAAATGGCCTAGACAATTAATATAGTATGTCTGACTGTTAAAATAGCAAAATATATGAGGTGTGTAATCATGCAAATATTCGCTGCAGATATAGGTGGTACTAAAATTAAATATGGCATCTCAGATGAAAAAGGGAACTTTGCATGGACTAAAGAGACAGATACGGAAAGCAAAAAAGGCGGCTCCTATATTATCCGAAAATTGGAAACGATCATAGAAGATTATCCAACTATTAATGCGATAAGTTTAAGTACTGCAGGGCAAGTTAATCATAAAGATGGGTATATCATCTATGCTAATGAAAACATACCTCAATATACGGGTATGAGAATTAAAGATATACTCGAGAAGAAGTTTCAGGTACCTGTTGTGGTAGAAAATGATGTCAATGCCGCTATCATTGGAGAGAAAAACTTTGGAGATGCTGCAAAGTATGATAATTTCATATTTTTAACTTTTGGAACAGGTATTGGTGGCGGGATTGTGATTGACTCTCAATTATATAGAGGGGTAAATAAAGTTGCTGGTGAATTTGGTCATATTATTACGCACCCTAATGGTCTTTCTTGTAGTTGTGGAAATTCAGGGTGTTATGAGCGGTATGCATCAACTACGGCATTACTAAAGGAAGCTCAAAAGGTAAATAGTCAGTGTACAAATGGTGAAAAATTATTTGAAGAAATAAACAACGGTGATAGGGAACTATTGGGTATTTTGGATAATTGGTGTCAGGAAGTCGTTGTCGGTTTAATTAATGTAGTCCATATATTTAACCCGGAAGCAATCGTAATTGGGGGAGGTATTATGGAACAAAAATTAGCTGTCCGAAAAGTCTCTGAAAAAGTGAAAGAACTTGTAATGCCTAGTTTTGCAAATGTTAAAATTATCAAGTCTAGTTTAGGAAATAAAGCTGGGTTATATGGTGTAATATCTTTACAAGAATTATAAAAAAAGTATTCGTTATTTTCAAAGTTGTGCAGAGTTCAAATATTTCAATGAGTTGACTAACGCGGGGCTTTATTATACACGTTACGTATAATAAAGCCTTTTCTATTATCAAAAGCGAGGATAGATCAGTTACGGTTTTTACTTATTGTCATACAAATATAATATGTTTTTTGCGTTGTTGAAGTATATGAAATAATTACAATAAATTAATAAAAGAAGGAGTTGTAATTTTAAGTTTTGATGCCTGTCACTTCCCAGTTATGATGTATAATTATAGTAAAGAAAGCAAGTGTATAAGAATATCCTTTTAGTTATTTACTGAATCCGTGATAAAAGCTAAACGGTAAGACTAATTTAAACACAAATGTAAGATTGTTACTATTTTGATCTGTAACCATTATGATCCCTAAGGTTACAACGAATAAAAGGACTAAAACTAGAAACAGGTAAACATTTGAATTTAGGTGATCTTGGAAGTGGAGAAGTACAATTAGTCGAAGCGGTTGTGTCTCACCAATCAACCTTATTATCCAATTCATTTAAGGAATCACAATTCAGGTCAAGGTATGATGCAGAAGTCTTGGTTGTACATCGTAACAATGAGTGGATTAAAAGTAAATTGGCGATATTATACCTAAACCAGGGGAAGTATTACTATTGTTAGCAGGTTGTGATGCTAGTCACCGTAACTATAGTTAATATAATTTTGTTTTAAAATAAAAAAGGATGGAGGATTAAAATGAGCAAATACATAGTTGATTTATTTGATGTTTGTTTAGAAGCAGGAAATGAGATTATGGAAGTATATGCCCAAGACTTTGATGTTGAATTTAAAGAGGATGATTCTCCATTAACTGTAGCAGACAAGAAAGCACACGATGCCATTGCGTCTGGACTAGAAAAAATCGATTCTAGTATTCCGGTATTAAGTGAAGAGGGCAAGGAAATTCCATACGAAGCTCGCAAAGATTGGGGACAATTCTGGTTAGTTGATCCACTAGATGGTACCAAAGAATTTATTAAGAAAAACGGTGAATTCACGGTTAATATAGCTCTAATTAAAGATAAATATCCAGAAATGGGAGTTATTTATGCACCAGCCCTTGATACGTTTTATTTTGGAGTGAATGGTGAAGGGGCATATAAGTTAAATGATGCATCAAAAGTCAAAGTAACAAGTTCAGTAGATTTAATCAACCAAAGTGTAAGTTTACCAGAAGTCAAAGAAAGTAATATTACAAATGTGGTCGCTAGCCGCTCTCATATGTCAGAAGAAACAGAGGCATTTATTAATCAGTTAGATGGAGAAGTAGAAGTAGTGTCATCTGGTAGTTCACTTAAATTCTGCCTAGTGGCTGAAGGTAAAGCAGATTATTATCCACGTTACGCACCAACAATGGAATGGGATACTGGCGCAGGACAAGCAATTGTAGAAGCTGCTGGTGGAAAAGTTACTCGATATGAAGATAATGAGCGTTTTTATTATAATCGGAAAGAATTGTTGAATGGGTGGTTTTTAGTAAGTAAATAGAAATTATATATACCAATCATTATTTTAAGTTAGTTGTAAACGATAAAAAGTGATTGGTATATTTAATAAAAAAATGTGGTGAGTTGTGTAACACTCTGCATTTTGTATTGCAAAGTTTTAGCACCTTTATATTACGATACACTGATACTATCTAATGAGTATTGTCTCTATAGTTTAGCAGTCACAAGAAGCCACAACAACTAATTGTTGTGGCTTTATAACCTTTCATTATCCTTTTGTTGAACCAGCAGTAAGACCGCTCACTAAATACTTTTGAATAAAGGTAAAAACTATGGCGATTGGTATAATAATTAATATAGCAGCTGCCATTAAACGTCCCCAGTCCACAATCCATAATCCCATGAAGTTAAATACACCAGTCGATAAAGTCCGCATTGAATCATCTGACACAAATGTGAATGTTAGTACAAATTCACTCCATGCATGTACTAATGCGTAAATTCCAGCTGAAACAATTGCAGGAACGGATAAAGGTAACATGATACGAATAATTAAATAAAATTTATTACATCCATCCAGCATGGCAGATTCTTCGATCTCAATTGGTATGGTATCAAAAAAGCCTTTTAACATCCACGTAATAATTGGCACAGCAAAAACTGTATAGGATATTATTAAGCCAGTGTAAGAGTCTAGTAACCCCATATTCATCATGATTCGATATAAAGGGATCATTAATAACACTACAGGTACCATTTGTGCTAATAACATACCGACTCCGAGTGTTTTGACACCTGGAGATTTGCTTAGTCGGCTCAGGGCATATGCTGCTAGTACTCCTATAAAAATCGACAATAATACACTTCCTACCGAAACAATTACACTATTTAAAAAATAGCGAGGAAACTGAGTCTCAAATAAAACAGAACGAAAATTTTCAAATGTTGGATTTGCTGTAAACAGTGTTGGAGTGGAGGATCTCACCTCATCAGCCGGCTTTATCGCTGTTAAAAAAGCCCAAAATATTGGGAATAAGCTATAAATACTGGCAATTAACAGAAAAAAGTAAGTTACAATACTCAATATTCTCTTCTTGTTTTTTCTTGATAAATGCATTAATTATCACCCTTCGCTTCTTGCTTATTTTGTAACCAGAAATAAAGTGCCATCATCCCAATTAAAATGACAACCATTAGCACGGAAATAGCTGAGGCTGTTCCATAATGATATTTCATGAAAGCTTCTTTATAAGTCGCAATAGCTAAAGTTTCAGTAGCATTTAATGGGCCACCCTCCGTAAGGATCCAAATGAAATCGAAATTATTAAATGTCCAGATTAAATGTAATACTATTAAGATTATGGAGATACCTTTTAATTTAGGGAAGGTAATGTTCCAGAATTTTTGAAACATGTTGGCTCCGTCTATTTCTGCTGCTTCTAGTTCATTTTTATTGATAGTTTGTAACACCGCTAAAAAAGAAATAGTATAGAAGGGGAAGCTCCTCCACACATTGATCCAAATAACAGAAAACATGGCCGTTGTTTCACTTCCTAACCAATTAATACTTTGATCAAGAATCCCTATATTCATTAATAAAACATTAATAATCCCATAATCGGGGTTTAACATCCATCTCCAAGTCATACCTGCAACGACGATTGGTACCACCCAAGGAATAATCATAGCTCCTCTGAAAAATGCTCTTCCTTTAATATTTTGATTTAATAATATTGCTGTCCCTAAACCTACAACATATTCTCCACCAACCGATCCAAAGGTATAGACAATACTATTTTTAACGTTTGTCCAGAAGAGAGGGTCTTGCATCACATTGATAAAGTTCTGTAGTCCAACAAAGAGATCGTCCCCAACAATGAGTAAATTTGATTCATAAAAACTCTTAATAAATACATTGATAATGGGCACTAGTAGTAAAAGAATTAAAAAGACAACAGCTGGCAACATAAAAACATAAGCTATTGTATGTTTTTTAAAAAAACTGATCATTATAACACTCCTTCATAGTAGTGAAATGATAGAATTCAGTTAAGTGTTGTTAACTGAATTCTATCTGTCATGTTATTCGCTTAGTAAATTATTTTCTTCAAGCGATTGGTTAATTTGATCAGATAGCCATATAGCTGTTTCTTCTGGTGTAGTGTCACCTAATAAAACTTTTTGAATAGATTCAGTCATGGCATCAATGATACCTCCCATTGGTACAGCTGGCCATGATCTTCCATGTTCAGCGATTTCTGTGAAGGCAACATTCCATTCACCTTCTGAATCCATATCGTTTCGAATTGTTCTATTCCCCTTCGCATAGATGCTTTGCCCTTCTTCAGACCCCATCCATTTCAGAAATTCCAAAGCGGCTTCTTTTTGATCAGAATCTTCGAAAACATACCATTGTGCAACTTCCAAGAAAGTAGCAGGAGTTTCATTGTATGGAGGTACACCGTCGACTCTAACATCCTTCATGCCTTCAGGTTGTTCTTCTTCATATCCTTGAATCCAAGGACCGTTTTGCGTAATGGCAACTCTTCCTTGTGCAAAGTTTTGATCTAGTTCTTGATAACCCCAACTAGTTTGATTTTGTGAGATGATACCTTGTTCAAGCATATCTTTATAGAATTGGAAAACTTCTGCCGCTCTTTCTAATTGATTCTCGTCCTCTTGCCAAGTGTTCCGGTATCCTCCGTCACTAATCTCTTCTACAATTTCAAGGTTGTTTGACCAAATATAAACTGCTAGTTCCTGGGGTGCTCGCGCTGAAGTTGCACTAATTCCGAAAGGATTCTCTATTCCAGCTTCTTTTAATTCCTTACCAACAGTTAAAAGGTCGTCCCAGGTGTCAGGTAATGAAACACCAGTTTCATTTATAACATCTTCATGATACATTCTAGCTCTTGTTCCAATATAACTAGGGAATGCAACAATTTCCTCATTCATTGTTACACTATCCCATACTGCTTGAGGTACACTATCTTTTTCTTCCCACTCATTAACAAAATCAGTCAAATGATGAAGCGTGCCCATGGAATTAAGGTCTGCCATCCATTCGGCTAATCCTTGAGCTATATCTGGTGGATTGCCATTTGCAGATGATGTAGTTATTTTTTGTTTTAGTTGTTCATATGGTAGTACTTGTACATTAATACTCACGTCTGGGTTAAGTTCTTGATATCTTTCAATCGCATCGTAATAGCCACTACGATCTTCACCTTGATCAACATTCCACCAGATTTCTAAGGTTGTCCCGTCACCATTATCGCTTGACTCATTAGACTCGTTGCTTGAATTATCATTTGACGAACAACCAACTAATACCAAAACAATCAATAAAATCAATAAATATTTTTTCATCAATTTGCACCTCCAATTTTTCTAGAAAACACTTTTGTCGCATATTCAGTCTTCTTCTTCTCGGTTTTTTGCCATATCCTCATTAAACTCAATGCTTCTAGATCTTCCCACTACGATAGGTTAGGACATGTCCGTGTCAGCAATGCCATCAGGCTTTCATCATTTAGTAAAAGACCATCTTAATTGGCAAAATACTGGATGTCTTTACAAATTTCTAACTTTTCTGTAATGCTGAGCTGGATATACATTATTCACATTAAAATATAATTTGCACTCCTCCATGCTTGCCGTTTATGTGTTCTGTTTGAATAATAGAGGGCATATCACTAATAACATGTTGGCATAGCTCTGTTACCATCTTTAAGTTTTTGTGACTTATCCGTAAAAGGCTATTTCTATATTCTAAAATTCCCTGACGGATACTATATCTTTTACTAACCCCTTGTATAACCAATATTGTCCGCCTGTGAAAGGCAAATTTGAAATTGATGGTAAATCCCTCCTTATTATGTGTTAACCTAAATATAGCACTCGCAAAATAATAGCGCTTTCATTTTTCTGACCAATAATTATAAAAGTTGTATAAAATTCTAACTTTTGAAATCTTGAAAATACTCTCTATATTTGGAAGGGGATAAGCCGGTGTACTTCTTGAATATATTACTAAAATATTGACTAGTATTTATACCTACATAGTTAGATATTTCCGTTACAGGTATATCTGTATTTACCAATAGCATCTTTGCTTTGTCAATTCTAACTTTTGTTATATACTCATTAATGGTTATCTTCATAGTTTGCTTAAAGATACGGTGTAAGTAGCTTGGATGGAGATGTACGACTTTTGCTAAATCTTGTACTTTTATTTCATAATCATAATTCTCATGGATAAAAGCAAGTACCTGATTAATAAAATACTCATTTGCTTCATTTATATGTTCCTTTTGATCCGTTCTATTTTTTGCCACTGAGGTTAATAATTGAATTAATAAAATATCTATAATTAACTCATTTCCAGGCACTTTATGGTCCAGTTCTAAAACAAGTGAACGTAAATGATTATAAACATTGTCTACATCTTTTAAAACAAAATAATTTTCATCATCTAAAAACATTTCCATTAATCTTTCATCATGCTTCATTAAAGTATGAACATTTGTGAAATGGTTCCTGTCCTTTCTCCACTCAAACTCTACGTTCAACATCCGGCATGGGTATTTTTTTTCTACAATTAAGCGGTGAGGGACATTACTATGAATAAATATATATTGATTCTTACGAAGCTCTACAATCTGATTATCTATCTCCACCTTACACTTTCCTTTGATTACATACATAATTTCGATCGCAGGATGTTTATGTATGTTCATGTTGTATTCTTGCCACTCCTTGTAGTAATAATATACTGATTCTGGAAAAGTATTTAACTCCACTATAAACACCACCTGTATATGGGATTTTTAGGAAACTGTGATTGTGTTTCCCGAATCTATTATACTATGTTACTTATATTTAGATGGATGTATTAGACAAGTGTTAATATTATGCAAGGGAAATGTATGAATTATTATTTATACATAAGGAAAAAGGCAAGAAGGAGAAGAGTAAAGATGGAAGAAGTGTGTCTTAGAAAAAAACATAATTGGAGTGTTTGATATGATTTTTCAAAAATGAAGAGAGTTAATATAATTTCCGGCTAAACTGGTTTTGGCGTCTTCGCTGTTTGATATGAAGACACGTATTCGATGTTGTTAGGGCGACAGACTAACGCCACTCTTTTTCAAAAGTGAAAACGGATATGATCACATTCATGAAACGCCTCAACTCCAATTTGAAGCAGCTTAACATCTTTACAACTGAGATAGAAGAACAATTATTTTGAAATAAAATCCCAATCATTTGATGAGCTTCAATTTCTACATTTGGGGACCATTCCTCTGTGATTCCCCTTCTTTAAAGAATCGTAAAAAGGCGAATCTAACAAATTTTAAACTCTCCAGCAGAATTTTCAGTTATTATAGACTAATGGTACGTAGTTAAGTACCACTTATTTTCTGATTATATGATAAATTTAGATTATAAGAAATTTGTTTTTAAAGTCATCCCAATGTTTTGTTTATCAATTACTATGACAAGTTTAATAACGAAGTCAAAAATAACTCATAAGTAGGGTGTGTTTACTATTTCGAAAAGGAGGTCCTGTTATTGGCTCATGAATTAGCTCAAGAAAAAATTGTAAGTGAGCTTTATACAAAGTTGATATTATCAGATATGAAGAGTAAGTTAATTCAAGCTGCTAGCAACCTATTAGGTGATGCGATCTATACAAAAGAGGAAGCAGTACTCACCTTACTGGATGTAATTCAATTAATTGAAATGGAAGAAAAAAGCACCGGCAATTTTTATATGAAAGAGATTCTTGAGGAGAAACAAAGTTGAGTTTTATACACGAATTATTATGGGACAAATTCTTATCTTACTCTATGCTAGTCGCACAAAAATGCAGAATTTGGAAAGATTCTTGGTGAGGTATATTATAATCGGGATGAATATTGAATGGCGAACAAAAGCTAATCTCAAGATTATGGCGAAATATGTGCTCTTTATGTAATAGCAAGCTCTAATGTCTTTCTTCGATATTCATCGCCTATACTTAGATCTTCCATATTCCCAATAGAGCTATTTATATTGATCTCTGTTAATTGCTTTTGGATAAAGGGGATTCAAATATGAGCAATAGTGAAATCGATGTAGAATTATTATTACAACGAATTGAAGTTATGCGAAGTGAATTAGTGGATATTGGATTTCGAGATGGCTTAACCGCACCCTCTACTTTAAAATATAGTGAATTATTAGATGAACAAATTAAAGTTTATCAAAAATTGAAAAGTGATAGATAATATATGTTAAGTAGGTTAGTCAAAGATCAAAAATGACAAGGTTGTGCATTGCATATTTGAATATGATTTACCAAAAGATATTTTTGTTAAGGAAAATGTTTGATACTGAGATTAAAGATAGTAATCTAAATTAAATTATCAAATATATTCAGGAGCTGTAGGCTTCGCGTGTGAGGTACCTTATCATTTTTGTTTTGTTTGACCATTCATATATTTCCACTTTTCCTTATCTTCCTTTTGCTAGCTCATCACGATCAAGTGCCCGTGGTGGCTCTTCTAACCACCCATATTTAATCATTATTTTAGCCCCATCATTTGCATATTTTAAGATTTCTCCTACAAGTCTGCTGTACGTGATTCCAATATCTCTTCTAGGACTCATTGACATACTGGTTCCGTAATAACCAATACTCAATGCAGATAAGGATGTAGAATAAAACATCATCTTTCTGTCAGAAAATGTGTATGTGGTTGAATCTGTTACTTCTGTATCCCACCTCATAGGACTAGGGAGGTCATTTTCGTTTAAATAGGACCCAAATATCTCGGTATGCTTTTGTGCAATTTCTTTACCTCTTAAAAGAAATTCAGTTACATCACTTTTTTCTGCAACCTGACTATACCCAATCATAGTGGCTGACCCTAGTGCATTCCTTTGGAAATTGGTGTAAAGGTTCGTAATTTCAGTTCCAGTTAATGGTCTTTTTTCTCCAAAGTACCCTGCAAGAAAACTTTTTTTCTCCACAAAGTCGAAGTTTTCAGGGGTTGGCAGATACGGTGACTTTATATATAATCCCTTTGATAACAACAGCTCGTTGGATTTCTTAATAACATTATCTGACTCACGTAAACAGTCACTAAAAAAAGTATAAACATCTTCTCTCACAGCAACAGATAATGCCATACTATATGCGTTCAACCCGACTTTTCCTAATTCGTTAATAGCGATTAACGAATAAGCATCAGAAAATAATCTAGGGGAGGTAGTATGAACGTCTTCGTCTAATTTAAAACCATGTGGAACAGGGTAACCTTCTTTATTTAATAGTTCTGTAACTCTTTTGATATGTGATTTTGATATAGCTAAAGCATGTTGAATCATAGGTTTAATTTGTTCGTCTTCGGCATTATGTAATTCGTGTTCCAAATGACAAATAGTCGCGCTATCATTCATGTAAGTATTCCATAGTTGAGTTATCTCTGCTGAGGTCAATCGGATTACTTTTTCGTGAATTTCCATTACATTCACCCTCCATTATAAAATTTAAGTTAATGTGAATATCTTACCCATAATTAATATGAAATATGAGTTGTAATTGGAGAAAATTGAAAAGAAATAGAGATGGACAAAATATAAATTGTAGGTATGTCAAAATCACTCATGAACGAAAACATAAGTAGCATAAAAAATATCTAGTTCAATAAGATTTGGTTATTATTAGATCAATACTCTGATTTGATTCAAGGTAATACGATTAATCAGCGAATTAGATATATGTTGAATGAGAAAATTTTCAGCAATCGAGAAGAAGTCCTTTGTATTTATGGTTGATAAACTATCAAGTGTGTAGGTAAAAAAATAGCGAAAGGAGATATTTGCATGAATCATAATTACAGAACCTCTGCTCTGCCAACGGTGGTTGATCGGACCACCTGGCAGACCAAACTGGATGAGTTGCGAATCCGGGAAAAGGCACATACCCGAGAAGGTGACGCGATTGCAGCGGCCCGACGGCGGCTGCCGATGGTCGAGGTGGACTCAACCATCCCGCTGATCGGCCCGGATGGTCCGATCACGCTGCTGGAGACGTTCGAGGGCCGCCACCAGCTTGTCGCTTACTATCAGATGTGGCACACCGGTAGACCTGCCGCGGAGCAGTGCGAGGGCTGCACTTTCTCCACGACCCACATCAACGAGCTGTCCTATCTGAATTCGCGAGACGTGAGCTATGCGACTTTCTGTGAGGGGCCGTACGAGGAGAGCTCGCGGTATCGCGACTTCATGGGCTGGACGGTTCCCTGGTACTCGGTGCCCGAAGACGCCGTGGACCGGTTGATCGTAGACCGGCACTTCGGCATCCTGGTCAGTTATCTCCGGGACGGTGACAAGGTCTACGAGACCTACTGGACCACCGGGCGCGGCAACGAACTGATGGCACCGTCGTACGGACTCCTGGATCTGACTGTCTACGGCCGGCAAGAGTTCTGGGAGGATTCACCCGTGGGCTGGCCGCAGCACTGGGGTTCCAAAGGCGGTCAGTTTCAGCTAGGCGGCCGCCCGACCGCCCAATGGTCTCGGCTTGAGGCTGGACACTCCGACGACCTCGGCACCAGTGCCACCGCCACCGACCGACACTGCTGCCAAGACAAGCCGTGACCTAGGGATAACAGAAAAATAAAATATAGCGTGATGAAAGCCCACCAGATGGTTTATCGGTCGCTGTTATGGAATAATAACTAGATGATATTAAATACTTTATTGTATTTTTAAGATTAATAAAGTATTTTTCATCAAAAAATTAAACAACTTTATTTTAAACCCTGCCCTAATTTTAGGACAGGGTTATGTGTGTTTGAGATTTTGAAATTAAATAACTTTATTGTCATTGTACACTTAAAATGGGTTGCTTTCGTTGAAAAAGTTCAATTGATAACACAAAGTCATTTCCTGCAAGTATAAATATACTATTCACTAAAAGAAGAGAGTTGGCCTGTTCGCTCTATTATCCTGTTGTTCAACGATTAATTGACTGATAATGGCGGCACCTACCATTTAAATCTCTACTTACAATTGCAGTTTTTGCCATGTGAAATTCACCTGTTTGAATTTAAGATACGTATCAATACTGCGTTTTATGATATGTTACGACCTGATGATCATGCTAATTAGCGACTTCTTTCAAGATTCCTCGTTTGATTCTTGGATGGTAATGATCTCATTGATATCACTAATATCCAAAGCATTTGCTATTTTTTCTATATGCTCTAATTGTATTCTTTGTCGCTTGCCATTTGCCATCTCGCTTAAGGTTGCTCTTCGAACTCCAGTAATTAAGTGTAATTGATTTAGACTTAAATTATAGTGATGAAGCAGTTCATTAAGGTTTATTTCTACTTTTTTCAAAGTTCTACCCCACTTTATAAAAAAATTGACTGTACCTATAAACGTACTATATAATATATGGAAATGTTGTACGCTTATGCGTACGAACTAAAGTTCAGAATAATGATAACGGAAATGTCCTAAGAATGAAGTTGAAACTAACTTCATTCAAATTTGGATATTTTTTTGAACAAAGGGGAGAAATTTAGCTATGGACGAGAAAATTAATGATGAAATGAGTAGAGCTTTGTTATTAGAACGAATTGAAGCTATGCGAAATAAATTATTGGATATTGGATTTCGAGATGGCTTAACTGCCCCCTCTACATTAAAATATAGTGAATTATTAGATGAAGAAATTAAAGTTTATCAAAAATTAATGAAAGATACATAATGTGATTCTAGTAGATTAACGGCTGATCAAGACATAAAATTGTAAATGCACATTCATAAGAGAACTACATCAACTGCTCCATTAACACTTTAATCATCCCAGTTCGATGATATTGTTGTTGGATCGTGTAAAGTGACGGAGCAACATTTACTACTTCACCGTTAGTAAAAGTAATAGCTGTATGTTGCTGTTTGTTTTCTAGGTGTTTGATAGCATGATAAAACAGCCAGATACAATCAATAGATCTAGCGGATTGTGTGGGAAAAGTATATAGCTTTTTGGTTGGTTGAATAGGAATGGGAGACTTTTGGTGGAAATCTAAATGGTGTTGAACAGATGCTTTGCGACCCTGATAACTAGATCCGTAGTGTATGCAGTTTTCTTTAATAATGTCTAATGGTTTTTCTTTTTTAGTGATGGCTTCATCATATTCAAGTATGGAAGATTGATAAAGAGTATCATACATGGGAAAGATGGCCATTGTGTCTGAGGTAATTCGATAATTATTCTTCATCCACTTCACCAGTTCTTCTTTTATATGCTATAAGTTCTTTCTCATAGTTTTCAAAAAGGTTATCCAAAGAGCAATTTAGTGCTTTTGCAATTTTTCCAATGGTAATGAATGAGGTCTGAGGGTATTTGCCGCGTTCGATTTTGCCATAGTGTCTTTCGTCAATTTCTGCTTTTCTCCCTACGTATTCCTGGGTCCATTTCGGATCTTTTGCTTTTAAATTTTCCCGGAACTGTCTAATACAATACCCTAAGAGTACACCATCAATATGATCTTGTTGCGCCACTGCTCTACCCCTCATCATCCTTTACGTCTATTATCATAGAAATAAATTACCAGTAACACGTGCAGTATCACGTATTAGGGGGATCTAATAGGAAAAGTAAGTCTGTATTTCTCACATGAGAAGGGAGAGGCATTTTTTAGGTAGTGCACATCTTGCTTGGGAAGTTATTGAAATAATAGAAATGTATAAATAGCTGTAAATTTTGATAGATTTATGCAATAATCAAATTTTTTCAGATGAAAATCCGCCAAATAACGCTAACCTTGGCTATTTTCATAGATTGACGTATAAATATCACGATATGACATATATTAGAAACTTTTATATGATCACTTTACCGCGGAATACGTAAGGCAAGTGCTTGTCATATAGGAGTTCACCTAGTGATGAGATTTGAAGATATTCTAAAGGATTCTGAAAAAATGATTTATCACATCATGCACAAATATCAAATTCGAGACGTGGAAGGGGAATTTTATCAAGAAGGGTTAATTGCTGTATGGAATGCTTATCAAAACTATGATCCATCAAAATCAAAGTTTTCTACCTATGCTTATTATGGTATTACAAGAAGGTTCATTAATAAGATTCGTAAAGAAAATCGTGAGCGCGATCAATTTCAGGATTGGTTCAATCAAGTGACAATAGAAGATTTGCTAGTGGTGGATGAATTGAAAGTAGATACACCATTATTATTAGATATTCAAAAAGAGTTGACTGATAAACAGTGGTGTTGGTTTGATAAATTTGTGTTGAAAGATCTATCTGTTAGAACCATTGCGGAAGAAGAAGGGGTAACGGAAAATGCAGTGAAGAACTGGGGGAAGTTAGCTAGGAAGAAGGTTCAGAAGGTGATGATGGAGAAGGAATATATCTAATTGTTAAAAGCGCAGTGAATAGAATTAATATGTGTAGTTATGCAAAGCAGTGGTTTCATCATTATTTAGTTGGAATTTGTTAGCATTTACAAGGTTTCTGCTTCTAATCACAAGAAATTTCGTCCACATAGAGCATATCCTGTGATTAGAAGCAAGTGTATTATCAGCATAGAAAGTCGGATGAAATCCCGCTAAAAATTTACAATATTTGATAGGAAGTACAGACAAAAGTATGTTATAATTTTTCTTGTTATAATAAAGTCATAATTCTTGTTAATAAAGGAGTTAAGCAAATTGAGTACACAGACTTTTCGAACGGACCAAACATACCTTGTCACAGGTGCAGCTGGTTTTATTGGATACTACCTTTCTAAAAAACTATTAGATCAAGGCTGTACAGTTATAGGTATTGATAATCTAAATGCCTATTATGATGTGAACTTAAAATATACTCGTTTGGAAGGTTTAGAACCTTATGAAAACTTTACATTTGTGAAAGCAGATATTTCGGACAAAGCAGCAATTGAAGATCTATTTGCTCATTATCGGCCTAGTGTCGTAGTTAATCTTGCAGCCCAAGCAGGGGTTCGCTATTCTATCGAGAATCCAGACGTATATATGCAAAGTAATGTAACTGGGTTCTATAATATATTAGAAGCATGTCGTCATTATCCAGTTGATCACTTGATTTATGCTTCGTCCAGTTCTGTCTATGGTGCAAACAAGAAAGTACCATTTGAAGAGACAGACTTTGTTGATCATCCTGTATCATTGTACGCATCAACAAAGAGATCTAATGAATTAATGGCACATACATATAGTCATCTCTATAAGATTCCAGCAACAGGCTTACGTTTCTTTACCGTTTATGGTCCAATGGGCAGACCTGATATGGCGTATTATGGTTTTACCGATAAATATTTTGCTGGTGAAGCCATTAAAATCTTTAACAATGGTGATTTCGAAAATGACTTATACCGTGACTTCACGTACATTGATGACATTGTAGAGGGAATAGAGAAGTTAATTCCACGTACACCAGAAGGCGAAGTACAACATGAAATATTCAACATCGGTAATAATAGCCCGGAGAAATTAATGCATTTTATCCAATCTTTAGAAAAAGCATTAAGCAATGCTTTGGGACGTGAGGTAGAATTCAAGAAAGAATTTGAACCAATTAAACCAGGTGATGTACCAAGAACATATGCATCTACTGACCGCTTACATCAGGCAGTAGGATTCAAGCCAGAAACTTCGATTGAAGAAGGTTTGCAACAATTTGCTGATTGGTATGTCCAGTATTATAAGTTGAGTGAGGGAACGAAAGAAGAGCAAGTAACGAACTCATAAATGGGGTTGTCTAATCATGCAGGAACTTTTTGATACATTCAAACACTTATATGGGGAGAAAGAGGCCGAAATGGTCCGTTCTCCTCTTAGAATATGTCCTTTAGGTGCACATGTTGACCATCAAGGCGGCATTGTCACAGGTATGGCATTGGATGCTAATGTGGAGATGGTTTTCGCACCTTCAGAAGACGGTTATATTCGTATCAGTAGTATGGATTTTCCAGATGAAGAGTATTTTCATATTGACAGTGTACCTGAGGTGTTACCTGGTTTCTGGGGTAACTATATTCGCGGTGCTGTTCTTTCCTTACAACAGGATCAGAAATTACAATATGGTTTTCAAGCAGTGATTAGTGGAAAATTACCTATTGGTGGATTAAGCTCATCGGCAGCTGTAACAACCGCTTACTTGATGGCCTTAGCAGAAGTGAACAATTTAGATATCTCCAAGGAAGAACTAGTTTCTTATAGTCACTGGGTTGAAACCGAATTTATCGGTTTAAAGAACGGAATCCTTGATCAATCTGCCAATATTTTAAGTGAAGATAATCGATTACTGGTGATGGACTGCCAGACAAGTGAGCATTATTTAGTAAACAAGTCAGTTGGTATGCCTGAGTTTGAAGTGGTTGTCGTTTATTCGGGTGTAAGTAAAGCGTTGATCGGCACAGATTATAATAATCGAGTTGACGAATGTAAAGTTGCAGGCTGGATTGTAGAAGAATTGGCTGGTCTTGAGCGGACCGCCTTGCAGGATGTGAAACTAAGGAATATGTCAGAAGAACATTATCATAAGTATCGTGACCAAGTACCAGGCAAATTCCGTAAGCGACTGGATCACTTTTTTACTGAACAGGATCGTGTACGTCAAGGAATTGAAGCATGGGAACAAGGGGATATCGAACAGTTTGGCAAATTGATGTTCGAATCAGGCGAGAGCTCGATTCATCAATATGAATCAGGCTGTCCGGAGTTGATCACGATTTATGAAGTGTTGAAAGAAACAGAAGGTGTCTATGGGGCCCGTTTTAGCGGGGCAGGTTACAGAGGCTGTTGTATTGGGTTAATTGATCCAGCATATAAAGAACAAATCAAAGCAAACATTGACGCTATTTATCCGTCCCAACACCCAGCATACAAAGACGTATACAAAGTCCACTTCTGTAAAACCAACAATGGAGCCCGTCTCGTGGATCAAGAGGACAGGGGAATTGTTCTAAAATAAAAATGGACAGTCCTATAAAGGTCTGTCCTTATCATTTTTTGGAGGGAAGAAGATGAAATGTATTATCCTAGCTGCTGGCTATGCGACAAGATTATATCCCTTAACCAAGAATAAAGCGAAACCTTTATTGGAAGTAGCAGGGAAACCGATCCTGAATCATATTATTGAAAAGGTCGAAAAAGTCGAGCAAGTAGACGAAGTATATATTGTTACCAATGAGAAATTCACTCCGAGCTTTCAAGACTGGGCTGCAAATTATCAATGTCATAAGAAAATAGTTGTTGTCAATGACCGCACAACAACGAATGACGATCGATTAGGTGCCATTGCTGATATCCAGTATGTATTGGATCACCATAAGATTGACGAAGATATTATGGTCTTAGCTGGTGATAATCTCTTTGATTTTGAATTGGTTGATTTTGTTCATTTTTATCAAGAAGTGAATGCAGATAGTATTACGACGCATGAATTAGATGACCCTGAAGAAATGAAACGAACTGGTATTGTTGAAGTGAATGAAGATGGAGTGGTCACATCCTTTGAAGAGAAACCACAGGAACCGAAATCGAATTTAGCTGTACCACCTTTTTATCTATATAAGGCAGAAACATTACCTTTATTTAAACAATACTTAGCAGAAGGAAATAATCCTGATGCACCGGGGAATTTTATCCCATGGCTGATTCAGCACAAGCAAGTATATGCTTTTACATTCGAAGGCTTGCGATATGATATTGGTACGATTGACAGTTATAATAAAGTACAAGAATTATTTTAGAGGTGAATAGAAAAGATGAAAATAACAGTAGCGGGGACAGGCTATGTCGGGTTATCAAATGCCGTGTTATTAGCACAACATAATGAAGTGATTGCGCTCGACATTATGGAAGAGAAAATCGATTTGATTAACAACAAAAAGTCACCAATTGTCGATGAAGAGATTCAAACATATTTGGAAACGAAAGATTTGAATTTGGTGGCTACAACGGATGTACATAAAGCATATGAGAATGCGGAATATGTGATTATATCTACACCAACGAACTATGATCCGGATCGTAATTATTTTGATACGAGTACGGTTGAGAATGTGATTGAGACCGTTCTGGACATTAATCCAAATGCAATTATGGTAATTAAGTCAACGATTCCAGTTGGTTACACATTAGAATTGCGAGAAAAGTATAATACTGATAATATTATTTTCTCACCAGAGTTTCTACGTGAAGGACAAGCACTATATGATAACTTGTATCCGTCACGAATTGTCGTAGGAGAAAGATCAGAGCGTGCTAGTACATTTGCTAATCTTTTAGCAGAAGGTGCGATTAAAGAGGATATTGAGATTCTTTATACAGACTCCACTGAAGCAGAAGCGATCAAGTTATTTGCGAATACCTATCTTGCTATGCGTGTTTCCTTTTTCAATGAATTGGATACCTATGCAGAAGTTCGTGGATTAAATGCGAAACAAATCATTGAAGGAGTAGGATTGGACCCGCGTATTGGCGGTCACTATAATAATCCTTCCTTTGGTTATGGCGGCTATTGCTTACCTAAGGATACGAAGCAATTACTTGCGAACTATCAGGATGTACCGAATAATATTATCGGAGCAATTGTCGATGCGAACCGTACACGTAAGGATCATGTTGCGGACAGTATCCTTGCGAAGAATCCGTCTGTTGTCGGTATCTACCGTTTAACGATGAAAACAGACTCTGATAACTTCAGACAATCCGCCATTCAGGGCGTTATGAAACGAATCAAAGCAAAAGGCGTGGACATCGTTGTTTATGAACCGGTATTGGATGAAGAAGAGTTTTATGGTTCAAGAGTAGTAAATGGTTTTGAAGAATTCAAGGAAATCTCAGATGTTATTGTCGCTAATCGATTGACGGATGATATTAAAGATGTAGCGGATAAGGTTTATACTAGGGATTTGTTTAGTAGAGATTAAGAAGGAAAAATAGAGGATACCAATCACTTTGGTTATGTGGTTGGTGTCTTTTTTGTATTCATGTAGGGATGGATTTATTATAAAACAAAGAAAGCGCAGGGGAGGGATTATCATTCCGACTCTGCGCTTGTGAATGAAGATTAGATTTTATTATTCACCATCAACCACTTCTTTTAAGATTTGATAAGATCTTTTTTGTTTCTCTGTATCATATATATAAGAAACGGCCATTAGTTCATCTACTTGGTATTTCTCTTGGAAATTCGTTAATTGTTCGCGAATCGATTCTTTACTACCTAGTAGTACGGCACTTGCCATAGAGGAAACGACGTTCTTTTCTTGCATTGTCCATAACTCATCCATATCTTTCACTGGAGGGCTTAATGGAGTTCTTGCTCCTTGAACAACATTTAAGAAAAATTGTTGCATGGTAGTTGATTCAAATTGCGCTTCCTCATCTGTTTCTGCTGCAATCACGTTCAAACAAACCATCATATATGGTTTATTTAAATATTGGGATGCTTGAAACTCTTTCCGATAAATAGAAATAGCCTCTTCCATGTGTCTTGGTGCAAAATGAGATGCAAACACATAAGGTAAGCCCAGTTTTGCTGCTAAATGAGCAGAATCAGTTGATGAACCAAGAATATAAATCGGAATATTTGTGCCAATACCAGGAAATGCTTTGACATATCCTTGTTCTTCTTCTGCTCCAAAATAGGTTAACAATGAGTGTACATCTTTTGGAAACGTATAGACTGGGTCATCTTTAGATCTTCTTAAGGCGCTTGCCGTTAACTGGTCTGTTCCCGGAGCTCTACCTAATCCTAAATCTAATCGATCTGGATATATCGTCGCCATTGTACCGAATTGCTCGGCAACTGTTAATGGTGCGTGATTTGGAAGCATTACACCACCTGATCCAACTCGAATCTTCTTCGTATTGTCAAGTGTATGTTTCATTAAAATGGTTGTCGCTGAACTAACTAATGTTGTTGTATTATGATGCTCGGCTATCCAATATCGTTCGTAGCCCATTTCATCAACAGCTTGTGCTAGTTCTACCATTTGGTCAATTGCTTCTTTCGGTCCATTTCCCTTGCGAATCGGGACTAGGTTAAGGACAGAAACAGGTATATTTATATTTGTCATACTTCATTTCCTTTCTTCCGTAACTTACCGTTCTATCGTAACAATAACTGCTATGGAAGAGTACTAATTTGTTTGGAGATCAAGTTCAAGTCAATAGAAATAGGTTATTGTGTATTTATATTTTCTCAATATTGAATTATTTTGTAAGCACAAAATAATCTCCATATGTTAAAGAAATCCTACAAGGTGATGAGTATTTAGCACCTTATTTAGTGAATAGTGGATATGAAGCGAATAAAAATCTATTTGTTTTTAACTGGGAACATATTTAGGAAGAAGACGAGAGAATATTGAAAAGGTTGTGGTGAGGTGTAACTTAATGAAAAAAATGAAAGTTCTGGAGCATACACTTCGAAGATATCGCCATTACAGGTATGAAAGGTTAATGAACATGGGGACGGTTCTACTGTTTCCCTCTTTATGAGGAAATGAAACAAGAGAACCGTCCCTCTGTTACACCTATGTTGCATAGCAAGTCCCTGTCTTTCATATCTATATGAATGGAGGGGGCGTTTTGAATGGGGTTATTTAAAGAGTTTCGGCAGTTTATGATGCGGGGTAGTGCGATTGATATAGGGATTGGTGTGGTGCTGGGTGCTGCTGTAAGTAGCTTTGTAGATTCTTTGGTTCGAGATATTCTGCTTCCGCCTATCGGGCTGGTGTATTCCAGAATGAATATAGAAAACTTACATATAAGTCTTAGTGGAAGAACGTATTCTTCTTTAGCAGACGCAAAGGAAGCCGGGGCAATAACGATTAATTATGGATTGTTTATCTCGACGTCGATAAGGTTTGTTATCATTTTATTTATTGTTTTTCTAGTAGTGCGGCAAATGAATCGCTGGAAAAAACCACATCAACATCCACTAGACTCGATGACAAAAAAAGAATGCCCGTATTGCTGCTTATCCATTCCAAATCGAGCTGTCATTTGTCCAAATTGTTCCTCATCGCTTGAGAAGAAACAATCCGCAGAAAGTACCACGTACCCGCGTTTGAAGATAAAATAATTCAGCCCACCTTTACGTACTGTTCAACCAACAAGATGTTGAATTGTTCTTTCTTTGGTAAGATAGTTATTTCTATCGTTTGGTGAGTCTTGCGAACTGATTGAGCACTGTTTGCTTAGCTCAACATATGCATTTAGTATTTATAATCGGTGTAAGTACCATTTATCTTCTACAAAAGTTTAATTTGGTACTTAAAACTGTAATAAGTACCAAATTGGGTGCAACAAAACTTGAAAATGGTACTTAGACTGTTTATTAGTCAAAAAGATTACAACCGGTGATAAAGGACTGGATGCATAAAACGAAAAAATAGTATTGACATTTTAAAAATATAGTCTTAACATGAACATAATGTTATAACATTATATCGAAATGACAATTTAAAGGGAGTAAAAATGATAGGTTGAGTAATTGATTATTAAACATTGTAAGCGGTTTATATTGATTGGAATTGGGGGAGTATATTTTTAAAAATCCCTTAGTATGGCCAGGTACATCCGTCTGTAAAACCGTATCTATTTCAATACCATACTCATCCCTAAGTTGCTGAGTAGTTTCAAAGGTGCGCGCTACTTCGATACATCCTTCTTTAATTCTCTGCAACATTTTTTTAACCTGTCTCTTTGACTACATGAACAGTCCAATGTTTTTTGATAAAACTGTGACGGTATCTCCAGTTTCATTAGAACTCCATCGTAATACCTGCTTTCATTTTGCATATATCTGAAATTATTCGAAAGGAAATGACATATGAAAACTTCTGTAGAGCGAAAGGCAAACTATGAAAAACACCCAAGTGTTAAAATTAAAGGTTATGATGAACAGGTCTGGGAAGGATACGAAAATATCGCAAATGAAATAGATAAAGCTATTGCTAATATTAATAAAGAAAAGAGAATTATTACGATAGAATGTTATCCGGGGGTAAGAGAACAGGAAGTTTTGCAGGAATTTACTAATCATTTGAATTTCGATCTTATTATAAACGCTGACAATGCCTCTTATGACGCTGAAAAAGTAACTAAAATTATTGAAAGACAACTTACGGATGACAGAGTTTTTGGTGTAATGACCCCTTATAGTTTAGCTGATTTTTTTGATAGTAATAAAATTCGTCTCATTCAAAATCAAATCGAAGAATTAGAAGTTGGGAACGTCCTGATTTATGGCGTAGGAGCTAGTTTGATTTCTGAGTATGATTTGTTATTATATGCAGATTTAGCGAGATGGGAAATCCAAAAACGTTATGAAAGTAAAGAAATGGGAAACTGGAAAGCTAATAATAGAAATGCAGATCCATTGTTAAAGTATAAACGGGGATATTTCTTTGAATGGCGCATAGCAGATCGTTTAAAGAAGGAGCTTCTTACTAATATTGACTATTTAATGGATACGAATTTGGAAAACCATCCTAAAATGGTTACGAAAGAAGCTCTATTAAATGGTTTGCAACAAGCGGTTGCACGTCCATTCCGGGTCGTTCCCTATTTCAAACCGGGAGTTTGGGGAGGACAATGGATGAAGGAAGTGTGTGATTTAGATCGTAATGAAGTGAATTATGCATGGGCTTTTGATTGTGTTCCAGAAGAAAATAGTTTATACCTAGATTATGGAAATATTCGGGTTGAAATGCCATCTATGAACTTAGTTTATTACAAACCTGTTGAGTTACTTGGAAATAGAGTGCATGCTCGATTTGGCTTAGAGTTTCCTATTAGATTTGATTTCTTAGATACCATGGATGGGCAAAATTTGAGTTTGCAAGTCCACCCTCCAACAGAGCAAATACAAGAACAATTTGGCATGCATTATACTCAAGATGAAAGTTATTATTTATTGGATGCTAAAGACGATGCGGTCGTTTATCTTGGCTTTAAAGAGAATGTAGATAGTAATGAATTATTAAACGATTTGCAACGTGCTAATAATGGAGAAATTTCATTTCCAGATGAAAAGTACATTAATAAGTACCCTGCCCAAAAACACGATCACTTTTCAATACCAGCCGGCACGATTCATTGTTCAGGGAAAAATTGTATGGTATTAGAAATTAGCTCTTCTGTTTATATTTTTACATTTAAATTGTGGGACTGGGGGCGAGTGGATCTTGATGGTAAACCAAGACCTGTCCACATTGAAAATGGAAAAAAAGCGCTTCAATGGGATCGGACAAAAGAGTGGGTAGATAAGAATTTAATCAATACGGTAGAATCAATCAGTTCAGGAGATGGTTGGATGGAAGAGAAAACCGGCCTTCATGAACGGGAGTTTATTGAAACAAGAAGGCATTGTTCTACTAAAGTTGTCCACCATAACACAAATGGTGGTGTTAACGTACTTAATTTGGTTGAAGGAGAAGAAGCTATAGTAGAAAGTCCTAGCAATGCTTTTGAACCTTATGTTGTCCATTATGCAGAATCATTTATTATTCCAGCTGCTGTAGGTCCCTATACAATTAGACCTTATGGAAAAAGTGAGGGAAAACAAATTACAACAATTAAAGCATATGTGAGACACTAGTACTGAATGTGATTGTTTCACTAACATCAAAATTGGAAAGGAGTCATTGAATGGTGAAATTAAATAAGGGCAAAGAAGCATCTCCACTGTATGCGCAAATTGCAGAAGAAATTCGACATAAAATTGAACTCGGTATGTGGAAAACTGGTGACAAAATACCAGCAGAAGTAGATCTTTGCGATATATACAATGTTAGTCGTATTACTATACGAAAAGCTATAGATCAACTAGTTTTTGAAAATTTACTTCAACGTGAAAGAGCAAAAGGAACTTTTGTACTAGATCCCTCTGGGTCGAAAAACCAGGAGCATTTCACTTATGTAAGAAGTTTTACAAAAGAAATGGCTGAAATGGGGAAGCGTGCAGTAACTTTAAAAGCAGAAGTAAAGCTTATTTCAGCAAACAACTTTCTGGCTTCTAAATTAAAAGTAGCTGAAGGTGATCGAGTCATGGAACTAAATCGCGTTAGAGGGGTGAATAATAGAGGGTTTGTTTATTTCAAAACCTATATCCCTTATGACGATGTTTATTCGTTAAATGCAGATGATTATTATCAGTCTTTTTATGAAGTTCTTAAATCAAAAGGCATTATTGTAAATGAAATCACAGAATATATTGAAGCAGCACGACCAACTCAAGAGGTGATTGAAAATTTAAATGTTGACGAAAATGAGCCGATTTTAATTCGTGTTCGAGTAGCGTCACAAAAAAACACTGACTTTATTGAGTATACAGAATGTTATTATATTGGCAGTGAATATCGTTACTATATTGATTTCACCTGACTATTTAATTATGAACTAAATAACTGTCGAGTTTCAGAAAAGCGTTTGTTGGAGGTGAATTTTGTTGGATTATGTCATATCGATAGATGTGGGTGGGACTACTATTCATGCGGCAATATTGTCAGATGGAGTTATCCACACAAAGACAATTACCACCTACGATTCCTTGGCAAATAAGGACAAACATGTAATTATCAATCACTTAAAAAATATCGTGGAAGATCAAATGAAGCAAATATTGAAATTACAAATGAATGAAACTATAAAAATCAAAGGGGTAGGAATAGCCTTTCCAGGTCCTGCTGATTATAACGAAGGTATTTCATATATCAAAGGATTAGAAAAGTATGATTCTTTGTACAAAGTAAATATTAAGAATGAGTTGTTTAATACAATATCGGACAATCACTTTATTACAAAATATCTGTCAAAAAAATTCTCCATCCATATGGGAAATGATGCTACGCTGTTTGCTGTTGGTGAATTTATTAAATACAAAGATAAAGGTTTCCAAAAAATAGCTTGTTTTACTTTAGGTACTGGAATTGGCTCCACTTTTATATGTGAGGGAAGAGTGGTTAAGGGCGAATTTGGCATACCTAATAGTGGTTTTATTTATAATGCTCCATTTAAACAAGGCATAATTGAAGATTATATATCTAAAAAAGGTATTTCTAATCTAGCATTGCAACATGGTTTCTATAGCGATACTAATGTAAAAGAATTGGCAGAACTAGCTAATGATGGCCATATCGATGCTAAAAAAGTATTCAGTGATTTTGGAATATGGCTAGCAGAAGCTGTTAATCCATTTATAGAATCATTTAAACCGGAAATAATAGTATTTGGCGGGCAAATTTCAAAAAGCTTTAAACAATTTGAATCTTCATTTAGTGAAAATATTATTTATACAAGTGAATTGAATGTAGAAGTTTCAGATACCCCACTTATCAGTACATTCATAGGGGCTAATAATTTAATAAATTAAATCTATCATACCTTGATATATATGGAGATAATAGACCGATTGGAACAAATACAACGCTGAAATAAATATGCCATAAAAATAGAATGATAGTTTCTAAATGTATTCGAATGTATGTCAATTTTTACAGTGTATGATGAAAATAATTTCAAAAACTTATGGTAGAGAGGAAGAATATCATGCAAATCCCAAAGAAAAAATGGAAAATATTTGTGATACATCACTCGCATACAGACATTGGTTATACGGAAAGGCAAGAAAAGATTGAATCTTTTCATGTTGATTATATCAAGCAAGCAATTGAAATTATTAATAAGTCCCGCGATGGTTCTCGACCTGAATGGAAAGGGTTTAAATGGACATGCGAGACGTTTTGGGCAGTAGAAAAATTTCTGGAGCAAGCTTCACCAGAAACCAAAGAACAATTCATGGAAGCATTGCAACAAGGGGATATAGAACTTTCAGGAACTTACTTAAATATGACAGAATTAATCGATTATGACATATTGAAAAAATTATTTTTAAAAGCTAAAAGATTGGCTGAAGCGACTGATGTCCCTTTAAATTCTGCCATGACCGCTGATATTAATGGTTATAGTTGGGGTTATTCACAAGCAATGTATGATGCTGGTATTCGAAATTTATTATCATGTGTTCATACGCATCATGGGATGTATGCGATTGGAAGAAAACAGCTTCCTTTTTATTGGGAAACTCCAACGGGAGATAAATTGCTTGTTTGGAATGGAGAGCATTACATGCTAGGAAACGAGCTAGGAATTTCTCCAGGAGCAGTTTTGTCCTACTCCATTCGAGATGAATTTGAGACTACACCTAACATGGAAAATCATTGGGAAATGGCTGAAACTCGTATTATGCGCTATCTCTGTCAGCTTGAAAAAGAGGATTATCCTTATGATTTTGCACTTGTTAATGTAATGGGATTACTAAGAGATAATGCTGCACCAAACGGAAAGATCATGGATTTTATACACCGTTGGAATTCAGAATACGGGAATAATGTGGAAATCGAAATGACGACATTAAATACTTTTTTTGATCATGTCAAGAATCAAGAGTTTGAAATACCCGTCTACAAAGGGGACTGGCCAGATTGGTGGTCTGATGGGGTGGCTTCCACTGCTATGAATACACAAATTTTCCGAGATGCTCAAAGGAACTTGCGACTGGTCAAAAATCTCGATCAGAACAACGACACGGTTTCAAAGGAAACGATTGAGAATATAGAACATCAATTAACCATGTATGCGGAACACACATGGGGATATCATTCATCCGTTTATGAACCATGGCACCCAATGGTTCAGTCATTGGAAGTCAGAAAAGCTGCGTATGCAGCAAATGCGAGCCGTATGGTATTTACAGCTTTAGATCATTTGAAGCACACGAAAGGGGAAGCTCTACTTTCTCCAGAAAGACCATTCAGATATAAAGTTGTGAATCCATTTGACCATGTGGTGGAAGATATTGCACATATATATTTAGATGGATGGGAACCATCTTTATTCAAGAATGGATTTGAAGTGATTGACGAACAAACTGGTGAAGTAGTTCCCCACCAAATGGATTTAGTAAGTGAAGGGAATCAAATTTCTATAGTTGTCAAACTACAGAAAGATGAGGAAAAGATATTCTCATTACGCGAGACAAGTAATAAGGCAGGACTTACAACTCAAAGTACACGTCTTAAGGGGAACGATGGCGTGTATGATATGGAAAATCTCGTGAATCTAGGTGATACTCCATCTAAAATAAAGGTAACGGAAACTGGTATCGAATCTCCATTTGCCCGTATTAAATGGCAAGCTGATAAAGGAATATATTCATGGATAGATAAGAACACAGGAAACGAATTACTTAGAGATGAGCAGGGTCACGCAGCTTTCACTCCGGTGTATGAGGTAACACCTGCTGGAGCAGAGGATCAAATGGCTGAAGTGCGCAGGAAAATGGGTAGAAATCGTAAAGGTATGGATGTTCAAAGATCGATTGGAACATTAACAGGTGTAAAGGAGATTTCAAATGGTGAGCTATACTGCGTTGTTGAGCTTCTTTACAAGATAGAAGGAATGAGTCATTATTCATTATTTCTAAAGGTTTATCACGATCTACCAAGAGTAGATGTTTCGGTTCGAATACACAAGGATAGTGTATGGGATCCAGAAAATGTTTATATATCTATGCCTTTTTGCACCGGAAATAGAGCATCCGAAGAACTTTGGCTAGAAAAAGCAGGGGCATTAATACGACCTGCTGTAGACCAATTACCAGGAACCGGAACGGATTACTATAGCATTCAAGAAGGCTTGGCTTATATATCAGAAGAAACTGGGTTATTGATCGCTACACCGGACACACCTCTAGTCCAATTAGGTCCTTTGGAACATGGTCAGAGACTTGTGCATGGACAACAAACAGGGGATGAAGCTAACCACTTGTATGCTTGGCCTCTAACAAATTATTGGGAAACAAATTTTAAAGGTACGCTAGGTGGCTTTTATGAGTTCCGATATATTGTCCAGTGGGGCGATCAGATTGATTCTGCGGATAAGGCAATTCAGCTATGCCAGAGCTTAAATATTGGAACAACTAGCTTTAGACTAAATAAACTCTCATAACAAGCAGTTTAAGGGAGTACCTTTCCAAATCTTAGTAACCACACTAAACCAAAAGATTGGGGGGACTCCCTATGTCCATTTAAGGTACCAATCCTAAATATCATACAAAATAGCTTGTTTAAGTGGGGATTGAATACCTAATATCATACCAATTAAGCTTTCAAAATGGGCTTCTTTGCCAAGTTAGCAGACCAGCCGCCCCCGTGGAAAACGTAGTAGTTGGCCGGAGCGGTATTCAAGCATTATCACCTTTTCAAAATTATCCCTTATTATTGAACAATATCTTCCTTATGCATAGGAATGAAAGGACAGCGCAAATTTTGCCCGGTTTTTCTTAGTTATCCAGACCTATGAAACTTCTCCATTATGCTTTGATCCATTGTATTTTAATCATTAAAATTAATGCGTTTCACTGGATAACACCCTCGACTGTTGTTGGCAGGCGCTTATATTTTAATATAAGTACCAAAATATCCCGTCATTCCATGCGTTTGGTACTTACAATCGGTGTAAGTACCATTTATCTTCTGCAAATTGGGTGCATCAAAACGTGAAAGTGGTACTTAATTAGCTACCTGATTGGAAATGACGGTATGACCTCCGCTGGCAATTCTCGTTCAAATCCGTTAATGGTTTCTGACATGGTTCTCCTCCTCGATTAAAATTATATAATAGCAGGGTAGAGGGCCAGACTTATGATATCGATTTTAGGAAAATACATCTTTTTGAAAAGTTATTAGTAGTGTCGTTTGATGGACTAAAAGTTAAAGAAATGCTTAGAGAAGAGGGTTTTATAATATAACTGGTCAAAATAGCAGTTTCGCACTAGTAATAATTAAGCTTGTTTGGTTGTTGCAGTGGAAGTGGAAGACGACCTGGAGATAGGTGTTGGTGGCTCTGTGTCCCAATGAAAAAATATGCTTGTTAGGTGTTTTGTAATTTTAACATGTCGGAATAATGAGTAGTCTTTTTTAGTAAGGCCTAACTCGCATAAAAAACAAAAATAACCATTATGAAGATCATATCTATAATGGTACAAAAGTTTTGCTATGCAATTATCTATGGTATACGGTGCAAGCCATTGTAGGAAACATTCTTTATTTATCGCACCCTGCGTTTCAGTTTGAAGATATCTTCATCATGTAAATGATTTATGCTGAATAAAGTCCATTTTATCTTCCATTCTGTCCATGCGTTTCGTTAATTCAGCATGATTTTGATCAACTTTCTCGGACAATTGCTGTATTGAAGTTTGATGTTGGTCAACTTTTTTGGACAGTGTCTGTATGGAGTTATGATTCTGATCAATTTTATCAGACAGTTCCCTAATAGCTTGAAGGACCATGTTCACTTCATTATTTTCCATTCTCTCTAGCTCCTTTCCTGATATTTAATTTGGCAAATGGAATATTATCTACTCTTAACTATTCTACTACATATTTAATTGATAGTCATTTGATAATTATTTCTTAAGGGATCAATCTAAATGAAGTCGAGTATAGTAGAAAATCTAACACAATACATAGTTTTTGCGATATTCTTAAAAAAAGCTCTTTTTTCTAAAATAACTCCATTTTCATTTTCCTATTTTTATGTTAACTTGTATTGGGAGCGATTACAATGAATGTGTAGTGATACCAAAATGGAAAATATTTAGTTATTAAGGTTCTCTTTATGTAAGAATACAATAAGAACTAGACGAATTTTCTTGTTGTAAGTGAAATCCTTCTTTTTGAAAAAATCTCGCACAGGTGAAATGGGTAAGAATTTAATTTCCGAATACGTGGTGTAACTCCACCGTCTCCCCATTCTTTTCGCGTAAGACATTCATCACAACTTTTTACTTTACTCTCACATAATTCAACTCCGTCCAAATCAACGATGACAAGGCCATTCATTGCTCCTTGTTGGAATACTTTATTTCGCTTTTACCTTCAAGGTGAAGCTCAATGTCCTCTAACTTATATCTAAGTATAAATGATTTCTTCGAATTAATCTCCCTGAAATATTGAGGAATACCCTTAATCTAGTTTTATTTTAATATGACACATTATTTTATGGATCACCTTCTTCTTTTGCCCCTTTGATAGTATAGTCAATGCTTCTATTTCATAAAATACTAATAATAACTCCAGGAAACATATATAACCTATCGAATTCTAGCCATCTATGAAAGCAAATAATTGTGCTGTAAGTGAAATTAGTATAGTCAGTAACCCAGAATTATAGTAAAAAACCTCCAGTTAATAAATGAAAATTTAAAAGATAAGGTCATCAAACGGTAAGGTTAAATATTTCTGAATTTTCAGCGTAACCGCTAAATGGTAATTTGAGATTGTTTGATAGAGTAGAATAATTTTATACAATGCTGATAATATTTTATTTTACAAATGTACAAATAAAACCTTTATAATTAAACGGGGGTGGAAAAATGAGTTACATTACAAACCGCAAAAAGAACCCAAATTATCATGTAGCTTTAATCATTGAAACATCAAATGAATATGCACGTGGGCTGATAAGAGGAATTAAAGAATACTTGAATGAAAATCGTCCTTGGTCGATATATTTGGGGGAGCATAGCAGAGACCATACAGATCTAGGCTGGCTAGAGAATTGGAAAGGCGATGGAATTATCGCAAGAATAGAAACAAAAGAAATAGCATCCATTATTAGCGACATTGACCTTCCTACTGTGGATGTGAGTGCTGATAGGTTTTTGCCTAAACTTCCTTGTGTTGAAACAGATAATCAGGCAATTGCTAATATGGCAGCTGATCATTTAATTAGCAAAGGATTTAATCATTTTGGTTTTTGCGGTGAAATGCAATTTCCCTGGGCCAAACAAAGATGTCAGTTTTTTATCAAGTATTTAAAAGATAAAGGCTTCCATTGTCATACTTTCGAATCAAGTCGAGAAAAATCATGGTCTAAAGACAGAGAAGATATGGCTCTGTGGCTAGAATCGTTGCCTAAGCCAATTGGAATTATGGCATCGTATGATATTCTAGGACAAAAGCTATTAGAAGCCTGCCAGCTTACCAATATCACTGTACCTTATCAGGTAGGAGTAATAGGAGTAGATAATGATGAGCTTCTTTGTAATCTTTCAGCTCCATCTTTATCGAGTATTGTTCCTGACACTCTAAATACTGGTTATAAAGCAGCTGAAATTTTGGATCGATGGATGGCTGGAGAAAAGGTTAAACCAGAACTTCATTTATTTCCTCCTATAAAACTTTTAACAAGAGTATCTACCGATGTTGTCAATGTAGAGGATGAACTTGTTTCTCAAGCTGTACAAATTATTCGAAACCATGCATATGACGACATTAAAGTGGAGGATATTTTAAAAGATGTCCTCGTTTCACGCAGTGTTCTTGACAATCGATTTAAAAAGGCTTTGGGTCGAACTCCTCATCAAGAAATTATTGAAACTAAAATGAACTTAATGAAACAATTGCTATCTGATACTGATCTACCCTTATCTTTAATAGCCGAAAGGATAGGATTCAAGCATTCCGAGTACATGAATGTGCTGTTTAAAAGAAAAACAGGTTTAACCCCTGGTCAGTATAGAAAGTTCAGCTTATAAGTCGCATTACATTTTTTCTAACATCGTCGGAAGTTCATAACTCCAGACCAACCGGATGCAGACATGATAGAAAGTAAATGTAACAATTAAGTATGTGACCAGCTTGCGAAACAATATATTTAAGGTTTTGCGAGTACCTTCCTTTATAAATTGAGTAAACCACATGTTCAGCGTTCAAGGGGGGATTCTTCGGAATTTATAATTTTTTCCATATGTAATATGGTGCTCCTTTTTGTCCTTATACTTATACAATACCTGCCAATAATGAATATTGTACCCAGACTTAAATATGAAAAAACTAAATATAGAAACGTAATATCTCATAGACTTTAAATCGCTATTAACCTATACTATCGTTAATCACCTAAACCTCATGAAAATTACGTTTGGATCACGGGAAGAGCAGTTAATAATTTAAAGATTAATAACTTTAAAAAGGGAGGTTTATATTAAAAAAGGATTTGTAACAATAGGTGAGATTACAGGAAATTTAAATAGGGGAGGAATTAGTATGTTTAATTTCAATTGTATGCGCTTACCTTTTTTGATGATCTCAATATTTATTTTATTCTTTATTTTTGGATGTTCTACTGAAGAGAGTGATAGCAGTGCTGAGAATAATGAAACTGCAAGCAATGATGAACAGTCTGAAGACGACGTGACTAAATTAACATATTGGCATAATTGGGAAACAGGCCCTGGAGGTGAAGAGATTCAACAATCTGTTGCTGCATTTAATAAAGCGCACCCCAATATAGAGGTTGAACCGGTATATGTAGCTGCTGATGGTGGGGACTCTGTTTCCTCTAAACTAGTTACTGCAGTTGCGGGAGGGAATCCTCCTGATGTAATGCTTGCAAGTCGGTATGGAATCGCGGAATATATGGATTCATTAACATTACTAAACGATTTGGCAGAGCGAGATGGAATAGACGGAGACATTTACTATGATTGGGCGTGGGGGGAGTCGACATTTGAAGGTGATATATTAGGACTCCCATATGACGGTACCTCCAGAGCTTTATATTATAACAAAGATCATTTTGCAGAGGCCGGACTTGATCCTGAAGATCCACCGACCACCATCGAAGAATTAGAAGATGCAGCACGGCAACTAACGGAACAAGAAGATGGTAGATTTAATCAATTTGGACTTATTCCCTGGTTAGGAGAAGGCTGGTTATATTCGTGGGGCTGGTCTTTCGGGGGTGAATTTGTTGATGAATCTAATCAAGTGACCGCTAACAATCCTCAAGTTGTAGAAGCCCTAGAATGGATGACTGGTTTCGCTACAGAATTGGGTGCTCAAAATGTACTAAGCTTTGCAAATTCTCAGGGTAGCAATGCTCAAGATCCATTTATTAGTGAACAGGTATCTATGGTAGTTCAAGGTAACTGGGTTATGGCACAAATTGAGGAATATAATCCCGATTTAAATTATGGAGTGTCCTATATCCCTACTCCGACTGGTGATGACTTTACTACATTCCTAGGAGGAAGAGCATTAATTATACCAAAAGGAGTGGAAGGAGACCGATTAGAGGCTGCATGGGAGTTTGTTAAGTGGCTAAGTTCTACAGAGGAGGGCCAAAAACATAAGGAAATTAAAGGGGAGTATTCAGTACTTCCTGAAGTGAACGATGAACTTTTTGGCGATATTCCGAATCACCAACCATTTTTGGATGTATTGCCGAACGGGCGACATCGACCGGTTGTATTAGCTGGGAATATGATGTGGGATGAATTGGCAAAAGCACCGGATCTGGTCCTTGATGGACAGGGTACTCCTCAAGAAATTCTGGATAGGGTAAATGAAACAATTAATAATGCGATCGAACAGGAAGAAGCTAGGAGAGAATAAAATTATTATTTTACACTTATTGAAGGGGGATTCCCCCCTTTTTTAAGACAAAATAGTATGGAGGAATGGGGATGAAGTCAGTTTTACTAGTAAATAAAATTAAAGCAAAAAAAAACATTGGAAGCAATCGATCAAAATATGGAATTATATTTGCCCTGCCATGGATTATTGGATTATGTGCATTTTATTTCTATCCATTACTTAGTTCCATGTATTACAGTTTTACAAACTATAATATTGCTGGTTCTTCCCAATTCGTTGGACTAACAAACTACATCCAATTATTGAATGATTCAATGTTTTGGACAGGAATCAGTAATACATTAATTTACGCTTTTATGCAACTTCCTTTAAGTGTGGTCCTAGGGGTTACAATTGCTTTGCTGCTCAACATAAAAATTAAAGGTCAAGGGATATTTAGAACACTGTTTTTTATTCCCTCCTTAGTGCCGGCAGTAGCGGTAGCCATTTTATTTCAATGGTTACTTGAAGCGCAGTTTGGTTTAGTGAACTATCTTTTAGATATAGTAGGAATAACAGGTCCAGGCTGGTTGGGAGATCCGACATGGGCGAAGCCTTCTGTTGTAATGATGTCTTTATGGATTATTGGGAATACCTTTTTAATATATCTAGCTGGTTTGCAAGATATTTCTCAAGAATATTATGATGCCGCTGAAGTAGATGGCGCCAACCCTTTTCGGAAGATTTGGCATGTTACAATCCCGCTTTTAACACCTGTTATTTTCTTCAATGTGGTGGTTGGATTGATCAATGCTTTACAAGAGTTTACATTACCATATACGTTAACATCTGGTACCGGCTCCCCTGCTGACTCATTAATGTTCTATAGCATGTATTTATATAACAATGCCTTCTTATATATGAGAATGGGTTATGCTTCTGCCATGGCTTGGATTTTATTCGTGCTAATTATGATTATCACATTAATTATATTAAAAACGTCAAAGCGATGGGTATTCTATCAAGGTGATAAATAGAAGGGAGGATTTAAGTTGAAGCATAGAAAATTCAAAAGATTATTAACCTATATATTTATAAGCATAGCTGGAATACTGTTTGCGCTTCCTTTTTTCTGGATGATCAGTACTTCTATAAAACCAAATGTTCAACTGTTTACCTATCCACCTGTTTTGATACCAAACCCATTAGAATGGCAGCATTATTTTGATGCAACTACCATGATCCCTTTTTTCACATACTTTAAGAATTCTTTGCTTTATTCCGGTTTGTCTACTTTGGGAGTCGTGGTCTCTTGTCCGATAGTGGCCTACAGTTTGGCGAGGTTAGAATGGAGGGGACGTGACACTCTTTTTATTCTTACATTAGCAGTAATGATGATTCCATTTCCAGTAACTATGGTACCTCTTTTTCTATTGTTTTCTCAACTTGGGCTAGTAGGAGGGCTATTACCACTTATATTGCCATTGTGGTTTGGTATGCCGTTTTTCATTTTCCTATTAAGGCAATTTTTTAAACAATTGCCAAGCAGTTTAGAGGATGCGGCTCGTATTGATGGCTGTTCTGAATTTGGTATTTTTTTCAAAATTATGCTTCCAATATGTCAACCCGCTATATTAACCATTGCCTTGTTTCAATTTATGTTTTCATGGAATGATTTTTTGGGGCCTCTGATTTATCTAAGTGACCCTTCAAAATATACGCTTCAGATTGGGTTGCAACAATTTCAGCAAACAGAGAGCACAGCTTGGGGACCTTTAATGGCTGCTTCTGTATTAATTGCAGTACCAATCATAGTGCTTTATTTCTTTGTTCAAAAGGCTTTTGTTCAAGGTATTTCTTTAGGTAGTGTAAAGGGTTAGTAAAAAATAGATTCTTTTAAAATATAAGATTTTTTATGGTAATAGCCCTCAAAAATCTAAATATATTAACGTGATATCTCATAGACTTTGACCCATTAATTCTCTAAATTAATAGTGAGGTAGAAAATTGTCTCTGCTGATTGTCAAATTTAGAATGAAGGAGGGATTTAGTTGGGAATAAAATTAAAAATGGCCATTGTAGGACTGGGATTTGGAGCTGAATTTATCCCTATTTATAAAGATCATCCGAACACAGAAATGTATGCCATTTGTCAACGGAACCAAGAAAATTTGAATAAAATAGGTGATCATTTTGACATTGAAAAAAGATATTCTAATTTTGATGAGTTGATCCAGGATAATAATATTGATGCAGTTCACATTAACTCACCAATACATTTACATGCTGAACAAAGTATTGCTGCACTCCATGCAGGTAAACACGTAGCTTGTACTGTCCCAATGGCCACATCTATTGAAGAGTGTCAGCAGATTGTTAAAGCTCAACAAAAAAGTGGTAAAAACTATATGATGATGGAAACAGCTATACAAACGAGAGAATTTTTATATGTAAAAGAATTAAGAGATAGAGGAGAGCTTGGCCACATACAATTTTTAAGGGGAGCACATCAACAGGAAATGGCGGGATGGCCTGGTTATTGGGAAGGACTTCCTCCTATGCATTATGCCACTCATGCAGTTAGTCCTTTATTAGCATTGGCTGAAAAGGAAGTAGAATATGTCTCCTGTCTTGGCTCAGGAAAAATAGCGGATCATTTAACGGTTAATTATGGCTCTCCATTTGCAGTAGAATCAGCTTTATTTAGCTTAAGAGATTCTGATTTAGCGATGGAAGTTACAAGATCATTATTTGAAACTTCTCGTGAATATGTTGAAAGTTTTGATGTCTATGCAAATAAGAAGAGTTTTGAGTGGCAACAATTAGAGTCTGAAGACCCGGTAGTCTTCACAGGAGAAGAGGGAGAAAGGGTTAAAATACCAGATTATGCTCATTTGCTACCTGATTCTATTCAACGCTATACGACAGAAGGAGTATACGATTCCGAGGACAATAAACATTTATCTTTTACTCAGGGAAGCGGTCATGGAGGATCACACCCACATTTAGCCCATGAGTTTATTATGAGTATTCTTGAGAAGCGAGATTCTTATCCAAATGTATTCAGCTCGGCAAACTGGACTTGTGCAGGACTTTGTGCGCATGAGTCAGCAATGAAGAACGGAAAAATAATTAGATTGCCAATTTTTAAGGAGAAGATATAACTTACTTAAGGAGGTGAGTCACATGGTTAATCATACAAAAATTAATGATTTGCGAGCAGAATGCTCGGATCAAATTATTAGTGTTTACCGCCATAATGAAAGTGTCCCCATCATTACACAGCATGCAAAAACAGATAAGCGTCCCTACATTCATCCCATTGTTTCTCCAGACGGTGTGGGAATTTTAACAGAAGATGCTCCATCTCATCATCCGTGGCAGCACGGCCTTTACTGTGGATTCAATAATATTAACAACATAGGTTTTTGGGAAGAGGGGTTAAAAGAAGGGTATGACGGCACTATCCACCCAAAGTCATTGTCTAAACCAATCGTAAGAGGAAACAAAGCAAATTGGAAAGTAGAGTCGGAATGGTATGCCCCAAATGGTACACATATGATCACAGAAGAACAAGATTGGATATTCACAGACCATGGTGAGACATATACATTAGATCTTGTTGGGTCTTTGCGGGCAGAGACATTTCTCACTTTTGGTCAACACATGGCCGGTGGTCTTTTTCTACGTATGCCCTTCAAAGAAGAATTAGGTGGAAGAGCTATTAATAGCTCTGGACAAGAAAATGAGAATGCAGAAGCAAAGTATGCCAACTGGGTCACTGTAAGTATGCCTATCAAAAATCGTAAAAACTGGGCAGGAATTGCTATGATGAATCATAAAGATAACCCGCAGCATCCAGTTACTTGGAGGGTGGATGGCCAACTCGGGCTTTCACCAAGTCGCTGTATTAGTGGAGAGTGGACTCAGGAACAAGGAAAAACAGAAAGGTATAAGCATCGTTTGTTAATCTACTGCGGTGAGCCGAATATAAAACAAATAAATAAGAGTTGGAACTCATTTAACAATTTGTAGTTTAATTACTTGATCACCAATGGAATCAACTATAAAAATATGGTTTATAAAATTTAAGAATGGGGTGTAAAATATGACAGGAAACAGATTGGAAAATAAAGTTGCAGTAGTTACTGGAGGCGGCTCAGGTATTGGCAGGGAGACATGTCTCTTGTTTGCAGAGGAAGGTGCAACAGTTGTGGTGGTGGACCGTTATGAATCTGATGCTCAGAATACGGTAGATCTCATTGCCAAGCAAGGTGGTCCGCAAGCAATATCTGCAATTGCAGATGTAAGCAGTGAGAAAGACATTGCTGCACTAGCAAAAGAAGTAAAAAATAAATTCAATAAGGTAGATATACTTGTTAACAATGCTGGAGTGCGCGTATTTGGCCCAGTCACTGAAGCTGATGAAGAAACATGGCAATTTATCTTTGATGTTAATTTACGTGCAGTAGGTTATTGTTGTAAGCACTTTATCCCAATAATGTCCGAGAGTGGTGGTGGATCGATCGTCAACGTCTCATCAGCAAATGGTGTAGTTGGACGTCCTGGTATGGGGTTATATGATGCCACTAAAGCTGGAGTTCTTGCACTAACACGTTCGATGGCATGTGATCATGCTGGAGAACAACTGCGTGTAAATGCTATTCTTCCTGGACCTACACTTACCGACTATCACATTAAAAGAGCAGAAGCTGCAGGGAAAGAACTAGATCTGGGTTTGACTAAATCTCATCCAGAGGGACCAGGGATCCTTAAACGACAGGGTACTCCGCGAGAACTAGCTTACGGGATTCTTTTCTTAGCGTCAGATGAAGCGTCCTACGTTACTGGAGCATGTCTAAACGTAGATGGTGGGCTTTCAGCGCTTGCGCAGAGAAATTAAATTATTTAACCCAACCACCAAGCCAGAACCAGCGATCTCAATGGTATTTTTAGTAACAAGCATTGACTTCGCTCGGACCTACACAACCCAATTACTTAGTTAGTCAGACGATTGTTGCAACAGATAAAGGGTGACAACTAGCTGATAATATTTGTTACCTTCGTTATTTTATTCTTTATAACAAATAGTAACAGCCTAGAATCCGATATTCATATGGATTCTAGGCTGCTTTTGTATCAGTTTAACTGCAAAAGTCAGACTATATGTTTTTTCAGTATACCGTCTTTTGATCTTAGCTAAAGGTCAAAAATTTCTAGTTTTATCATATCTAGCTTCATTGTGAAGAAGATTTTCATGAATGATCTTTTTATAGAGATGTCTCAGTATTGAGCAACACTTTTTTAGGCTATAATTTTTGAGTATCCATGTGTTAATTTAGTATCTTGTCTCAGTAATTCTTCACTGAATTCCGAGATTCATTATTCTAGTATTCTATCCTCAATATAATCTCTTCCTGCCAAGATCATTGTTCCTCATAAGCATTTACTCCCACTATTATCATAAATGCAGTAAGCGACTAAAACGTACTGTACCAACCTTTACCAAGCGTATTCTTTTGGTGCTTTCTCGTAACCAGGGAAAATTTCGTCTAAACGTTCAAGTGATGCTTGATCCAGTTTGATTTCAACTGCGCGTAAAGATTTTTCGAATTGTTCGAGTGTACGTGGACCGATAATTGGCGCATCTAATGCTGGATTGTGCAATACCCAAGCGAGGGCTACATCAGCTTCACGTTCTCCCAGTTCCTTGCAAAAGTCAGAGAACGCTTCCAATTGTGCTCGATGTTTTTCAACTCGTGCTGTTTGACCAGCAGTTCGAGAACCCTTATCTGGATTTAACGCATTGCCCCCAAGCAATCCACCATCTAGTGGACTCCAGGCAATCACACCAATTCCCTGGTCCTTCGCTGCAGGTAGTACTTCCAATTCTGGAAGACGGCATAGTAAGCTGTATTTATGTTGTTCAGATACAAGACCTAAGAAATTACGTTCTTTTGCCGCTGCCTGCGCTTTAATTAGATCCCAACCTGCAAAGTTACTTGAACCAACGTAGTCAATCGTGCCTTTCTGTACTTCCGCTTGAAAGGCTTCCCAAAGCTCTTCCCAAGAAACATTACGATCAATATGGTGCATTTGATAAAGTTCAATGTGATCCGTCTGTAATCGCTTAAGTGATCCTTCTAAATGACGACGAACCTTATAAGCAGATAGAAATCTTCCATCATTCGGACCGTCGTTCTCATCTCCCATATGATTATACACTTTGGTAGCAAGTACAACTTTTTCTCTGCGATTACCACCTTGAGCAAACCAACGACCGATAATTTCTTCTGTCCATCCGTGACGACCTTGACCACCATATACGTTTGCGGTATCAAAGAAGTTTAAGCCTGCATTGAGAGCTGCATCCATAATTTTATGTGCTTCCTTTTCTTCTGTGGACGGACCAAAATTCATAGTTCCTAAGCAAAGTTTACTTACCTTCATGCCTGTACGACCTAGATTAGTATACTCCATTTATTTCTCCTCTATGTATTTGACTTCTATCTGAAATTATAGACTGATTGGATAATTTAGGCAAGCGTGAAACACGGGGACGTATCTGTTTCATTTTTTACCTAGGGACAGGTTGTTTGTCCCATTTTTCTTATCAATTCGATTTCCAGGAAAGCTAGTGAGGATCACTGAACAGACTCCAATTCGTTCCGTTTAAATGAAAAGTAAAAGAAAGCACCGTTTAAAAGCGTCAAGACGACCAGCCCAACGAATACGTTGCTGTAGATCGTTGCATGGTTTTGAGCGCCGGCAAAAGGATTAATGGTAAACGTGCTGTTAAAATCTAAAATCTTTCCAATAACTGCTCCACCAAACGCACCAGCCATATTGATTTTATGCGAAACTATCAAACTAGTGGTGTAAAATTAACTGGGCTTGGTGACATTATATTGGGAGTAATAACAGAACAGATTGAGGACTTAGAAGGCACTTTACAAGAGCGAACTGACAAAGCAAACCAAGCGTTTGATGAAACATTGGATAACCAAAGTAAGGTCCAAAGAGCGGATTTTATTTTCCCTAACTGGGAACCATATAAAAACTATAATAAAGGAATTATATGAAGCAGTACAAATAGATGGAGCAGGATTCTAGAAGAATATGTATTATGTTACTCTGCCCTTTAGTCTCTTTAAATTGATAGCTCATATTTGTATTGAGAAGGATTTTGAAAGATCAAAAGCCTAATTCCTTCGAATTTTGAGAAATTAGGTTTTTCTTGAAATATACAGTCATATGCCATACCAGAGCTTGCAGTCCCTACAGTTAGGTCTTAACAAAGCAAGTGGGGTTTACCTAAACTTTACCAACAAATTTTAAAAGTAGCATTTTTCTTGTCATGCTCTGATGAAACAGAGCAAACACGCAGAAAGGTACCATCATGCATTATATATTTATCACAATGTTGGTAGGATTGAAATGAAGACCAGTCAGAATCAGCTAATCCTTTAACTTGTTTGAAACTAGCTTTCTTTTTAAAATTATCTGAATCATCATAACTCTCTAAACGTAGAGTGAAGTTATAAGGCTTTAAGAAATGATTTGGATAATTAATGGATTCAAATGAAATGCAACTAGAATCTGCAAGTCCAGGTATTATTTTCCAAAGTGAATCCTTGTATGGATCAAATGGATATGCTTCTATCCGAGCAAACGAATCTTTGTATCTAATATAAAAATCGGGGGAACTAAATAGTTTTATGCGATTCCATTTAGGTTTTTCCCCCCAATGTTTGAAGAGAGTATTTAACTCATTCCGTGTAACGGTAAGAGATGACGCATGTTTGGAATTTAGTGGAGCGTTATAATCTCGTCTACTGAGTGGCACCCATTCGGCTTTGTCTAAGTTTTTGGTTTCCCAGACATAGAATTTTCCATTATCGGGGTAATAATTATCACCATATAAATACCACTTATCTTCATCTAATTTTTTTATAATCATGGGAGCTTCAAATTCCGGTTCACCAAATGGACCTGCATAAACATTAGAGTCAAAGCTTCCAGGTTCTAGTGATGTGGACTTTGTAACCTTTATTCTTTTCCCCTCATAAGGAGGTATATTAGCATACCTACCATCTTTAAAATACAAATAATTTGTGGATTTTAAGGATACAATCGAAGCATCAATGGAATCATATCCAGGGTCAAAGAAAATTTCCGGACTACTTACAGCTCTAAAATCATCTGTATAATTTACATAAATTCTATTTCGGTCAGTATTCCCAGACCAATAGATTCCATATTTGTCCCTTTCGTCATCATAAAAAACCTCAGGTGCCCATGAATGCATTCCTGAATCATTCATTCTCAACAACCGTCACTCGGTAAATTTTACCAAATCGATTGAATCATAGCACAATAGATATTCGCTATTCCGCATATTTGTAGCTAAAACAATAAATGATCCATTTTTTTTCTATATATATAAGGATCACGCATGCCTTTTCCCCGATTTTCGGAACAAGAATAGGATTATTATTATTAAATGGGATCCAGTCTTTCGCATCATAACTGTAGGGTGTAGAGCATGCGCATCCCCGTCTCCGTTTGGAGTCTCACAAAAATACGCCATTACATAAGCAGAAAAGTTTCGCACTATTTCATTTTTAATATCAGTCATTGCTCTTTTTCTCCTTTCCTTATTATCTGAAAATGTCACATGTGCCTCATAAGAGTATTAACCTATAAAAAACGGGTCCAAGACCCGTTTTTAGAATAGGATTAATGATTTTCTACTGCCTCTTTTGCCTGTTTCAAGGCTTCTTCAGGTGTTTGTGATTGGTTTTTTAATACATTAACAAAGACATCGGTATTTAACTGATTATCAATATCCGGTATTTGATCCGTCATATTTACCGAATCAATTTCATCACGAACTTCTAACAATGTATCAAAAATGTCTTCATCGAAGAATTGGAAATATTCATTATCTTCTCGTAATTCAGGACTATCCCATACATCCCATCTAGGTGGATCATGCCCTTTAACAAAAAGAGGCACTTTAGCTTTTCAAAAGTAAAGTGCCTCTTTTCGTCCTTATTTATTTCTCTTTCAGTACTAACACATCATACGCTGCCATAGTGACATCTCCGCTAGTAATATCATGATCCAACAAGTTTTCCATATCTACCTTTAGATAAATAGTTTGTGCTTCTTGTGAATAGTTGAGTAATATATATACTATCTCGCCATCTTTTTCGCGAACTGCTAATTCTATGTCTGGAGTCAGAGTAAACTTACTTCGATAGTCGCTAATTTCTACATCTTCTAAAATTAAGGCAGCTGTTTGGTAGTCAAAAACTCCGCCATAATAGTAGGCTGTACCTTCCGATACTTTTCTCCTTGTCAATGCTGGTTTGCCTTCATAATGTGCATTTTGGTATGTTCCTATTACTTCTACATTGTCGGCTTCTGGCTGTAGCACCTCGTTAAAACCATGGGTATTTAGCTGATTGTCGAAGAGGTTCACATATGGGTTCTTTTGCCAACCATTTAGTAAAGTATATTCTTCCACAGTAATACCTACTAAATCTTTAATATATCCTGGAAAAGCCTTCATATATGTCTGGCCAGTTAAATCTTTGTAGCCCGTTCTTGCACCAAAAATAATGGTTCCACCTTGTTCCACATAACCTTTTAATAGATTTGCTGTTTTTTCCGTCAAAATAGCAGCGTGTGGATAGACAAGGACTTTATATTTGATCAAGGTCTCTAATGCCATGTTTTGTGTTACATTGACGATATCTACAGGGATGTGATGATATTGAAAGGCTTTAAACCATGCCTCCTTACTCTCGCCAATAAACTGTCCAAACCATTTATCTTCTTCACCATCCCATTCATTCTCATAATCAGTTAAGATTGCAGCATCTGCAACATATTTTGAGTCAAAGATAGCAGAACCTAGCTTTTGCATTTCTTCGCTTGTTTGTTTCAGTTCACTAATTCTTCGGTTCGGTAGATTATGATAATCATTAATACCATGCCAATAGATTTCTGATCCTTTTGTAGCGGTGCGCCACCTAAAATAAAGAACTAAGTCGGCACCATGAGCAATCGATTGATATGTCCATAATCGCAATTGCCCAGGACGTGGGGTTGGTTGTTCGATTCGGTTTACCCATCCTCCGGGACCTGCTTGCTGTTCAAAAATGGCAAAATTCCCACCAAAGCTGCGAACGGTACTTAAATTTAAACTCCACTTCCGATCACGCAGAGGCATGAAGGAATTATCTTCAATAATTTTGTTGAAGTTCGGATATGAATCATAGGCATAGAAGTCTAACGCTTCCTTTGTCATCCGATGGTTATCTAAATGACCAAACATCCCATTTGTCGTCACCCATTGCTTATCGGTGATAGATCGAATGATATCAGCCTGCATTTGTACAAAACTTATCGCACTATCTGAAATAAAACGCTTTTCATCTAAGAGTTGATGTGGATTATAGGAATCATTTACGGTTGGTCGTGTGAGATAAATCTGACGCCACTCCGTATACGTTTGATTCCAAAAAATAGTTCCCCAAGCTTCATTTACATTGTCCAATGTTTGATATTTTTCTTTTACCCAATTACGGAAGTTAGTATGATCTGCTTCTGAATAGAACACATTCATTTCGCAGTTGATTTCATTATCAATCTGCCAACCTACAACTGTTGGATTATCTTTATAATGTTCTACCATTTCGGTAACAATTCTTTTGGAAAGGGTTCGATAGATTTCCGAATTATAATTATAATGTCGCCTTGAACCATGGTGATAGCGCACACCTTCTCTAGAGACATTTAATACTTCCGGATATTTATCGGTTAACCATGCTGGTGGTGTTGCGGTTGGTGTTCCCATAATGACTTTTAGATCATATTTTTTTGCTAATTGAATCGCGCGATCAAACAAATCAAACTCAAATGTTCCTTCTATTGGTTCAAAGATTGTCCATGCGAATTCCGCCATCCTAACATATTGGAATCCCATTTCTTTCATTCTTCGAAAATCGTCTTCCCAAAGCTTTTCAGGCCAATGTTCAGGGTAATAACAAACACCTAATTGGATTGTTGTTTCATTTATGACATTTTTCATTGTTATGCTCCTTTGTTATCTTTTGTTTATCACGGTGCTAACCACTAGTGGGTTACCCTCTATTAATGGGAAGTCCTCACTTTATTCTTTTACAGAACCACCTAAAATTCCTGATACAAAATGCTTTTGTAGCATTAGGAATACAACCATTATTGGTAGAACAGAAATAGCTGTTCCAAGCATTAACTGTCCGTAATCTACTGAATTTAAGCCTGCTAATGTGGATAAAGCAACTGGTAAAGTATACATTTCACTAGATGTCATGACGATTAGTGGCCACATAAAGTTGTTCCATTGATGGGTAAATAAGAAAATCCCTACAGCTGCCAATGCTGGCTTCATGGTTGGCAATGCCAATTTGAAAAAGATGCTAATCTCTCCGGCACCATCAATTCTGGCAGCTTCGATCATGGAATCAGGAATCCCTTTCATATTTTGCCGAATCAAAAATATAGCAAATGGATAACAAATTTGTGGTAATATAACCGCATGATACGTATTGATCCAATCCAATGCACCAAATATTTGAAACAATGGAATGATTGTAGCTTGATAAGGTATCATCATCGCTAACAAAAAGCTAGAAAAAATAATATTACTACCTTTAAATTTGAACTTTGCAAATGCATACCCTGCCATCGAACATACTAGCAAACTAGCTAACACGAATACGATCGCAATTACAGCAGAATTAAATACTGCTTTCATAATGGGGATGGCTTCACTTAAATTCGTTAAGTTCTCTACGAAATAATTTCCTGGAACTATTTTAGGTGGAAAACTTAGTACATCCCCCGAGGGGTTTGTTGCACCTACAATCATCCAATAAAACGGTCCTAAAGAGATAATAACACCGACGATTAAGAAAAAATGTAACAGTGATTTTTTAACATATATGCTTTTCATTAGTCGTCTTTCACCACCTTAAATTGCAGCCAAGATAGAATAGCAATAAATACGACGATCACATATGCAATGGCAGAAGCATAGCCGAAATCAAAGAAATTAAACCCTTGATTATATAAATAATACGTAATGGTTAAAGTTGCATTATTAGGCCCGCCGCTTGTCAGGTTATACGGTTCATCGAATAATTGAAACGTTCCAATCGTAGATAATACAAAACAGAATAATAGTACTGGTTTGAGCTGCGGAATGGTAATATGAAAGAATTTGTGAATAGGTGAAGCTCCATCAATACTAGCTGCTTCGTACAAATCATTTGGAATATTTTGAAGACCCGCTAACAAGATAACCATGTTATATCCGGTCCATCTCCAAGTTGTTACAATGATCAAGGATGCCTTCGCCCAAAAACCATTTGTTAGCCAGTTGATTTTTTCTAAACCGATAGATGTCAAGATATAATTGATTAAACCATAATCTGTATTTAATAACAGAATGAAAATAATAGATGCTGCAACGAGGGAGGTCACAGCTGGTGTAAAAAAAGAAACTCTGTAAAACCCACGCATATTCAATAATTTTGAGTTTAAAAAGACTGCTAACAGTAAAGCGAGAAATAACATAATTGGTACTTGCACAATTAAGATGATAAATGTGTTTCCTAAAGCTTTATAAAAAATAGGATCCGTGAATAATCGTACATAGTTATCGAAACCTGAAAAGGTGTAGACGCCACCACTTCTTGTCTGAAAACTAAGTAAAAAAGATGCAATAATTGGGTACACCGTAAATGCTAAAAATAACAACAATGCTGGAAGTATAAAAATGTAAGGTGCCGTTTTCGGTGTAATAAATCCACTTTTATATTGGTTGGTCTGAACCTTTTTTGTCACGTCATCCAAGAATATCCCCTCCTTTTTGGGAATCAAGGCTGGCTCTCTCTTTAGCCAGCCTAACTCCTTTATTCGGTTGTTTCTTTACCAGTTTGTTGGGCAGCTTGTTCTTCTCCGTCTTTAAGCATTTCCATTGCCGGCTTATCTTCTAATAGGAATGCTTCGATTTCACTCCCCATCACCGAACGTACTTCCAGTTCTGCTCCATCATGGTTTACTGGAGGGATATTTTCTACTGTGTCAGCGAACTTCTGGAAGAATGGTTCGTTATTAAAGTATTCTTGATCTTCAGAGAAGATAGGTTCTTCATATGCTGCTGTTAAGGCAGGGAATAAACCTCTGTTCGTTAGTGCTGAGATTTGTGCATCAACATCGGTTGTTGCAAATTCTGTGAAAACATATGCTGCAATTTTATTGTCAGACTCTGAAGGAATGGCTAAAGCAGAACCACCATCATTGGATGCCCGTGTGCCTCCTTCTTCAAATGCCGGTAACTCAAACATATCCCAATTACCAGAGAGTTCAGGCATTTGTTCTAACATCGTACCGCTCCACCAAACAGCACCTGGATTTGTAGCAACTTCTCCGTTCTTCATGGCAGCGACTTGACCATCCCAGTTATTTGTAAACGTAATTAAGTCATTGTCTTTCATCTCTTGAAGAATGCGAGCGGCATTTTCTCCTGCTTCTGAAGAGATATCTAGGTTGCCTTCTTCATCGAAATAATAACTACCTTGCTGTTGCATCATAATACGTAATAAACCATCTCCGTCCGTTCCTAAGAAATAGTTCCCCGTCTGTTCTACAACTTTTTTACCTGCTTCAATGTAATCATCCCATGTTTCAATTTGAGAAGGGTCTATCCGTGCCTCTTCAAATATATCCACACGATAGATAACTCCTACTGGCCCTAAATCACGTGGGGCAGCAACAACATTTCCAGCGTCATCTTTTAACCCTTCAATCTTTGCGTCTGCAAATTTATCCTCGTGTTCGTCATATCCCATTGCGCTTAAATTTGTAAATGCGTCTGGGAATTCACTGGTGAAAGATTTGATCCGGTTATTTTCCACTTGTACAACATCAGGTAGGCCACTACCACCACTTGAAAGCCCAGCACTTACTTTTTGGTATACTTGGTCTACCCCAATGTGTTCAACGGTTACATCAACATTTGGGTATACTTCTTGGAATGCTGGAAGAACATCTTTCTCTAAATAATTTGCTTCTAATGCCCATGCCCAAACCGTAATATCTCCTTCAACATCTTCGGGGTTTTCAGGAATGGTTAACTTTTCGACATCACCATCACTTGACGAATTTCCTCCACATGCAGCTAATAAAACGAACAGAATAAATGCAACGAACGACCTTACCACCATTTTTTTCAATAGATCCACCCCTCTGTTATTATTAGTACCTTGTTAACGAGATATAGATATCGTTAACTTGTCAAAATTGTAACCAACTGATAAGTTGAAATATAGTAAAAAAGTTAAATTATTAGTACTTATTCATTTTACTTGTATACGCTTACAAAATATTGAGGTGGTGAAAATGGAAAAGATACTCTGTTCATTAGTTGATGTAACAAAGATTCCGGTATGTATTTATCAAGATTCTACTATCTCTACTTATCCATCGAACATCACCATCAATCCAATGTCTGATTCTTTTCAGGAACATATTATTAATTGCGGTTTGTTAGGGCAAGAGATTCAATTAATGAATACCAATTATTTTGAGAGTTTTTTAAGCATACCTTTTGTTCAACATAACCAAAGACATTGGTTAATCCTTGGTCCAATCATTTATAATCCACCTACGAAAGAAGGAATTTCTCGATTACTTTCAAGTCTGAATAGGTCTTATCTAAAGGAAGAATTTGAAGATTACCTAATGAATTTAGCGGTTGAAAGTAGTAATCAGTTAATAGAGATTGGTAAAATTGCTTACTACCTCGTTCAAGGTGTGGAACTGAATATTCGGAAAGAGTTGAGATTAGTGCATCAGCAAGAAGAAGTAGAAATCGAAAAACAACAATCCTGTTATATTACGAATATTCGTGAAAATAATCTTTATCACCACGACCCCTTGTTAGAACGTCGGATATATCAATTGATAGAAGAAGGTAACGTGAAGGAGATTATTCCTTATCACCAAGCCTTTAGGAATAGAGATGATTTTGAGTATGGACTATTATCCAGAACAAGTGAATTAAGAAGTCAAAAAAATACTGCTATTGCCACTATTACTCTAGCAACGAGAGCAGCAATTAGAGGCGGAGTACATCCTGAGGATGCTTATTCTTTGGGAGATGTCATGATTCAAGATTTAGAAGATTTGACTTCTTTATCGAAAGTAATCTGGTTTCGCGAGAAAATACTATATGATTTCACGGAATTAGTGAGAAGGTATAAAAAACAAAGATATACGAGGAAAATTACACAATGCCAAGAATATATTTACAAGGAAATTTATGAACCTAATTTATCAGTTAGTTCGATTGCTCAAAAACTTGGATTAAATCCAAAATATTTATCCAATTTGTTTAAGAAAGAAGTAGGGATATCAATTAGTGAATATACCCAAAAGATAAAGGTAAAAGAAGCAAAAAATATGATGCTTTATTTTAATCGATCGGTTACGGAAGTCTGTCATTCACTTCACTTTTCCGATCAAAGTTATTTCATCAAAGTATTTAAAAAGCATACCAAAATGACACCGCGCGAATACATCAAAAAAAATCAAATGGATCCATATTAAGTTTAGGGATAATTAAATAAATCCGTTGCAATTTGTTAAAGTTGATGATGAAAACTTAGTATGATTTTGAGAAGATTAACGATGTTCAAGGATACTAAAATCTTTAAGATTTTTTAGGTGATACTAGCGAACGATGTTCTTGCTATGAAAGAGGGCTGCCTAAGTCTTACAAGAAAGGTTACTGGACGCTGCAAAAAATTACATAGAGAAAAAATAAAACTAATTCTATATAAGAATTAGCCACAAGTTATCATAAGAAACTAAAAGAAAGCGTTGACAAACAAAAAAAGATATAGTAGATTGATAACCAAGATAGAGTGCTAAAACGATATAGCAAAACTGAATTAATTAGGAGATATAATAATGGCAACTATTCGTGATATAGCAAAAAAAGCTAAGGTTTCACCTGGTACCGTTTCTTTTGTTCTAAATGGTAAAGGTGACCAAATGAGAATTGCGACTAAAACACAAGAAAAAATACTAAAAATTGCTAAAGACCTAGGTTATCTTCCAAGTATATCAGCAAGGCGTTTGAGGAATAGTGAATCAAAGCATGTCCCTGTCATATCCATTTTATGGACGTTGGATACAAGAGCATCGCTAATAAGCAGGTTTCTTAAAGGAATTCAAAAGAAGTCTGTATATAAAGATAATTTATTTGAAATATTAATACAACCATATGAAAATGGGAAGCTAAGTGAATTAGAGAGCTTACGGACAGGAAATAAGTATAATGGAGCAATTATTGCAAATGCATCTGATGAAGACTTGCAGTATATTGAAGACGCTAATCTTAAGGTACCAATTGTTTTGTATCAAAGAAGATCGAATAAATACAGTACAGTTAATGTAGACGGTAAAAAAACTGGGTTAGACGTTGCTAAATTCTTATATGAGAAACATCAAAAGAATGTAGGTATCATTGTTCCAAATCTATCATCCCAAGCAGTTTCATTTAGACAAGAAGGTTTTATAGAAGGTGTAAATAAAATGGGGATAAATAATATATGTGTTCAGTATGGGGATTTTAGTGAGAAGGGTGGATATGAGGTAATGGAATCATTAATAAAACAATCGAGTTCATTACCAGAAGCACTCTTCTTTCTAAGTGATCCAATGGCAGTAGGTGCTCTTAGTGCAAGCCATGACTATGGTATACGTGTACCAGAAGACTTAAAAATTATAGGTCACGACAATGACGATCAAACATCATTCACCGTACCTTCCTTAACTACAGTACATCTCCCGGTAGAAGAAATGGCGGGTGCCTGCGTTAACCAGTTGATAGGTCAGATAAACCAAAAAATAGAGACACCAACTAATGAAAAATTTCAAACGAGCATCATTGTACGAAATAGTTGCTGAATAGCTAGTATATAGCTTTTTTTTACTATAAACTATAACGTTTTAGCAAAATTTTTGTTATAGGGGGTGATAGTGATTAAGTAATATCTTTTATAAGACATAAAGAGAAATTTAACAACAATAAAGGGGACTTAATAATATGAAAAAATTATATGGTGTAACAACTGCAATGGTAACTCCATTTAACAAAGATGGAAGCGTTAACTTAGATAAGGTTGCTGAATTAACAGAATTTTTAATTGGAAAAGGTGTACATTGTCTATATCCACTTGGCACAACAGGAGAAATGATTAAATTATCTGTAGAGGAAAGGAAGGCTATTGCAGAAACAGTTGTTAAGACTGCTAATAATAGGGTTACTGTCTACATCCATGTAGGTGATGTGAATTTTGACAATACATTAGAGTTAGCGCGTCATGCACATGATATTAGAGCAGACGGTATCGGTGTAGTAACACCAATTTACTTTAGTGTAAATGACCAAGAGATTGAACAATTTTATGTGAAAATTGTTAATAGTTTACCAGAAGACTTCCCGATTTATTTGTACAGTATTCCTCAATGTGCGGCAAATGAGTTGAACATTGAAGTAACGAAAAAGATTGCTGCACAATGTAAAAACATTATTGGAATTAAATTCAGCTATCCAGATTTTACTATGACAAGTCAATACTTAGATGTAAATGATGGTAACTTTGATGTTGTTTTTGGACCAGATCACTTATTTTTACCAGCTCTATCGTTGGGTTGTGAAGGAACAGTTTCAGGGATTTCTGGTGTTTATCCTGAACCGTTTGTAGCAATTTATAATGCGTTTAAACAGGGAGACTTGGCAAAAGCAAAAACATTACAAAAAGTTGCAACTAAATATTGTAATGTATTAAAAAATGGTAGCAATATGTCATATTTCAAAGAGGCTCTTCGATTACGAGGGATTGATGCAGGTTTAATGAAAGCGCCTCATATTGATATTGATGACAAAGAAATTGAAAAATTAAAGACACAACTAGTGCAAATTGACAATGAGTTTTTTTCTATAGCATAAATAAAAAAAGAAAGAGGGGTAAAAATGAAAAAATTAATACTAGGTTTCTTATTTATGATATTAGCTTTATTTATCGCTGGATGTGGAGCCAATAATTCAAGTGATGCTACTGGAGACAGTGAACAAGAAGGGAAAGAACAATATACCGTTCGAATTGCTGGTGGAGCAGTAGGTCCTGAGCACTCTTTAACCAAAACTTTTAACTTTCTAAAAGAGGAATTGGAAGGAAAATCAGATGGGAGATTTTCAGTCGATTTAAATGTTGCTGGAGAGCTTGGTGAAGATAGAGAAATTATTGAAGCAATGCAAATGGGAGAAGTGCATTTAGCGTCACCCTCACCAGCAGCATTAGGAGGATTTAATGATTCTGTTGCCATTTTGGACATGCCTTTTCTTTTTACTAATCGTGAAATTGCATATGAAGTGTTAGATGGTGAACCAGGACAAATGATACTTGATTTGTTAGATGAGTCTGGTATTAAAGGTCTTGGATATTTTGAAAACGGATTCCGAAATGTAACTAACAATGTTAAGCCTATTGAATCTGTCGAAGATCTAAACAAATTATCGATTAGAACAATGCAAAACCAAACACACATTAGAGCGTGGGAGTTATTGGGTGCCAATCCAACACCTCTAGCTTTTGGGGAGTTATACTCAGCACTCCAACAAGGAACAGTCGATGGCCAAGAAAATCCATTCGGTTTAATTTTGGCTAATAAATTTTATGAAGTACAGAATTACTTAACAGTAACTAATCATGTGTATGCACCTAATGTTGTCATCACAAATAAAGAATTCTATGATTCCTTACCTGATGATTTACAAACTATATTCAATGATGCAGTAAGTGCAGCGATCGATCACAATAGAGAGCTAGCTCAAGAGGAAGAAGTATCTGCTAGACAACAATTAGAAGAAGAAGGTATGGAAATCTATGAGTTCACCGAAGATCAGCTTAAAGAAATGCAAGAAATTACTTTGCCTGTATATGAAGAATTTAAAGACCAAATAGGCGCAGATGTTGTTGATACATTCTTAGAAGCTTCCCGTGAATAATTGATAGTGGATAAGAATGGGAAGGTGCTTTAATCTTCCTATTCTTCTCTCAAAATATTCTGTATGAAGAGCAAAGACTTGCAAGAGAGGAAAGCATGATTGAGAGTAGGAGGTCTAAATATGACCATAATGAAGAAATTAAACCAACATATTGAAGAATGGATTCTAGTTACATTACTAACTGTATCATTGACTTCTATTACTTTACAAATATGTATGAGATTTATCTTTGATAATTCATTGGCATGGTCTGAGGAATTAGCTAGATATTGTTTTGTTTGGCTTATATATATAGGTATAGCGTACGGTGTTAAAAGATCAAGGCATATTTGTTTAGACATCGTATATGACCTAGTTCCCGTTTCAGTTAAGAAAATAATGCTTATCGCTTCTTATATACTCGTTGGGTTATTTGCAGTTGTAGTTATTTACTATAGCTACTTTATGATCGAACAAATAATGAACTTTGGGCAAAAAAGTGCTGCTATGAGAATTAATATGGTGTACGTATATTTATCAGTTCCTGTTGGAATGGCGCTAACTCTACTACGAGTTATCCAAAATATTACTCATGTAATTAAAGAAGACATCGAAGAATTACAAGAGGATGAATTGATATAAAAAAAGGGGGGGAGTAAAGTGACTGCATTACTGTTATTTGTATCATTCATTATTTTTATGCTTGTAAGAGTTCCAATTGGATTTTCACTTGGTTTGGCTTGTTTGGTAACCATTTTTTACACTGGATCTGTTTCTCCTCAATACTTAGTACAAGGTTTAGTTACTTCAGCTGATTCCTTTCCATTAATGGCTATACCTTTTTATATATTGGCTGGGGAAGTGATGGCGCAAGGTGGTATATCAAAGAGATTGTTTGGATTTGCCAAAATATTTGTAGGTAATATTACAGGTGGATTAGCTATCGCTACTGTTATTACTTGTATCTTTTTTGCTGCTATTTCTGGATCAGGCCCTGCTACAGTTGCAGCAATTGGAGGTATGGTTATTCCATTAATGGTAAAACAAGGCTATGATAAGAAATTTGCTACAGCGATTATAGTAGCAGCAGGTACGATAGGGGTTATCATTCCACCTAGTATTCCAATGGTTATTTATGGTGTGTCAGCTTCGGCATCTATTGGAGATATGTTTATGTCAGGTATTATTCCTGGTTTAATTGTAGGGTTATTACTAATTCTATACAGTTATTTCTATGCAAAATACCATAATTATGGAAAAGATGTCCAAACATTTTCTTTCCAACGGTTATGGAACGAGCTTAAAGAAGCTGCATGGTCATTGGCTATGCCAGTTATTATACTTGGAGGTATTTACGGTGGGATTTTTACTCCAACAGAAGCAGCCGTTGTTGCGACAGTGTATGGTCTTATCATTGGTGTATTTGTATATAGAGAGTTGAACTTAACCAAACTGTATAGTGTTTTTAAAGCTTCGTCATTAACAACAGCAGTTATTTTAATTATTACAGGTACAGCAACTTTTTTTGGTAGAATTCTTTCTATTGAAAATATACCTGAAACGGTAGCAACAGCACTAACAAGTCTTTCAGATAATCGAACCGTTTTATTATTGTTAATCATCCTGTTTCTATTGTTTGTTGGAACATTTATGGATGTTATTGCATCTATCATTATTCTTACCCCTATCTTATTACCGGTTGCAACGGAAATCGGAATCGATCCAATTCACTTCGGGATCATTCTTGTTGTAAGCTTAGCGATTGCATTGATTACACCGCCAATCGGTGGAAGCTTGTTCGTTGGAATAGGAATTTCGAGATTATCTATCTGGGAGTTGAGTAAGGCCGTTGTACCAATGTTTTTCTTAATGATATTAGCACTTGTGATCGTAGCATTCTTACCACAAGTTAATCTATTATTACCATAATTTATCGGAGGAATGAAAATGAAGGTCTTAGTAACAGCAACGAATTATTCGACATTATGTGCCGAAGCTAAACAATTACTGGAACAAAACGGATGTGAAGTAGTAGAAAATCCACATGATCGTCCGATGACATTTAATGAACTGAAAGAAGTAGTATCTGATATTGATGCTGTCGTAGCAGGAGTAGATACTTGGAATGAAGAGGTGTTTCGGTTAGCTCCTCGGTTAAAAGTTATCTCAAGATTTGGTGTAGGGGTTGATAATATTGATCTTGAGAAAGCGAAGGAGTTTGGCATCCAAGTAACAAATGCACCTAGGTTAAATTCCAATGCTGTAGCAGAACTTACTATTAATTTAATATTAAACACATTACGAAATACACCAAACCTACATGTAACTACTAGACAGGGTTATTGGGAACGATTTGTCGGAAATGAGTTACAAAATAGAAGTGTAGGTTTATTAGGGTTTGGAAATATTGCACAGAATGTAGCAAAGAAGCTACAAGGGTTCGATGTTAATGTTTACGCGTATGATAAATTTCCAAATAAAGATATTGCTAAAAGGTTAAATGTACAATTTACTGATTATGAAGAAATATTAAATAAGTGCGATGTTGTAAGCATGCATTTACCACTATTAAAGGAAACCTATCATTTTATGGATGAAAGTAAATTTAGTCAAATGAAACAAGATTCTTATTTTATAAATACATCAAGAGGTCCTTTAGTAGATGAGAAGGCGTTATGGCATGCCTTGAATGAAGGGAAGTTAGCTGCGGCTGCAATCGATGTTTATGAAGAAGAACCAACTAGTAAGGACAATCCTTTATTTGATCTAGACAATGTAATCACTACTCCACATACAGCTGCAGAAACTTATGAAGTGTATCATAACGTAAGTCTGATGACAGCAAAAGCAATTCTCGAGGTGAAAGTAGGAAATAAACCACAAAATTTACTTAATGAATAGTGTATCGTTACGAGTATGACAAAAGAGCCTGTTATAACGGTAATCGGTAGTAAATATGGATCTTACAACTGAAGTGGATAGACGTCCCGAAAAGGAAGAATAATAATGGCTGGCAGAATTCCCTATGCGAGGTGATAGCGGACATTTTTTCCGCTATTTGCGATAAAATAGCGGTGTTTAGAGTGTGAGCGGACATCTGTTCCGTTATTTCCAATAATTTATCAGAAATCCGCTTCAAAATGGCTAAATAACGGAACAGATGTCCGTATACATTCAAATTTCACCGTTTTTACTTGAAATAATGGAATAAATGTCCGCTGATTTTGCTGATGAGATTTAATCAGAATAAGTTCATATATCTATCCCCGATATTAGAAATGGCTATACTCGAATACAAGTAACTCTCATCAGCTATTGTTTACTACTTTTCAAAAACAAGGCAATTTCTCGAGAAAGATTAAGTCATCTCGATTGGCTGCGTCACCTTCTGTAAGGATTGTGCTTTTGCCTCGACAGTTCGTCCTCACTCTACTATGCCGCTTACCAGAACAAGAAGAACAAAATTTTGTGAAGTTTCAAATATTATATAGAGATGATTTCGAACTTTATTTCAAGTATTCATTGACTCCGTTCTTAATAGCTTCTGCTAAAGATTGTTGAAAATCGTCTGTTAGCATTGTTTGTTCTTCTTCTGGATTGGTTATATAGCCGATTTCAAGTAAAACAGCAGGCATAGTAGTATCCTTTAACACAAAATAATTTTCTTTCTTCACACCACGATTCCGAAAACCTGTCGTTTCTGAAACATGTCTGTGTATAATATTCGCCAATCGTTTTGAATTTTTATGATAATAGAATGATTCTGTACCAGAAACAGATGGGTCCGTAAATGTATTAGCATGTAATGATATATATAAATCGGCTTCTATATCATTGGCATAATTAGGTCTTTCTCGAGTTTCTGCTGATAGAAAAACATCTTCTTCTCTCGTCATGTATACCTCAAGTTTTGGTTCATCTTCCAATAAAATCGAGATCTTTTTAGCCAGACTTAATGTAAAATCTTTTTCGTATGAACCACTTACACCGATAGCACCAGGGTCTTCACCGCCATGTCCAGGGTCAATGACAACCTTATATTTTTCTTCCTTTGAGGAAATCTTAGAATTCTCTCTCTCATTAGATGTTTCAGGTTCTAGTTTGTCGGTTAGGGTAAAATACAATATACCTACAAATAAAAATAATATAAATAGTCGAATCCATTTTTTCATGTAACACTCTCTCCTTGTTTGCAAATTTAGTTTTGTGATGAGTTCAGTGAATGACAACGGTCATAACAGTTAAAATTATATGGTTTGATGTTTTTAGCGATTTTCTTTGTTTGAAATCCATTTTCAGATAAATAGGTTAATAGCGATGACAGATGGTTCGCAGTTTCTTCTTGATCATGCATCAGAACAATAGAGGTCTCCCCGGCACTAGCTAAATTTCCAATTTGATTCACAGTGGAATCTATAAATTTATCCCCTGATAATGACCAATCACTACTGTCAACATTCCAATCCCATAAGTGAAATCCATTGCTATCCAAAACTTCTCGATAAGATTCTGTTAAATAAGGGATACTTCCATAAGGTGTTCGGATCAATTTGGAACGAACGCCGGTAATATCTTGAAGGGTTTCCTGAGCATTGATCATTTCTTCGAGAGCAGATTGTTCCGAAGCATAAAATTGATTTACTTCATGCGTAACACCGTGTATTCCCACAGCATGACCGTCTTCTACAATTTGTTTGACCACATCTGGGTATTCCCTCATTGCAGGCTCCAACATAAAAAATGTCGCTTTGGCGTTAAACTGACTGAGAATGTCCAAAATATTCTTAGTTACAGAAGTAGGTCCATCATCAAAGGTTAGGTAAACAACTTTTCCTGTATCTTCTGAATTCATTTGTTGTTTACCTGCTGATGATATTATTTCGTTATTCTCTTTAAGTCCCATTTGATACGTAACCTGTTCACTTTGACAGGCAGAAATAATAAGTAGAAATGCGAAGTAGATAATAATACTAATCTTCTTCATATAATAAACCTCAATTCTATGTTGTTTATCTTTCTGTTGATAGATTAGTATAGTAAAATAAAGATTAGATAAAGATAAAATGTATATAAGCTAAAGATTGAATCGAACTAAAAAAAACCATTCCCTTAATACTCCAAAAGGTATTAAAGGAATGGTTTGTCCACAAAAAAGAATATTATTTTTTATTTAAATAAAAGTAAAAACAGACTCCTTGTTTTGTATTAATTACGCCAAAAGGGACATGATGCAACTTTAGTATATGTTTAGAAATGGCAAGTCCTAAACCTGTTCCTTGTTTTGAACGTTGAGTTTTTCCACCTTGATAAAAACGATCCCAAATTTTTTCTAGTTGTTCTTCTTCGATATGACTTCCTTCGTTTTCAACAGTGATCTTAACCTTATCTTCTTCGCTAAGCGTTGTAACTATTATTTTCCCTTTGTCAGGTGTATGTTGAATCGCATTGGAAAGAAAATTAGTAATAACCTGTTCCACTCGATCTTGATTAGCGATTACCTCAACTGAATGAAGATTTAGATTTACGTCAACTTGTTGATCTATTACTTTTAAAGATAGTTGATTGTAGACCGAACGAATTAATTCATCAATGAAAAAGGCGTTCATTTCGATCTTATATGTTCCTGATTCGTATTTTGCTAATTCAAGCATGTCTTCGATCAGCCGATCCATACGATTCACTTCATTCTCCATTGCGCTAAAATAATGATCTTTCTTGTCGGTTGCTACACCGTCTTGAAGAATTGCCATACAGCTCTTCATAATACTTAATGGTGTTTTTAATTCATGTGATACACCAGCAATGAAATCTTTCCGTGTTTGTTCCAACTGTCTTTCTTTATCAACATCTTGTCGCAGTTGATCAATATAGGACTGCAAAGTTGTCGAGAGAAAATTAATATTGTTTGACAGTTCTCCAATTTCATCTTTTGATTGAACGGTAATTCTCTCGGTAAAGTCCAAATTTGTCATTCTTTTCGTAGCATCATTTATACGCAATAAAGGTCTTGCTATCCCTTTCGAATAGTAAAAAGCAGCTAACAAAACTAACGCAACAACAAATAGAACAATATAAATATAATATTCTTTAATCATTTGTACGGCTTCATTTACTGGTTGTAAGGAAGCCATCGTATAGAAATAAATCGTTTCACCATTGCTGTTTTTTGCTGGATTGACGAGTACCTTATATTGAATACTATCTTGCTCAAAATCTTGTATTTCTGTTTCCACATTCTTATTAAACAAGAGGTCAACCTGGAACTCCTTTAGTTTGTCGATCAATATTGGATTGGAAAGTATACTATATGTTACATCTGGTATATGAATATCTTTGACGTGACCATATATTGAAAGAGAATTATCATCATCAAGTTCTTTAGCTTCTTGCAAAAGTTGCTTATTTTCCCATAGTGTATATGAATAGGAGCCTTGCCTATCAAAAAAGTTGTCAATAGTTTCATCAGATCTCCAAAACAATTGGATAGGGTAAATTGCATTTTCTTTCTTAAAACCCTGAACCTCAACAGTGGGATATTCATTAAGGATATCTTCTTGATCTAGAAGCTCCTCCTGATTGATTAAATAATAAATCGGAATATGGATAGGGTCATCTTCCACATATTTTCTTTCGCTTGTATCTGTAAATATAAATGCTCTGTTTAGTTCAATAAAATAGTCTTCTGTCCCTTTTATGTTACCATTCTCATCTAACACGACAATCCAAGCATTATGCTCCTGGTAAAAGTCTTGTTCCAATTGTCGCAACCTATCCTCCTCATTAATGTTTAGATATTCTTGACGAAAAGATGCAATAGCTTCGGTTAACTGATCGACTTTTTTCTCGGCATAAAATCGTTCAAAAAATAAAGTTTGACCGATAAATATAGCTAGTATGATAAACAAACATAATCCTGTAGTTAAGAGGAATAACTTCCCTACTATCCGATTCTTCATGATTTCTCCTCAAATTTATAGCCAGCTCGAACCATTGTTTTAATTTGCTTTGCACTTGTCCCAAGTTTATTTCTTAAATTCCGCATATGTGTATTGATTGTTCGATCATCTCCGGCATATTCATATCCCCATACTTGATTGATTAATTGTTCCCTAGTTATAACAATATTTTTATTCATCATTAAATACGTTAATATTTCAAACTCAGTATGTGTTAATGCTATGTGTTTTCCATTCACTTTTACTGAATGAGATTGAAGATTCACTTCAATATGTTGACTAGTCAATATATGGTCCTTTTTGTTTGAAGTGGGGGAATGAGATGTCAGTAAACGTTTGGCTCTTGCCAATAATACACGTGGACTATAAGGTTTTGTAACATAGTCATCTGCACCTAATTCAAAACCTAATAATGTATCTTCTTCATCTGATCGTGCTGTCAAAATAATGATAGGAACAACAGACTTTTCACGGATTCTCTTACAGACCGACCACCCATCTAACTTGGGCATCATAATGTCTAAAATAATTAGGTCAATGCTGAAATTTTCAAATAAATCTATTGCTTCCGTACCATCTCTTGCTTCCAAAACATCACAATCAGCATCTAAGAAATAATCTTTACTTATTTCCCGTAAAATATGTTCATCTTCTACTATTAAAACTGTTTTTTTCATTTGAAATATCTCCTATAGATGATTTGTGTTTTATCCGTATTTTAAGTATTTTAATTCTAACAAATAAATAGTAACAAAAAAATGTAAAGATAAAATAAAGATTAATGGCTATCGATAGGGAAAATTGCATGAAATCGGAAAAAAGGGGGGGAAATGAGTGCGTTTGACTTACGTTAAAGCTCATGTTTTTAAATTTCAAATTGTAAAAAAATTCAGAATACTATAAAATATCTGTAAACAGCTGTCTATATTAATAACGACTGAGGGGGGATAGAATGTGGAATTGAGTGGATTAATAGGTGTTTTTTATCGAATCAGTCAGTGGATCTATAAGTTTGCATATGTCAATTTGCTATGGATTCTATTTACCCTAATTGGTGGTGTACTATTAGGATTTATGCCTGCCACTGTGGCACTCTTTACCATTATGCGGAAATGGATAATGGGGGAAGATGCTGTTGCTGTATTTAACATGTTTTGGAATACTTTTCGTCAAGATTTTATTAAATCAAATTTATTAGGTATAGTTCTATTTGGAATAGGTTATGTGTTATATATTGATTTAGCCATTTTGCCTGATGATGGCGTTTTGTGGTCATTATTACGATATGGAATTATTGTTTGTAGTATTTTATTTTTAATTGTAGTATTTTATATTTTTCCTGTATATGTACATTATAAATTAAAAAATCCATCCTATATTAAATATGCATTGTTATTAGGAATAGCTTATCCTCATATTACTATTGCTATGCTGATTGGTGTGGTTATGCTATATGTGATTTTATATAATATTCCAGGATTAATTCCTTTTTTTACAGCTAGCCTTTTAGCACACCTTTTAATGTTGCTATCCATTCAAGTATTTAGGAAAGTAGATAAAAAACAGACAAATACATTAAATTAGACAGACTTGAATTAAATATATATATATATATATAGAATGCCATGTGCGCTTTTATGTACATGGCATTTTTGGTGTTAAAAAATGACTTCCGTAACACTGAAATCAATGCATATGTACTGGTTAAAAGACAAGTTTTGCTGTCCTTTAATTTTTTATGATATAACAAAAACTGTCCGTTGAATGCGGTGCAATAGTAAGGAAGAATAGATACAAGAAAGCATTTCAATTGATTTTACGGAAGGGGATAGGGCAGAATCTTATCTTTGAAACAATAAATATATGCATTATATATATTTTATACGAGGAGGAGGCAATTCATTTGAAAAATAATATTGGAAAGAAAATCACAATTGTGCCACAAGGTATTAGCAAAAATGTAGAACATAATTCCACTGAATGGGCTTTGGATTATTTTATTAAAGTACTTGAAGAGCAATGGTTAAGAGTTGAAATCGCTGAAAAAATTATGGAGGACACGGACAATGCAATAACTGTATTTATCGAAGAAAGATATGCTCACGAGAATAGTAAAGAGCCAGGCCAAGCAGAATCATTTGTAATGGAAAGTATAACAAAAGATAATCAACAAATACTTACGGTTACCGCTTCAGATAGTCGCGGATTAGTTTATGCTCTACTCGAGTTAGCTGATATTGTGCAAACTTCTACAGAGCCTTTGGTAGATTTATTAGCAATTAAAAATAAAACGGAGTATCCAACTAATTCTATCAGAAGTATCAAGCGATTATTTGCTAATGAAAAAACGGATAAATTGTGGTTTTATAATAAAGATTTTTGGCGCGAATATTTGACGGAATTGGCTCTCCATCGATTTAACAGATTTAGCCTTGCTTTAGGTATGGGATATGATATTGGTCATGATCCAGATATAAAAGATTTTTATTTCTGTTTTGCTTATCCATTCCTTGTTTCTGTCTCCGGTTATGATGTTAGTGTGGAAGGACTTTCCCAGGATGAAAGAGAAAAAAATTTAGAAATGCTACGATTTATTGGGCAAGAAACAAAACGGCGAGGGATGGATTTTCAAGTAGGTTTATGGACGCATGCCTATGAAATAGAAGATAGTCCTAACATAAGGTACAAAATAAACGGTCTTGATCAAGAAAATCATGCATTGTATTGTCGGGATGCATTAAAAACTTTATTACAAGATTGCCCAGAAATTGATGGAGTTACAATTAGAGTTCATTATGAAAGTGGTATTCCAGAACCGGCCCATTTATTTTGGGAAATCGTCCTTAAAGGTGTGTCCTTATGTGGACGATCAGTAGAGCTTGATTTACATCCTAAAGGAATTGACGATGATTTATTAAAAATTGCTGAGGATAATGGGGTACCATTTATGATTTCTCCAAAATTTTGGGCGGAACATATGGGTCTTCCGTATCATCAAGTAGCGATAAGAGAAACAGAATTACCTGTGGAACCAACTCCAGAGGCTGGGAAAATGATTATCACTACGACTTCTAGAAGGTTTACTCGCTATGGGTATGCTGATTTTCTAAAAGAAGATCGTAACTATGATATGTTATATCGTATTTGGCCAGGCACACAGCGAGTTCTATTATGGGGAGATCCAGAGATGGCAGCAGGGTATGGCCGAGCTGGTAATTTTGGTGGAGCTAAAGGAGTAGAAATAATGGAACCGCTCTCATTCAAATCTAGAAAAACGAGTGAGACGGAGTCGGGAAGAGATCCTATAGTAGATCCTGAATTAAGGTTTGGATTACATGATTGGAAAAAATATATGTACACTTATCGTTTGTGGGGGCGCTTATTGTATAACCCAGATACAGAACCAGAAGTATGGCGCCGCTACTTAAAAAATGAATTTCCGTCTGCTGCAGAGTCGTGTGAAAATGCACTGAAATATGCGAGTAGAGTATTGCCGCTAGTTACAGTCGCACACGCTCCTTCTGTAGCAAATAATCATTATTGGCCAGAAATATATGCAAATATTATGATTGTTGACCAAGAGCATAAGCCAGCCAATCATTGTGATGGCCGAGAACCTCACACGTTTAACGTAGCAAGCCCGCTAGACCCTGCTTTGTTTTATAGAGTAGATGAATATGCCGATGATATGGTACAAAACCGAAAAAGTGGGAAATTGTCTCCATTAGAAACTGCTAATATATTAGAACAATTAGCATTATCAGCTGAAAAACATTTACATCATGCTAATAGTAGCATGGATAAATTCACTTCCACATTTCGTAGATGGGCAGTTGATGTAGAAACTCAGATTGGATTAGGTTTATTTTTTGCAAATAAATTCAGGGCTGGAACCGCATACGCTTTTTATGAAAAAGTAGGTGATTTGCAATTGTTAGAGAATGCTCTTTCTTATTATCGAAGTGCAAAAAAAGCTTGGGAGAGAATAGTGAGCGCAACCGAAGCTGTTTATACATCCGATATTACATTCGGGTATGTGCCATACATGCGTGGCCATTGGTCTGACAGACTTTCAGAAATTAATGAGGACATTTTAAAAATGGAAGCTCAAACTAATCTTGCTAGAGAAGAGGCTTCGGGTGAACTGATAAGTAGGTCTAAAGAATGGCTAAATAATGTTCCTAAAGTTCAGTTACCTAATATTCAACATGTAAAGCCAGAAGTTTTTTCTAAAGGTGAACGTGTTCCACTCTCCATTAAATTATCTGGTCAATCAGATACCTATAAGGTTACCTTAAAGTATCGTCAGGTCAATCAAGCGGAAAAGTATCAATCAGTACAGATGCACCAAGAGAATGATGAGCTATTAGCAGAGGTTCCGGCTTCTTATACCAATAGTCCATATCCATTAGTGTATTTTTTTGAAATAGAAGACGAAAATGAGGACAAAAAGTTTTATCCAGGATTTAATGAAAGTCTTAGTAACCAACCCTACTTCATCATTCGCCAACAAAATTAATTTAGATGGAGACATGAATTGTCATAATTTAAAAATCTCTTCTTGTCTCCTCCCAAAAGAAACAAAGTTGAAAGCTTGTATGATCAATATAGTATGGTAAGGACAGTTATTGACATGCAGGAATTGTAAATACCCTCGCATTTATTGAAACTTCCCCATTGAACTTGATATGCAGTTGATAGCTTTAAGACATTTTTTGTTATAGCTGACATATCAGAATAAAAGCAAAACCTGTCTATTGAATGCTTTACGATATGGAAGCAAAATAAAGTGAATAGTAAGCGTTTACAAATGAGTTGTAAGCTGAAAGGAGTATCTATATGAAAGTGCAAAGTATTGAGACATTTTCGACTAAGGAAATTTGTATTGTACGTATTAGAACGGATTCAGGTGAGGAAGGAATAGGTCAAGTAGCACCTTATCATGCAAATATTACTGCGATGGTACTCCATCAACAAATTGCACCGCATGTATTAGGAGCTGACCCATTAGATATTGATGGAATCGTCGATCAATGTATAGAAGCAGAACATAAATTTCCAGGATCCTATGTTTGTAGAGCTGTAGGGGGAATTGATACAGCTTTATGGGATTTAAAAGGCAAACTCGAAGGTAAAGCTGTTTTTGAATTATTGGGTGGAAGTGATAAACCGATTAATGCTTACGGTTCCAGTATGAGGCGAGATATCACACCAGAAGATGAAGCATCTAGGTTAAGCCAATTAATGGAAACTAATGGATATAACGCTTTTAAGATAAGGATTGCTAACAACTTTGGTTATGATGTTGATAAATGGCCAGGTCGGACTGAAAAAATCGTACCAACTGTTCGAAAATCTATTGGAGATAAAGCCACGCTATTAGTAGATGCTAACAGTGGATATACGCCCGAGAAAGCCATTGAGGTCGGTAAAATGTTAGAAACATATAACGTTGGTCATTTTGAAGAACCTTGTCCATATCCCAAAATAGAATGGACTGCACAGGTAAAGCAAGAATTAGAAGTCCCAATTGCAGGTGGTGAACAAGATAATTCCTTGGATCATTGGAAACGGATGATAGATATGGAGGTTATGGATATTGTTCAACCGGATATTTGTTATCTTGGTGGTGTTGCTAGGACACTACGTGTAGCGGAGATGGCTTCAAATGCTGGGATACCTTGCACACCACACGCTGCTAATTTATCTATGGTTACTCTTTTTACCCTGCATGTCTTGGCTTCCATCGAGAATGCAGGGCCATATCTAGAATTTAGCATCGAAGATACACCATGGACTGATGATTTATTCTATCCTGCATTAGAGGTCAAAGACGGAAAAGTAAATATTCCAAAAGGCCTGGGATGGGGAGTTGAAGTGAACAAAAAATGGTTAAATAAAGCTGATTATCGAGTAACACAGTTAAACTAAAGCAAAGGGGTGTCAAAATTGCCACCAACTGAAGTGGAGACGATTCAAACCAAAAGAAACCATTCAAAGTTACAAAATTTTTGGCACAGGATCTATTTACACAGGTATTTTTATCTATTAATGTTACCAGGTATTTTTTACTTTATCATTTTTCGTTACGCACCCATGTGGGGACTGACGATAGCATTTCAAGATTATAATCCCTATGATGGAATCTTTGGTAGTGAATGGGTGGGCTTCAAGCACTTTAAGGATCTATTTACTTACGACTATTTTTATATTTTATTACGTAATACATTAGTGATTAATTTTATGAGTTTAATTCTTTTTTTTCCTGTACCAATTATTTTGGCCTTAATGCTCAACGAAATTCGGCATAGTGCATTTAAACGTCTTAATCAGTCCATTGTTTACCTTCCTCACTTTTTATCATGGGTGGTTGTAGCAGGTTTAACATTCTTTATGTTATCGACTGATATAGGTGCGTTAAATAAGCTTTTAAATAACCTTACCGGTCAAACTTTCGCTTTTCTATCTAATGATAAATTATTTTGGGTTATTATCACTCTCCAAAATATATGGAAGGATGCTGGTTGGGGTACCATCATATTTTTAGCTGCGATCGCAGGTGTTAACCCTAGTCTTTATGAAGCGGCTGTGGTAGACGGGGCGAATCGTTTACGTCAAATATGGCATATTACATTACCAGCTATTAGACATGTCATTATTATCTTATTAATCTTGCGTTTAGGTAATATGATGGATGTTGGTTTTGAACAAATTCTACTCATGTTGAATCCGTTGGTAATGAATGTTGGGGACGTATTTGACACTTATGCTTATATGCAAGGGATACTTAGGGGTGATACAAGTATAGGTGTAGCAGTAGGGATGTTTAAAGGGATTGTTGGTTTAATAATGGTTCTAGGAGCCAACTGGCTGTCTAAAAGGTTTGGAGGCGAAGGTATCATGTAACAAAGTAGCTCAGTGTCTTCAACGTACAACTCCACTTACTCTATTTCACTTTTAGCCAGGGCGTTACCTTTATTCAAGGAGGTTTTTATTATGAGTTTTATACCACAGAAACGATTATCGTTAGGTGACTATATTAATTATACATTAGTTACTTTAATCTCTCTAATGTGCTTGGCTCCTTTTCTATATGTTGTAAGCGTGTCTCTAACTGATCCTGAAGTGTATGTCCCTTTTAAATTTAATATTATCCCTGAGAAATTTTCATTGGATTCGTATATGTATCTTTTATCAACTAATAGTTTTTTGAGTGCCTTAAAAAATACGATTTACATCACGATCGTGGGAACCATACTCAATATAGTTGTTACCTTTACGATGGCATATGGATTGTCGAGAAAGTCTTTACCAGGCCGTACTATTATTCTTTATGCCGTAGTTTTCACATTAGTCTTTAACCCAGGTATTGTTCCTAACTATTTGTTAGTACAAGGGCTTGGATTAATTAATAATCACTGGTCATTAATTTTGGTTGCTCTAACGAATGCATGGAGCCTCATTATTATTAAAAGTTTTATTGAAGCTCTTCCATATGAGTTGGAAGAAGCTGCACGAATAGATGGTTGTAACGATATTGGAGTGTTTTTGAGAATAATAATTCCGTTATCAAAACCTGCTATTGCTACATTTACTTTGTTTTTTGCAGTTGCTCATTGGAACACCTACTTTAATGCATTAATTTATCTTACAGACTCATCGATGTGGACATTGCAAGTTTTGATTAAAACATTAGTTATTGATTCTGGATCAAACGCAATCGGTCAAGCCGGAGCTACAGGAGATCAAGCAGCGCTACCACAAGAAACGATTAGAATGGCATCTATAGTGTTAGCGATACTACCAATATTAGTTGTTTATCCATTCCTGCAAAAATACTTTGCCAAAGGGGTGATGTTAGGTTCAGTCAAAGGGTAAGCAGGAATAGTTAATATATATATTGAAAGGGGAGAAGAAAATGACTATTCATAAAGTGGACAATAAACCGTTCGAGGGAACTCATGTGTTAAACAATCCGCCTAAGTTTCATGAAAAATTATTAGAATATGGTGAACGTCCTTATTGGTCACCAGATGGGAAACGAATTGCTTTCATTGATAAAAATTATGGAGATATATGTGAAATTGATGTAGAAACTAGAAAAGTACGTAATTTAACTAAGAATTTAGGAGATTATCATTCTTTTTTGAGAGTGCTGTATCTTCCTAATGGTGATTACATTTTAATTGGTCCAAAACAGTTCAAAGATAGAGAAGTTAGTCGCCATCTAGAGTCAGAGCTTTGGATAATGGATAAAGATGCAAAGAACCCACCGAGGCCCTTGGGAAGAAGAATTTCAGAAGGTTGCGGTGTATCTACTATTAGTAATAAGATTACGTATGCTGTTCATGGTGGCAATGATCCGAATATTGGTAGTAGAAGAGATTATAAGTGTTTTGTTACAGAGATTATCTATAGCGAAGATGGTCCGACATTAGGTCCAGAAAAATTAATTTATGAGAATGAACGTGGAAGAGCTCCTGAACCCCAAGACTTCCGCTTTAATGATTCAGAAGTAATTATGGCAGAATATGTTGGTAGTCCTTGGAAAACACCTGAAGATTGGAAATGTGTGGTCAAAGGGGTGGAGGTTGAAACTGGAAAGGTTCGCACTTATATTGATGAACCACTTACACATAATGAACCTGAAGGGATCTTTCCAGATGGTGAATATATATGTTTAGAGTCATCATGTGATTATGATAATTTTTATCCACCTATTGATCTTTGGAAGTTAAAATTGGATGGTTCTGGAGAACGTCTTCGTATGACAGGAATGATTAACCATGTACCATGGAGAGCAAGTAATTCTAATGTGAGTCCAAATGGCAAATGGTTAGCATTTATGGTGAACACCTACACGAGTGAAGCGGGTTTTGGTATGGGACTTGGTCTGTTAGATTTAAAGGCATGGGAGAACCATATTAAAGACTAATTTCATCTTAGATTAACTAGTTTACAAGAATTCATTGATAAGTTATTCCATATTAGAATATTAGGAGGGTGAAAATGAAAAACCCATTTAGAAAGCAGTTGTTATTTGTGCTGTTAGCATTTGGATTATTAGTAGGGTGTAGTGATGATTCTGAGACTTCATCAGATTCATCAAGTGAAGACACTACAGATAATGAATCAGATAATGGATCAGGTAGTGAAGAACCGTTGGAAATAAGCATGATTCTACCATTGTTTGAAGAAGTTCCAGATATGAATAATGAGTTTTGGACAGCTTTTCAAGAAAAAACTAATACTAAATTAGATATAGAATGGGTACCATCCGGTGACTTTGAAACTAAATTTGATTTAGTTTTATCTTCTGGTGACTTACCTGATGTATTATGGGCACCAAATGTTAATTCACCTAACTTAATTAAAGCTATTAACAATGGTGCTTTTTGGGAAGTTGGACAATTTTTGGGTGACTTTAGTGATTATCCAAATCTAAGAGACAATGCAAGTCCTAATGCTTGGCAAGTTGCAAACTTAGATGGTGAAACATATGGTATTCCACGAAATAGACCAAGTGTCGATCAAGGTATAAAACTTCGTAAAGATTGGTTAGATAATCTAGGACTACCAGAACCAACTACTTTAGATGAATTTGCTGATACACTAGAAGCTATGGTTAAAGAAGACCCAGATGGAAACGGTGAAGATGATACCATGGGACACGTACACTCTTATGGAGGAACAGGTATTCATAACGCCTTTTTGGCTGGGTTTGGTGCTTTAGATCCAACATATGATGATGACGGTGGGCTGATTCATGTAAATTTGAGTGATGGTTATATTGATACAGTAGAATATTTCAGGGATTTATATGAACGCGATGTGCTGCCTGATGAATTTGCTACGATGAGTCGGACACAAACACAAGAGCTATTTGAATCAGGTCGAGCAGGAGCTTATATTCGAAATATATGGCGTGCATGGATGTTCGAAGAGTCCATTAAGAAAACAGAACCCGAAGGAGAAGTAATGATTGTTGAACTAGAAGGACCTGCAGGACCAGCTGTGCAACTTGAGTCCGGCGTATATGGTGCACTGATGCTATCTAATGAATTATCCGAAGAAAAAGTTAAGCAGATATTAGATTACTTTGAATTTACGAATACTGAAGAGTTTTTTGAATTTATCTTCTTCGGTGAAGAGGGAGTTCATCATGAAGAAGATGAAAATGGATATAAAGTGATGAATGAAGAACTTGCCGTTCAAATCGGGACGTCTGCTCAGCAACCTGTACCATTAACTTATAATGACTGGTGGAAGAGTTTTGATAAAAATGCACCACAAGAGTACAATGAACAAATCCTGGCCGATACCGAACATTATAGTGAAGTTGGGAAAGTAAACATATTTTCTTATTTACATTCTGATACTTGGGTAGACGCATGGCCAAGGTATCAAAATGAATGGGAGAGTAGAGTTGTAGAAGCGATTGTAGGTGATATTTCTATGGAAGAATTTGAAGGGTATATCAACACCTTACGAAATCAAGAGGAAATTAAGAAGGCATTCCAAGAGTTCAATGAAGCATTTGAAGCATTTGAGAATAGTTAAGATATAAAATTATTAATTAAGTAGAAAGAGAGATTATAAGCCCTTTCACTCTAGAATAGAATGAAAGGGCTCTTTTAAAAAGTTTAAATCATATTTTAAAGAAGGAATTTTATGATGGAATACTGAATACTATTATTAAAACTACTCACGTATTATATTAAAAAGTGGTGATATATATGGTTAATTGGTTAAGAAAAATCCCCCTATTAAGAACCAACCAAAATAGAAACCACAAAAGCTATTATTATCGTTTGATTTGGATTGGTTGTCTATCAGCATGTATTCCAATTATTTTAATTGGTGGTGTATATTATTATGTTTTCAATAGTTCATTAACAGAGGACATCAATAATGACACACGATCCTCTTTAATACTTTTTAAAGAACGTGTGGAACGATTAATGGAAGAAATAGAATTAGAATCGCATCAAATAGCTACAGACCCACTTATCCATGATTCTTTCACCTTAAACCAATTTAATAATCGGATAATGAATCACCTAGAAATTCTTGAAAAATTTAAGGTGAAGAAAACAGAAAATAGTTTTATCGATGAGATTTATTACTATAATACAGAATATAATTTTGCTCTTTCTAATGAATACGGTTTCATTAAAGGTGGATCATTTAAATATATTAAAGATGTAGAAAAGGTGATGGATGAACAACCTAAAGTTGGTTGGAAGTATTTACCTGTTGCGGATGACGAAGGATATATCTCCTATTTTCGCAAACTACCTGTATTGCACACAACATCCTCACAAGGATTGCTTGTCATCCAGGTAAAGAAAGAACTATTTCAAGATTACTTCCCAAGTCAAGAGCACATAACGTCCTTAGTGTTAGATTCTCAAAACAATATGCTTTTTGACCAGATAAATGGCGAGAAACATCTTTACACTGAGAGTGTTTTAAACAAAATAAAAGAAAGTAAATCTAATCAGGGCACGTTCTATGCAGATAATCAAAATGGCAATGAAACGTTATATGTTTATGATATAGTGCCTAGGTTTGATCGAATCTATCTATCTATGGTTCAGAAATCATCCATTACTGAATTAACTCAATTTTTCAGATGGATGATCCTGTCATCTGTATTATTTTTTTTAGGAGTAGGTATTTTATTAACCTTTTATACTACGCGCCGTGCATACTCTCCTATTAAGCAATTATTGAATTATACTAAATCATTGAACGAAGAAAGTGTAATGAACGACCAAAAAAATGAAATAAATATTATTAGAGATAGCTTGAGCAATCTAAATAAAGAAAAACAAAAACTTAGAAATTATCAAGAACAAATTGAACCTACTTTAAAAGAATGGTTTTTTCAGCAAATCCTAGATGGGAATTTTACTATTAATAATCAGTTCTATAGACAGTGTAAGCAATATAACATTCCCATAAAAAAACAATATGTAGCTATGGTGATCAATTTAGGTAGTTATGAAGATAAAATGAGAATTGAAGATGGAGATAAACCGATTCTACTTTATGCTGTTAGAAACATCTTAATGGAATTAATAGACAATGAACAATGTTATGATGGTATCGATCTCAATAATGCAGAGAATAACCTAATTGCTATTTTTCATTTCGAAGAAGACTTGATCAATGATGAAATAAAGGAAAAATTACATCAAACCGCTGCACAACTGCGCGATGTAATTCGAAAATATTTATCTATAAATACTTCTATTGGTGTTGGAAATGTATATAAAGGTGTAATTGGAGTCTCTCATTCTTATAAAGAAGCTTTAGAAGCACTTAAATATCGCCTTTATAAAAATATAGACTCCATTCTATTTATTGATGATTTAGAATTCTCAAAGAAAAAAGGGATGTTTTTTTATCCAAGAGAATTTGAAACTAGAGTTCTTGATTCTCTAAAGGTGGGGGATATCGATCAAGCCGAGAAAACCCTAGATGAATTTATTAAGGCAACTGCTTCATTTGAGTCTTACAATAGTATTTATCAATGTTTCCATCTCTTACTATCTTCCATAATATTGTCCCTTGAAAAGAAAGGGAACAGTGTGATGGATATTTTTGAAGCAGATTTGTTTGGGGAGTTAAAATCCCTCCATACTATTGATGAAATAAATAAATGGTTTAAAGAGCAATTATTTCCTTTATACCAACGATTAAATGATGATACTGAATTTTCACCAGGTACATTATCAGTTAAACAAGTATGTCAATATATAAAAGAGAATATTTCTGAAGATATAACACTTTCACAATGCGCTGATATGGTGAATTTAACTCCTTCTTATTTAAGTCGATTATTTAAGAAAGAGGTGGGAATTAATTTTAGAGATTTTGTATTAAAACGAAAAGTGGAAAAAGCGAAAAGCTTATGTATTGAATCGGATACCCGTGTATGTGAAATAGCAGAGGCGATAGGGTACTCTGAACGAAATTTAAATCGCCTGTTTCAAAGATATGTAAAGATGACAATTAGTCAATATAAAAAGGAACATCGCTAAGTTAAATCGGTCATTTTCTTCTATAACGAAAACGTTTAAGAAGAGAATGACCGATTTTTTGCATTTTCAGTTAGGTTTTCTTATAGACGGAAATTGACATTTTATCAGACAGTTTTTGACTAATAAATAAATGTCCATCAGTAAACAAGGTAATTAACGTTTTTTTATGCTATTCCTTTACACAAATAAATGATGTGTAAATTACACAAAACTTGTCTGTTTATTGCCGTATAGGTTGGCCTCTATAATGAAATGTAATAAATCGTACAATCTTTTCAATTTTTATAGCTTCTTTTTTAGCGGAAGGAGGAAAGCTTGATTGAAACTTGTTTATGATTCTAGTGATCCTGTCATTCAATTTGGTGTAGATCAGATAAAAAAAGGTTTACTTCGGAGGGATATATTTTATGTAGAACAATATGAGAAACATGTAACGACCTTATATCCATCAAAAGGCATTGTAGTTCGAAAAGTGGATGAACGAAAAATCAATGAATCCTATAATTTTGAGGATGAAGCGTTTTTAATTAGACGAAAAGATCAACTAATTATTATAGAGGGTAAAGATTCCCGAGGGGTCATGTATGGATGTCTAGAGTGGGCAGAGTGTATCGAGCGTGGAAAACAATTATTAGCTGATGAACAAATAAGTCAAAAACCAAGCCTTCAGATGCGAGGCATTAAGTATAATTTGCCCTATGCTCCTTTCGATCAGGGCGATGCTTTGCTTGAAAATGAAGATACGTGTATGAACATGGAATATTGGCGTCCTTATATCGATATGTTAGCAAAAAATCGTTATAATTGCTTGAGTTTATGGTCAGAACACCCATTTCATTTAATGGTTGTATCATCGAAATATAGAGAAGCAAATCCTTATGATGATCAAAAAATCAAAGCAAATATACAATTCTTCAGAAATTTAATGAAGTATGCAAAGGATAGAGGTATCGACATATTTTTATTTACTTGGAATATTAGATTGTTACCAGAAGTAGCAACTGGTCTTGGTTATCCTTCCTCTGTAGGTGAATTTGGAAATATGTATGACCATCTGATTCATAGAGTGGGCACCACGCTAAATCGATTCAGAGAAACATCAGAAATAATTAAAGATTATTTTTATGAAATGATTTTGCAAGTACTCCTTACTTATCCTGATTTAAAAGGTATCGGGACTTCGGCAAGCGAATGGATGGATGGCACCGGATATGAGAAGGAAGCTTGGATTGCAGAAACTTATATAAAAGCGATTAAGGAATCAGGACGTCAAATTTCATTTATCCACCGTACTAATATGCAAAGTGCGGGAAGAGAAATAAAAGATGTCATACAAGAACAGTTTGATTCCAAAGATTTATATATTAGTTGGAAATATTCTAATGCTCACTGTTATTCTCACTCTGAGCCTCAATTCGAAAAATTATGGGGGGCGTGGAAAGGGATTGACCTCGAAAAGACTCAAGTACTTTATACGGTGAGAAATGATGATGTATTTACCTTCCGGTGGGGGGAGCCGGATTACGTCCGTGCTTATGTGAAAGGAATGCTAAAACCTTATGTGAAAGGCTTTTATTGGGGGGCAGATGGCTATATATGGGGAAAAGATTTTCAGCATGTTAATTATGGACATAAGACATGGACATATGATTTCGAAAAACATTTATTTCAATTTCAATTATGGGGACGCTTATCTTATAACCCAGATATAGAGGATGAGGTTTGGGAACATTTATTACAGGAACCTTATGGAAAAGCACATGCGGGGAAGTTTCTAACGGGATTACGCGAAGCATCCAAAATCATACCTGCTGTAAATCGATTATTTTGGATGGACTATGATTTTCAGTGGCATCCAGAAAGTTGTCTCTCACAAGTTTCCGGATTTAAAACAATTCTAGATTTTGTGGAAGCTAAGGCAATGCCAGGAAGTGGTGTAATGAGTATTAATGAGTTTGTAATAGCGGAGAATAATGGTGTCTTAGAAGAAGTTTTGAAAGATTATAGAGAGACTCCTAATGATATTGTAATTATTTTAGAAGAATGTACGAAGAATGTTGAGGAAATTTTAATAGATTTAGAGAGAACTTCTAGAGAAGTAAAGTCTAGCCATTACCAATGTACTCAATTAGATTTATATGCTTGGGTAGAATTAGGAAGATATTATCAAAATAAATTTAAAGCTGCTATTGAGCTTAAAAGATATAGTTTAAATTATACATTGTACCATAAAAATTTGGCAATATCCTTATTAGAAGAAGCAAGTACTCATTGGGAAAGGCTCGGACATTATTGGATTTTGCATAACAAACCATATTTTATGGCACGAGTGAAGATGACGTTTGGTTACCCTTATTATTTAGAGGATACGTATAAAGATATAGAGTATGCAAAGCAATTCGGATATAGGGAGAATACAAAAATTAAAGATTAATTGATGTAGGGAGGGGCACAAATGAATAACATTTTCTCGTTTAGGATGCCAAAATGTCTTTATTATGGTGAAGATTCGTTTGGCTTAGTAGGAGAGCAAGTAAAAAAATATGGGCATAAATGCTTGCTGATTAGTGACAAAGTAATGGATAACTTAGGACACGTAAATCAATGTATCCAGTTTTTAAAACAATCAAGTGTTAACTGTATGACATATTTAGGTGTGAATTCAGAACCAACTGATAGACATGTGGAAGAGGCACTTAAGCTTTTTAGGGATGAAAATTGTGATGTGATTGTATCTTTGGGAGGTGGAAGCTGTATTGATACAGGAAAAGCAGTTGCTGTACTTGCAGAGCACGATGGAGATGTAGTGGATTATTTTGAATCTAAAAAACAAATGAATCATTCTACTATCCCTTTTATTGCCTTACCTACTACCGCAGGAACAGGATCTGAAGTAACCGATGTCACCGTAATCACAAATACAAAAAACGATGTAAAAATGATGATTAAAGATCCTGCTTTAACACCCTCCGTTGCCATAGTTGACCCTATTCTTACGTACACATTGCCATCACATATTACAGCAAGTACAGGGATAGACGCATTATGTCATGCCATAGAAGCGTATATCTCACGACTTTCCCACCCAATGACAGACAATTTAGCATTATCTGCAATACGTCTAATTTCACAAAATATTAGATTATCTTATAATAATGAAGATCCAAAAGCAAAAGGAAAAATGGCACTAGCATCCATGCAAGCTGGAGTAGCATTTAGTAATGCTTCCGTTTGTTTAGTTCACGGAATGTCCCGACCAATTGGGGCGTTATTTCATGTGCCCCATGGTGTTTCGAATGCCATGATTCTCCCAGCAATTCTTTATTTTAGTAAAGAAAGTTGTATAGAAAAAATGGCTATAATAGGCCGGATATTTAATCGAGATCTAGAACAAGTATCTGATGTGGTGGCTGCTGATTCGGCAGTAGAGGAAATTAGGAAGCTCTGTGCTGAATTAAATATACCAAATATGAAAGACTGGGGAATTGAAATGACTAGATTTAAACAATTTGTTTGCAAAATGGCTGACGATGCATTAGCAAGTGGAAGTCCTGATAATAACCCTAAGGTACCATCCAAAGAAGAAATTATTGAATTATATGAAACGTGTTATTCCTATCATTTTATGTAGAAGGAGACTAGACATGGTTGAACACTTAAAAAATTATATTAATGGTGAATGGATACCGGCAGCATCGACCAAAGTGGGAGAAGTACCAAATCCAGCAACGGGTCAGTTACTAGCATATGTCCCGATTTCAAGTATGGAAGATGTTGAACAGGCAGTTGCAGCGGCCAAATCAGCTTTTCCTTCTTGGAGTAAAACACCCATTCCACGCAGAGCAAGAATATTATTTAAATACCAACAATTATTAATTGAAAATCGTGAGGAATTGGCAGAATTGATTACTCTTGAAAATGGCAAATCTATATCAGAAGCGCAAGGGGAAGTTCAAAGAGGAATTGAATGTGTTGAATTTGCTGCTGGTACACCTCATTTGATGATGGGTTCAGTCTTACCAGATATTGCGACAGACATGGAATCTGGAATGTATCGTTATCCAGTAGGGGTGGTAGGTGGAATTACTCCGTTTAACTTTCCAATGATGGTTCCTTGTTGGATGTTTCCTCTTGCTATTGCTTGTGGAAACACATTTGTGCTAAAACCATCCGAAAGAACTCCTCTCTTAGCACAACGTTTAACCGAATTATTTTCAGACGCGGGATTACCAAATGGAGTGTTAAACCTTGTGAATGGATCGAAGGATGTAGTAAATGGTCTTTTGGAGCATGTGGATGTTTCTGCTATTTCATTTGTTGGTTCCCAACCTGTTGCAGAGTATGTTTATCAAAAAGCATCCCAATTTGGTAAGCGGGTTCAAGCGTTAGCTGGTGCGAAAAATCATTCTATTGTATTAGCAGATGCTGAAATGGATAAGACAGTTCAAGGTATATTGGGTGCTTCTTTTGGCAGTGCAGGTGAACGTTGTATGGCATGTTCAGTAGTTGTAGTGGTAGATGAAATCGCCGATATGTTAGTGAAAAAAATAGTGCAGGGATCTAATGATATAAAAATCGGAGAAGGGAAGAATGATGAAGTTTTTTTAGGACCAGTTATCAGAGACTCCCACTTGAAAAAAGTGAATGATTATATTGAAACTGGGCTAAAAGAAAAGGCAAATCTAGTCCGTGACGGTAGGCTCGATATAGAAGAAAAAGACTCCGGATTTTTTCTGGGCCCAACTATCTTTGATCATGTTTCAACTGAAATGCAAATATGGCGAGATGAGATATTTGGTCCTGTATTAAGTATTGTTCGTGTGAAAGATTTACAAGAAGCGATAGAGTTAACTAATCAATCGAAATTTGGCAATGGAGCTGTCTTATATACCCAAAGTGGCAAGGCTGCCAGAGAGTTTAGAGATCATATTCATGCAGGTATGATTGGTATTAATGTGAATGTTCCTGCTCCAATGGCCTTTTTTCCATTTTCAGGATGGAAGAAATCATTTTATGGTGATTTGCATGTTAACGGAAAAGATGGAGTTGAATTTTACACAAGAAAAAAAATGGTTACTACTCGATGGTTTTAACTTAAACAAAAAGAGGAGGGTAAAATTTATGATAGGGTATGTTTTGATTAGCAATCTTTATGTGGATGAAAAATTATTTGAGTTTATTAATTCTAGGGTGCTTCCAGGGAGTGGGTTAACAAGAGATAAGTTTTGGGAAGAGTTTTCTGAACTTATTCATGATTTTATTCCCCGGAATAACAAGTTATTAAAAGAAAGAGATACGCTTCATCAAAGAATAAACAAATGGTACAAAGAAAATGAAGGCGCTTTAAATATGGATGCATACCAGAGTTTTTTGAAAGAAATAAATTATATAGAAGCTGAAGTAACTGATTTTACAGTTAATACCCAAGGAATTGACAAAGAAATTGCTATTCAGTCTGGTCCTCAGTTAGTTGTTCCAGTAGACAATGCTCGGTATGCACTGAATGCTGCTAATGCTAGATGGGGAAGTTTATATGATGCACTTTATGGCACGGATGTAATTAGTGAAGATGAAGGGGCAGAACGCAGTAATAGATACAACCCTCAAAGAGGGAAAAGGGTTGTTTCCTATGCTAAACAGTTTCTTGATGACATTTTTCCAATAAAAGCACATTCGCATACTGAAGTTGTAAACTATTCTATTATGGACAGCAACTTAGTTATGGAGCTTGGAAATGGCGAATCTACTATGCTGAGTGATAAAGCGAAATTTATTGGATACCGTGGAGGTAGACTAGATCCTGAAGCAATATTGCTTAAGAATAATCATATACACGTTGAAATTCAAATTGATAAACAGGATAAAATAGGTTCTGAAGATAATGCCGGTATTAAGGATATTTTAATAGAATCAGCTTTAACAACTATATTAGATTGTGAAGATTCTGTAGCTGCAGTCGATGCAAACGATAAGATATTAGTATACAGTAATTTGCTCGGATTAATGAAGGGTGACCTTTCTACTTCATTTGTTAAAGGCTCACAAAAAGTCACTAGAACGCTTCAATCAGACCGTCAATACGTGTCTCCTACAGGAAATGAATTCACATTACAGGGTCGCTCGTTAATGTTTATCCGAAATGTCGGCCATTTAATGACAACCAATGCTATTTTAGATGAAAATCAACAAGAAATACCAGAAGGAATCATGGACGGTGTATTGACAAGTTTAATCGCTAAGCACGATATATTGAGAAATAGTAACTACCAAAATTCCCGTGAAGCCTCTATCTATATTGTTAAGCCTAAAATGCATGGTTCAAAGGAAGTAGCCTTTGCCAATGAGCTTTTTAATCGTATAGAAGAAATGATTGACTTGGATAAAAATACGTTGAAAATTGGTGTAATGGATGAAGAACGACGAACAACATTAAACTTAAAAAATTGTATTTATCAAGTGCGAGAAAGAATTGCATTTATTAATACAGGATTTTTAGATAGAACGGGTGATGAAATCCATACTTCTATGGAGCTTGGACCAATGATTCGCAAGAACGAAATGAAAACTTCTAATTGGTTACAAAGCTATGAAAAATCAAATGTGAACGTTGGATTAGCTACAGGCTTACAAGGGCACGCCCAAATTGGTAAAGGAATGTGGGCAATGCCTGACTTAATGAAAGATATGCTAGATCAAAAGGGAAATCAGTTAAAAGCGGGGGCGAATACAGCTTGGGTTCCTTCCCCTATTGCAGCTACCTTACACGCGCTTCATTATCATCAAATAAATGTACACCAAGTTCAACGTGAGTTGGGTCAACAATATGATGATGTAAGAAACGAAATTTTGGATGTGCCTGTGACTAAAACGATAAATTGGACACCTGAAGAAATACAACAAGAACTAGATAACAATGCTCAAGGTATTCTAGGGTATGTAGTTCGTTGGATTGATATGGGGATTGGCTGTTCCAAGGTTCCGGATATTAATAATATAAGTTTAATGGAAGATCGTGCCACTCTTCGTATTTCTAGTCAACATATTGCCAACTGGCTTTATCATGACATTTGTACGAAAGAGCAAGTCATGGAGACGATGAAACGCATGGCTAGAGTGGTCGATAAGCAAAATAGTGGAGATCCCGAATACAAACCAATGTCTAATAATTTAGACGTTTCCATAGCTTTTCAGGCGGCATGCGATTTAGTTTTTAAAGGTGTGGATCAACCTAATGGGTATACGGAGCCTATTTTGCATTCTCGACGCTTAGAGGCAAAAGCTAAGATAAAACATTAATAAGTAAAATTAGAAAAGTGGGGATGAAGATGAAATTTTTGAGATATGAGTACCATCATGACATTTCCTCAGGAGTACTTTCTCAAGGGGAAGTGAAGAAAATAAGTGGAGATTATTTAGGAACGTGGACTTATACAGGTGACAGCTATTCATTAGAGGAAGTGAAATTGTTATCGCCTATTTCCCCAAATAAAATTATTGGAATTGGTGCTAATTTTGTACAGGAGTTAGCGGAATTACCAAAAGAGCCGGCTGATATCCCTGTTTTCTTTTTTAAACCATCAACATCGGTTATCGGACCTAAGGACGAAATAATCATTCCTCAAGGAATCAATGAAGTGAAGTTTGAATCTGAATTGGCTATTGTCATTGGCAAGACGTGTAAACACATACAAGCGGACAATGCGTTAGATTATGTGTTTGGTTACACAATAGGTAATGACATAACAGCACCACAATTCTTCAGAGAAGATGGTCATTGGACAATTGGTAAAGCATTCGATACCTTTACGCCAATAGGACCATTCATAGAAACAGATATTGAGTTGTCAGCTTTATATGTGAAATCAGAGGTGAATGGTATTGAAAAACAGAATAGTTCTACTAACTTGATGATTATGTCTGTAAAAGAAATAATTGCCTACCTCTCTAATGTAATGACATTGTTACCTGGAGATGTTATTTTAACTGGCAGTCCAATTGGTGCAGAGTTTGTCGGAGCTGGAAACATAATTGAATGTAAAATTGATGAAATTGGAATCTTACAAAATACAGTAATTAAATCATAGATATGTTTTTAAGAAACGGAGGTTTTTTTGTTGGAACCACTTCATCCTAATAACACACCAATTGGATTTATCGGACTTGGAGTCATGGGAGCAAGTATGGCTAGGAATTTATTGAAAGCCGGATATTGTTTGAACCTATATACTCGTACAAAACAAAAAGCAATGTCGTTGTTAAGTGAAGGAGCAAATTGGCAAGGTAGTCCAGCATTAGTCGCAAGCAATTCAAACATTATCATTACAATGGTTGGTTATCCAAACGATGTAGAGGAAGTTTATTTTGGTGAAAATGGCATTTTGAATCATATAAGACCCTATTCTTATTTAATAGATATGACCACTTCTAGTCCTCTTCTCGCACAAAAGATTGAAAATAAAGCAAAAGAAAAAAATTCATTTTCTCTTGATGCCCCAGTATCTGGCGGAGATATTGGAGCAAAAGAAGGCAAGCTAGCTATTATGGTAGGGGGCACTAAAGAAGTATTCGAAACAGTTCTGCCTATTTTTAAGGTGATAGGAACTAATATCGTATATCAAGGTCTGGCTGGAGCAGGTCAACATACGAAGATGTGCAATCAAATCGCACTTGCTAGCAATATGATCGGTGTATGTGAGGCACTAGTCTATGCTGAAGAAGCTGGACTTGAACCAACTACCGTACTCCAAAGCATTGAAACAGGAGCTGCAGGGAGTTGGGCACTGAGTAAACTGGCTCCACGTATTATTAATGGTGACTTTGAACCAGGATTTTATGTGAAACATTTTATTAAGGATATGGATATCGCTTTAGATCAAATTAAAACAATGGATTTTGAGGCAAAAGGGCTATTGTTATCATCGTCTTTTTATAAAGAATTAGCTAGGTTAGGTAGAGGAAATGATGGTACCCAAACCTTATATAAAATTATCAATGATCGGGACCGATTAAGTGATTTATAAAAATAAGTCTTATGTAAAAAAGTGCTGATCATTAAGAAACACTTTTTTATTCGCTAATCCGTAATTCGTTTACGATGGTAAAAAGATGACTTACCAAAATTGAAAAGAGGTTAACATTATGCAACTTAAAGGCAGTCTTAGTATCATTATTAGACTTGAAATCAAAAAAAGTAATAAAATGTTTGGTCAGATTGCCACTGTAGTAAATAATGCAGAGGGAGACATTATCGCAATCGACGTTATCAAGGAAGAAAAAGATAGAACGATTCGAGACATTACTGTAAACGTACAAGAAGAAAATCAGATCGATAACATAATTAAAGAAATTAATTTGTTACCAGGAGTATCTACCATTCATGTATCAGACCGAACATTCTTAGTTCATCTTGGTGGAAAACTTGAAACAACTCCCAGGCTACCTGTAAAGAATAGAGATGATTTATCACGTGTTTATACACCTGGGGTGGCAAGAATTTGTCTTGCTATAAGTGAAGATAAATCCTTAGTACACTCGTTAACTATTAAGAGAAATACAGTTGCAGTAGTATCGGATGGTTCGGCGGTTTTAGGACTAGGAAATATAGGACCTGAAGCTGCTATGCCCGTAATGGAAGGAAAAGCAGTGCTATTTAAACAGCTTGGTGATGTTAATGCGTTCCCAATATGTATAGACTCCCAAGATACTGATGAAATAGTTAAAATGATCAAAGGTATCGCTCCCTCTTTTGGTGGGATAAATCTTGAGGATATAGCATCTCCTCGTTGTTTTGAAATAGAGAAAAAATTGACAGAAGAGTTGGATATTCCAGTATTCCATGATGATCAACATGGGACAGCTGTTGTTATTTTAGCTGGATTATTAAATGCCATTAAAATAGTTCAAAAAAGGCTAGAAGACTGTAAAGTTGTTATTTGTGGAATAGGAGCAGCAGGAATCGCTTGCACTAAAATGTTACAATCTGCTGGTGTTCAGAATATTATTGGTGTGGACCGTGATGGAGCTTTAGTAAAAGGAAAAAACTATAATAATGATAAATGGAAGTGGTATGCAAATAATACTAATCCGAACATTGAGGTAGGTAGCCTTTCAGATGTCATCATTGATGCTGATATATTTATTGGTGTTTCAGCTCCAGGAGTACTTCAAGTTAGTGACATTAAAAATATGGGCAAAGATCCGATTGTATTTGCTATGGCAAATCCTACACCTGAGATATTACCTGAAGAAGCCGAACCGTATGTTAAGGTTCTTGCAACGGGACGCTCGGATTATCCGAATCAAATAAATAATGTCCTTTGTTTTCCAGGTATATTCAGAGGAGCTTTAGACGTAAGAGCTTCTAAAATAACGGAGAAAATGAAACTAGCAGCTGCTTATGCAATTTCAAATGTTGTTACGGAGGAAGAGTTGAATCCAAATTATATAATTCCCAGTGTGTTTAACGAAAAAGTAGTGGAAAGTGTAAGAAAGGCTGTTGCTCATGCAGCTTATCAGTCTGGTGTAACAAAAAAAGATTAGATTAGGGAAACATGGGGACGGTTCTCATGTTTCTTTCGGCAAATTAATTGTGATTAATTCTTGCAATTTTGAATTGGGGAAGGATTTTCGAATGTTTTGTAGAATTATAATTTCGTGTAAGATTATGCTTTTCCTTTTAACACACTTCTGTTGTTGTAACTACTTTATTTATCCATTCCCTCAAAAGTCCCTTGATCAAGTATTCTTTATGTACTAATCCCTTGTTTTACGAATATTCGAGTTATTTGATATTTCCACGATACTAGCTACATCTGATGGTAAATCAATCAGGTAGGCAAGGTATTGCAGTTCAAGTCGATCATCTGGATCCGAATCAAGTAAAGTCTTTGGTTAAACGTATTGAGAATGAACAAGGAAAATTGGATGTGCTTGTTAATGATATATGGGGAGGGGAATATTTAGCTGAATGGAATACATCAGTTTGGCAACAGTCCCTAGAAAAAGGATTTAGGATGTTACGTTTGGCTATAGATACTCACATCATTACCAGTCATTACGCACTTCCTCTTCTAATAAAAAGCAAAAATGGACTGGTTGTTGAGATGACAGACGGTACAGCTGAGTACAACAGGAAGAATTACAGATTATCGATGTTTTATGATCTGGCCAAGTCAATGAATTTCCGAATGGCATGGTCCTTATCTAGAGAACTTCGACAATATCAATGTACATCTGTTGCATTAACACCTGGATGGATGCGTTCGGAAATCATGCTTGAAGAATATGGTGTCGGTGAAGACAACTGGTATGATGCCACCGACCAGGAACCCCATTTGTTATGTCAGAAACACCTCGTTTTGTAGGGAGAGCTGTTGCGGCTCTTGCTGGAGATCTTGAACATGCACGATGGAATGGACAATCTCTTTCAAGTGGATATTTGTCTCAAATTTGTGAATGTTTGTCAAAAAACTCGTTACTTTAGTGATGAGATGAATGGCGAACGGTTTTGACAGATCGTATGTTCTGGGTTAAAATAATAAATAGGGAACATTTGTGTGCATTTGTTAGGTGAATGATGCCATTAGTTTTGAATCGTTTGTACAAAGCTGCTTGAAGAAAATAGAGGGAGGTGAGGAATATGTACCGTACCCAACAAATTCGCATTAAAAAAGGGCATCGGCTCTATCATTATTGTGATCATATCACGTTTTTAGCGAAAAACCTTTACAATGCCACCAACTTTCACATCCGTCAAATTTTCACAGCATTTGGTGAAGAAAAAAACCTTCAACCACTACAACAAGAAGTTTTCGACCTCATCGAACAACACCTTCCACAAATGAATGCAATCAAAAGAAGAACGGTAGAGAAGAAACGGGAATTAGAATTAAAAAAGCCTATGGATCAACGCAAAGAGATTAAAGATGCCATGTTATTTGAGTATCCATCTTCTCAACATAAATGGCCTTCTTATGCCTTTTTAGATGGATTATTTAAAGTGTCTGAGAATGAGGATTACCTGGCATTACCTGGTCAAGTCAACCAACAAGTCATGAAAATGGTGTTTCAAAATTGGAAGTCTTATTTTGCAAGCCTCAAAGACTATCAAGTAAATCCTCACAAATATACTGGAAGACCAAAACTCCCCAAGTATGCACCGAAGAACGGAAGAAAAGCTTGTCTATTTTCCAATCAGGTATGTAAGGTGAAAGACGACAAATACTTGCAATTTCCTCATACAAAAGAAAGGGTGAACTTCGGGAAATTAGGTCTAAAGGGGCAACTGCAACAAGTAAGGATTATTCCGACATATGGCGAGTATACGGTAGAAGTGGTCATCATGAAAGAGGAAGAGAAAAAGCTAGTAGAACTCGATGAAAAACATGTCATGGGGATTGATCTCGGTGTTCATTGTTTGGCAACCATTGTCGATAACACAGGTTCCTCGCCTGTTATTATGAAGGGCCAAACGGTAAAGAGTATCAATCAATATTATAACAAACAACGTGCACATTATTACCGAGTTTTACGACACGGGCAGGGACCAAAAGACGGTTCCTTCCATAGTAAACGATTGCAGCGACTAGACCAAAAACGTTATTTCAAGTTAAAAGACGCCTTCCATAAAGCCAGTTATCACATCGTTCAGTTAGCACTGGCGCGCAAAGTCAGCACGATTGTCATCGGGGTGAATAAGGGGTGGAAAAATAAGGTAAAACTTCGCAAGCAGGACAAACAACACTTTCAATCTCTCCCCCATACGATGCTGATCCGTATGGTCGAGTACAAAGCGGAACCATATGGCATTAACGTTCAGCGCCAAGAAGAAAGCTACACATCAAAAGCTAGTTTGGTGGATATGGATGAACTGCCCATCTATGAAAAGGGTGTTCCAACGAATGTTGTGTTTAGTGGCCGCAGAATCAAACGAGGGTTATATCGCACCAAAGAGAACACGTGCATTCACGCCGATGTGAATGCAGCGGGAAATATCATAAGAAAAGTAGTCCCTAACGCTTTTGCCGATGGGATAGAGGGCGTCGTGTCCCGCCCACTAATGTTAAGCATCGTTTGAAGTTGATGATACATTAGAAACTCGTCACTTTAGTGATGAGAGGTTCATCCAGCTTTGGATCTTGAAAAAACTTAGTGTAGGGTGGCACCGTTTTCCGAATCGTGTTTTTGTGATGATAGAACTACCCTTTCTTCATCCACTATTCGTCGTTCATAACTAGTATTTATCAGTAATTACGAAATAATTTCCAATTTTAAAACATAAATTAACCTTGATTTTAATTATATTTTAATTTATTATTGAAAATAACAACGTTGTTATTTTTTTGGTTGAAAATAAAAACGTTTACAAAAATTAATTTTTTTGTTTTCTGACTATTATTTAGTTAGATTTTAATGTTTATCTATGCATATTAATTTCAACAGCATATTGAGGGGTGAGACTTGATGAACAAGAAAACGATGTCATTATGTGGGTTAGTTTGTTTAACTATCATATTATTAGCAGGGTGTAGTGAATATTCCGTTAAATCAGACGGGAAAACTACCTTAATTTTGGCTGAAAATCAGCCAGCTGATTACCCAACCACCATTGGAGCAAAAGAGTTTGCTAGATTGGTGGAGGAAAAGACAAATGGAAGATATGAAATCAAAGTGTATCACGGTGGACAATTAGGTGATGAGAAAAAAGCCGTAGAGCTTACGCAATTAGGTGCAATAGATTTTATTAGGGCTAATACGACACCATTAACGGAATTTAATGATCAAATAGGTGTATTAGCTATGCCATTTCTATTTGAAGATGAAGATAAAAAATGGGATATGTTAACAGGTGAAGTTGGCAATGATCTTTTGGATACGTTTGCAGGTACTAGATTAGTTGGTTTAGCATTCTATGATTCTGGAGAAAGAAGCTTTTATAATACGGAACGACCAATTGAAACTCCAGAAGATATGCGAGGCTTAAAAATTCGTGTACAATCTTCGGAATTGGCAATAGATATTGTAGAGTCACTTGGAGCATCTGCAACACCAATGGATTATGGTGAAGTATACTCTTCTCTACAAAATGGTGTGATTGATGGCGCAGAGAATAACTTTCCAAGCTATTACACCTCTAGCCATTATAATGTAGCTAAATATTATACTGTAAATGGTTTCCAAGGAGCTCCTGAAGCCCTTTTAGCATCACAAGAAATGTGGGATGAGCTAAGTGAAGAAGATCGAGTAGCATTTAAAGAAGCAGCTATGGAATCAATAGAAGTTCAACGTGAGGCATGGGCTGACTTAACGGAAGTTTCAAAAGAGACTGTAACAGAAGCAGGAAGTGAGCTTATTGAGGTGGATGACGTCAATGAATGGAGAGAAGCCGTACAACCAGTGTACGATAAATACGGTAATGAATATAGTGAATGGATTGAAAGATTGTCAAACGATGAATAGTTAAATGCACACCTATGAAGGAGGATCTTTATGAAAGCGTTAAAAAAAGTTAAGCAGCTAATAGATCAGTTTTTACTGGTTTTATCTGTAACTTTAATTGGTATTATCGTCTTAACGATACTATTTCAAATATTTACTCGAACGTTTTTTAATTTTACACCTGCATGGTCGGAAGAACTTGCACGCTTATTATTTGTTTGGATCAGTTTCCTCGGTATCGCCTATGGTTTTAAAGAAAAACTTCATATCGCCGTAGGGGTATTTGTCAAGAAATTCAATGAGAAAATAAAGAGATTGATTGATAATATAGCAAAAGTTTTAATCATTATATTGGGAGTTATCTTAATATATTTTGGAACAGAATTTATGTTATTGATGAATTATTCTACTATGGCTGGGTTGGGGATTTCCACGAGCTTTCTATATGCTGCTATTCCAGTAGCAGGTATTTTCATAACGGCTAATGGAATTGAGTTGTTATTTATAAAAGGGTTGCATCAGGAATATGACGATGGAGCTAAGGGGTGAAATGATGGAGATATTATTTTTAATTGGTGGTTTTATTTTTCTATTAATACTTAGAGTTCCAATCGCACTCTCTCTTGCTATTGCTTCGATTGGTACAGGAATTTATATGGGTATTAGTCCTGCTGCAATTATACAACAAATGGCGTCAGGCTTAGATTCTTTTTCTTTATTAGCAATTCCTTTCTTTATTCTTGCTGGTGAAATTATGAATGAGGGTGGAATTTCGAGAAGATTAATTAATTTAGCAAATGTTATTATTGGAAAAATCAGAGGTGGACTTGCCATGGTTAACGTATTGGCTAGTAGTTTCTTTGGAGGTATATCCGGCTCAGCTTTAGCTGATACATCTTCATTAGGATCTGTGTTAATTCCAATAATGAAAAAACAAAAGTATGATACGGATTATTCGATTGCTGTTACCATTTCTAGCTCTGTGCAAGGAGTATTAATTCCTCCTAGTCATAATATGATCATTTATTCTACGGTTGCTGGAGGGGTCTCCATTGGAGGGCTTTTTATGGGAGGACTTGTTCCTGGAGTATTACTAGGAATAGTCATTATGATCTTGACATATGTTATTGCGGTGAAGAAAAATTATTCCCGTGGAGAAGTGATTAAACAAGAAGAAGTGCCTAAAATTGTTCGGGAAGGCTTATTAGGTATATTTACAGTAGTAATTATAATTGGTGGTATTTTAACTGGAATATTTACTGCTACAGAATCTGCAGCAATCGCAGTATTATATGCGTTTTTCATTACTTTTTTTGTTTACCGAGATATCAAGATTTCAAAAATGGGAGTTATTTTACAAAAGACGTTTAAGACGTTAGCAATGGTATTATTTTTAATCGGGGCTTCATCAGGTTTTGGTTGGTTATTGGCATTATTAGAAGTTCCCTCGATTGTTTCAAATGGATTGATTAATTTCTCTCCAAATGCGGCAATTACATTATTAATGATCATTATTATTTTATTATTACTTGGGATCATTATGGATATGGCACCACTTATTTTGATTGTAACGCCTATTCTACTACCAGTTGCTACAGATATTGGGATGGATCCTATCCATTTTGGTGTTGTATTAATGTTGGCTTTAGGGGTAGGATTAGTAACTCCCCCTGTAGGTTCGGTTCTTTTCGTAGGTTCAGCTATTGGGAACTTATCCATAGAAGATGCAGCAAAGGGCATGCTCCCATTTTACATTGCTATGATCATAGCTTTATTAATCATAGCATATTTTCCAAGCTTGACGTTATTTTTACCTAATTTATTAGGAGTATAATAGGGTGAGGATTTAAAAAGGGGCTGGATATAACTAGCCCCTTTTGATCCTTATTTACTTCTCTTTCAACACTAAAACGTCATATGCTTCCATTGTGATATTTCCTGATAGTATTTTGGTTATCCAGTAAGTTTTCCATTTCTATTTTCAGGTCGATACCACCCTTCCTTGGATATCTAGTTCTCCTCCTTGGAAAAGTATAATTATTCCTTGGATATATTCATTTATCCAAGGAATAATTATACTTTTCCAAGCAACAGAAATACTTATCCAATGAACAAAAACACGAACATCAAACTTTTGTCGTAAATCGAGTACTCATGTCTCAGCCTCTATCTACAAACAATTTTCCATCTACCCTTTTGTTAATGTGCCTCATTAATCATCCTCTTCAGATTTAAAATCAATTATTTCCCGAATCATCATTACCTTTTCCATACGCATTTCAGTGCGGACTGGGACTGTAATTTTTAGATAATTGTGAACAGTTCAATAACTTGAAAAATCAAACTTCTTAAGCTATTCTAAAACTTACTAGTTAACTAGGAATTATCGGAATGGATATACTACTTTCATCCACGATTATTACATACATTAAAGGAGAGATTTTATGACGAAAAATCGCTTTCGTCTAGGAATAGATATTGGAGGTACGTTTACCGATTTAGTGTTGATTGATCAAAACAATGGAAATATTATAAGCAAGAAAACACCTACAGTCTCAGAAGATCCTACCCGAGGGATAACTAATGGTCTTCAAGCGTTAAAAGAAAGTGGCGTTTCAACCGAAGATATTGAATATTTTGTTCATGGTACGACAATCGGTTTAAACACGATTATACAACGTAATGGTGCTAAAGTGGCGTTTCTCGTAACCGAAGGCTTTCGAGATATGTTAAGCTTTCAACGCTTGCGTTTACCGGTGCCTTATGATTTTCGGTCTCGCCATCCTGAACCACTGATACCCCGCGATTTGGTTTTTTCTGTGAATGAACGGTTGCAGCATGATGGAAAAGTGGTCAGACCTCTAGATGAAAAGGATCTTGAAGCGAAGATCGATGCAATTGAACAAGCGAATGTAGATGGTGTTGTTGTCTGTTTTTTACATAGTTATATTAATCCTGTTCATGAACAGCATGTCAAAAAGCGTATAGCTGAACGCTTGCCAGAGGTAAAGGTCAATCTATCATCCGAATTGTGGCCGCAAATGAGAGAATATGAACGGTCGATGATGACCATTTTAAATATGTATGTCCAACCAAAGGTAGAACATCATTTCATGCATTTAAAAAGAAGGCTAGAAGAAGAAGCTGTACCGGCTACACCGTATATTACCCAATCAAATGGCGGTATTATGAATATTGAGACCGCTAGTAAGTATCCGGTTAGCACCTTATTTTCAGGACCAGCCGCAGGGGTGATCGGTGCGCAAGATATGGTGAAGAAAGCTGGATTTGATAATGTCATTACATTCGATGTGGGAGGAACAAGCGCAGATATCTCGATTATTGAGAATGGCTTTCCTACGTATACAGGGAGCAATCATTTAGGTGGCTTTCCCGTTATGTTACCAGCTGTGTCGATGTATTCAGTAGGGGCTGGAGGCGGGTCCTACGCTTGGATTGATAATGGTGGAATGCTGAAGGTGGGACCTGATTCAGTAGGGTCTAATCCTGGTCCAGCATGTTATGGAATTGGTGATAAACCTGCATTGACTGATGCCTTTTTAATATGTGGGTATTTAAATACTGAATCGTTTGCTGGTGGTGGATTCGAACTCGATATCGAAAAATCAAAGCAAGCTGTCCAACCGATTGCGGAACACTTGAATTTAACTGTTCAGGAAACGGCTGACCGTATGATTCAGGTAGCGATTGCTAATATGTTTGCCGAAGTAAACAATATTATGGAGCATCACGGGTTTGATCCACGTGAGTTTGCTTTACTAGGTTATGGGGGCGCTGGTCCTGTGTTAACTAATTTCTTAGCGGAAGAAATCCATGTTAATAAGGTATTACTTCCTCCATTACCAGGAACTCTTTCCGCTTTAGGTGCGCTAAATGCTGATTTTATTCATGATGAAATTATGACCCAACAGGTGTTATTGAACGATATTCCAATGGATGAGCTGAGAGGTCGTTTTAAGCAATTAGAAGAACAGGCGCTAAAATGGTTGGATTCCCAAAAAGTACGTAATTTGCAGGATCAACAGTTAATCTATACGATGGATGCACGTTATCAGCATCAAGCATATGAGATTGAATTACCGATTCAATTGGAATGGTTAGAAAAAGGGCAGAAAGATAAAATTATTGATCAGTTTCATTCGCTTCATTACAGTCAATATGGTCATAGTAATCCAGATGCTTCGATTGAAATGATCAATGTACATGTGCGGATTGTAGGACAACCACCTAAAGTAACAAATCAAGTATTGGAACATTCAATGGAAAACGCTGTTCCCATAACATTCCGACAAATCATGCTAAAAGGAATTCTGCATGAAGCGCCAGTTTATACTCGCTCTAAGCTTACTTACGGTCAAACAATTGCAGGTCCAGCTATTATAGAACAACATGACTCAACCGTTGTTGTTTTACCAGACTGGACAGCTAAGGTAAATGCATATGGGCACTTGATTTTATCTAATGAGAAAGGAGGTCACTCGTTTGAGAACAGATCCAGCTAATTTAGAGATTATGCGTAGTTACTTTCATGCGATCGCAAGCAGCATGGGCCATGTGATTGAACGTACATCCTATACTACATTTGTCAAAGAATCAGCGGATTTTGCAACGGCATTAGCTTCACCGGAAGGCGACTTTTATGTCTACCCACGTTCTGTTGGGGTTACGATCTTTTTAGGATTAAGTTTGAAAAAAACGTTGGAATCTTGCGGTCCTTTAGAGAAGGGTGACATTGTCATCACCAACGACCCTTACACAACAAATGGACTTGCGTCACATTTGCCAGATGTTCATATCATAAAGCCGATTTTTGCTGGTGATACCTTAATTAGTTATGCATGGTCATTCGTCCATTGTAGTGATGTTGGTGGACTTGTGCCTGCAAGTATTTCACCAACAGCGTCAGACATTCATCAGGAGGGATTACGTATTCCTCCAGTAAAAATCTACCGTAAGGGTACATTAAATACAGATATTAAATTAATGTTAGATGCAAATAGTCGTGTACCACATCTTAATTATGGGGATATTAATGCCATGGTGGCTGCCGTTAATACAGCGGAAAACCGATTGATGAATATGGTGGATAAATTTGGGGTTCAGAATATGGAGTTTGCCATTCAAGATCTTTTAGATCAGAGTGAAACACGTACGAGAAAGGTGATTGAGCAAATACCTGATGGCACGTACAGTTTTCATGATTATTTAGATGATGATATGTTGACAGAACATCCTATTCGGTTAGCTGTTGACCTTACGATAGATGGTAATAGTATCGATATTGATTTATCCAGGTGTGATCCACAGGTGAAATCAGCTTTTAATTTAGTGACGAACGGAAGCAGGCATTCGTTTTTGTTACAAGGGCTTATTAATTTTATTATTAGTGAAGACCCACATATCCCGGTAAACGGTGGCATACTAAACCCAGTGACTATCCACATACCGAAAGGGACGATTGTTAATCCTGAATACCCAGCATCCGTTGGTGTTCGTCATAGTATTACGATGCGGATGTACAGCACCGTGCTTGGTGCGTTGGCTAAGGCGATACCGGATAAAATTCCAGCAGCAGGTGCGGGTCAAGCTGCAATTGTCGTCCTTTCTACACAGGAAGAAGCAAGTGGTGCCCGTAATGTGGCAGTTGTAGAGCCGCTTGGTGGAGGTGGTGGTGGACACCACGATTTTGATGGGATAGACGGGATTGACCACTCTTCCGGATTTCTGAAGAATACACCAATTGAAAGCTTGGAACAACATATTGATACGCTGGTACACCGCTATGAATTAATTCCGAATACGGCAGGCTCTGGACAAAGTAGAGGTGGCCATGCCATTCAGTTAGATTTCGAAATACGGCGTCCAGACTCGATTGTGACAGCCCGAGGGATGGAGCGGCTTAAATTCCAACCGTGGGGACTTTTCGGTGGAGAAGCTGGTTCGCTTGGTGGAGTAGTACTGAATCCTGATACACCGAACGAAAAACAACTTGCTAAAATTAATGTGTTGACGCCAAAAGTTGGAGATGTGGTAAGTATCCGAACAGCGAGTGGCGGAGGCTGGGGATTACCTCAAAAGAGGGATCCAGAGCTTGTGTTACGCGAAGTTGAAATGGGACTCATCAGTGTGGAAAAAGCACAAAGAAATTATGGTGTTATCCTAGAAACAGATGGTTCGTCCAATACTTTAATCATTAATCAAGAGAAGACCGCTCAGCTCAGAGATCAATTTCTTCAGAAACGAACGAATGAAATTGATCTAGGTAGTAACAGGGAACAATTTGAACAGCATTGGCCAGAGGTTGTGATGGATCAATTGATTGAAAAATTGCACACGTTGCCTCCTAATGAGCGGTGGCATCAGAAAGTAGCAATTCAAAACTACTTAAAAGATAAGCTACAAGATCAACCTGTTACATTAAAGGATTTAGAAGAGGCATGGAACCACATATAATCTTTTGATGTAATGATGTTCTTCCGCTTCTAGTTCGGAAGTACAGTAAATTAGCATGGTCTTAAACAATAATAAATTACACAAAGGAGTGTCGACAACATGAGGAAAAAGTGGAATATTATATTGTTGCTCATATTATTAACTGGAATAGTGTTAACTGCATGTGGTGGTGATACAGAAGAAGAGGAAAGTACGGGTGAATTACCTGAAACAGATGAAGTTGTCATCGGTGTTTATGGTGGTAATTGGGAAGAGCAGATTATGGAAGCGGGATTAGAACAGTTTGAAGAAGAAACAGGTATTGAAGTAATTGTTGATGCAGGTGCAGACGCAAACTGGTTTTCTAATCTAAAATCTTCTGGTGGAGAAAATGCACAATATGATGTGCTTATTTTCCAACCCGATACGATCGAGCGTGCTGTTGCAGGGGATTTATTAGAACCAATCGATCCAGAACATGTACCAAATATCGACAATATTTATGACTCCGTTAATGAGAGATTTACAGTGGATGGTGAGATTTATGCATCTGGATTTAGTATGGGACAGCTAGGTATTGCTTACCGCCCAGATCTAGTTCCATTTGAACCAGAAAGTTGGACAGACTTATGGGACGAACAATTTGAAGGACAGCTAGGTATATCCTCCCCTTCGTATTCTGCTGGCTTACAATTCTTTTCTGGAGTAATGGAAACAGTCGATGGAGACGCATCTAATGAAGAAGATATTGATGCCACATTTGAAAAACTTTCAGAATTACAATCGAATACGGTTGCCTATCCAGATAACCCAGGCACAATCCAGACATTACTAGAGCGTGGAGAAATTTCCGCTATACCTTTTTGGGATGGGCGAGTATTTGCATTACAGGATGCTGGTTTAGATGTCAGCTTTACGTACCCTGAAGATGGGCCAGTAGCAGCTGTAGCTAGCTGGGTTATTCCGAAAGGCGGGCCTAACTTGGCAAATGCATATGATTTAGTGAATTACCTTTCTTCTCCAGAAGTGCAAGGTGCTTTTGCTGAGCTTTCTTATTATGGGATGACAAATGAAAATGTCGAATACAGTGAAAGTTTAAGTGAACGAGTTCAAGTAGGCGAAGAATTCTATCAAGATTTAACATGGGTAGATTATGAAGCATTAACTCCGAAATTAAATGATATAACAGAGCGTTGGAATAATACATTTGATGGAGGCCAATGATGAGTATTACTGTAAAAGAGATCAGTAAACATTTTGGAGAAAATACCGCTTTGAACCAAGTAGATCTCACGATCAAGGAAGGGGAGTTTTTCTCCTTACTTGGTCCTAGTGGCTGTGGTAAAACGACTTTACTCAATATTATTGCAGGATTCTTACCTGCTACAACTGGTGTCGTTTCCATTAATGGGGAAGATGTCACCAGTCTACCCCCTTATCAGCGAAACATCGGTATGGTCTTTCAAAATTACGCCTTGTTCCCACATCTAAGTGTCTTTGATAATGTTGCCTATGGATTAAAGGTTAAGAAAATGTCGAAAAGGGCGATTAAAGAAAAAGTGGAAGAAGTATTGAAATTGGTGCATTTAGAGGAGTTTACGAAACGGATGCCTCACCAATTAAGTGGTGGACAACAGCAGCGAGTTGCGATTGCGCGTGCACTTGCCATTGAGCCATCGGTGTTACTGCTAGATGAACCGTTAAGTAATTTAGATGCCAAATTAAGAAAAGAAATGCAGACGGAGTTACGTTTACTGCAACAACGTATTGGTATTACGACAGTGTTAGTTACACACGATCAGGAGGAAGCATTAAGCTTATCTGATCGTATTGGTGTACTTGGAGATGGCCATGTAAAACAGGTAGATCAACCGCTAACGATATACCGTCAACCGAAGAACCGCTTTGTCGCTGAATTTATTGGACAAGTTAATATTTTTGAAGTGGAAGCGATAGAGTCAGAAGGTTCTTATGGTAAATATGCAGCTAAACAACATAAAATCACAAAGGATCAGCCTTTACTATTGGAAACATCTCATAAAATAGACCATTATAATCAAGAAAAACAGCTTATGATGTTACGCCCTGAGCGTATTCAGCTGGCGGAGAAGGCAAGAGATAAGGAAAGTAATCAAGTAGAGGTAACAGTAGTTCATACTAATTATATTGGAGACTCCTTACGTGTGCATGCCTCTTTACCTGAACAAGGAGACTTTCTCATCCATATTTCTGATACGGTGTTTCAAGAGCCACCACAGCCAGGCGAAACATTGTATCTATATTGGGACTCAACAGATATTATTCCATTGGTAGATAAGGAGTAATCGTTTATGTTGAAAACAATTATGAAGTCAGAACGCCAAAAAGTTTTCTATTGGGGCTTATTAATTCCTACGATTTTATTGTTAGTATTTTTTCTAGTGACGCCACTACTTATGTTAGCAGAAGTGAGTTTTCGAGAGGTTGATAGCTATCTTAATATACAAGATACGTATACATTTCAGCACTATATAGAGGTGTTTCAGTCTGGATCTTACTTGAAAACAATTGGGACTACACTTTTTGTTGCCTTTATCACTGGTTTATGTTGCATTATCCTAGCATACCCAGCTGCATATATGCTAGTAAAAGCCAAACATGCTGGTCTGCGAACCTTGTTGTATATATTACTGATCATGCCATTATTAATTAGCATGGTTGTACTCAGCTTTGCTTGGATCGTTTTATTAGCGCAAAATGGAATGATTAATCAACTATTAATGAAAATGAATTTTATCAATCAGCCAATTCCGATGCTATGGAACTTAACCGCAGTTGTCATAGCATTAGTACAAGTTTTATTACCTTTTGCAGCCTTACCGATTGCCAATACACTTGGAGATATGGACCCCAAGTTGAGAAGTGCTTCGATGAGTCTAGGTGAGAATCGATGGAAAACCTTCTTAAGAGTTACCTTACCGTTATCCATTCCAGGTCTAATATCTGGTTTTATGATCGTATTTTCTTTAGCAGCAGGGAGTTACATTACGGCTTTATTAATCGGGGGTAGGATGCAACCATTGCTTCCGTTAACGATTTATCAGCAAGTTATACAAATTTCGAATTGGCCTTTTGCAGCAGCTTTATCTTTTACATTACTAGTCATAGTAGCTATTTGTGTGTTGTTTTTAGGCTGGTTATTAAGTCGTTGGGAGGAGAGAGTTTATGGCTAAATCAAACAACCAACATAAAAGGTTTAATCTCGGAACATGCATGATTTGGCTATTAGGTAGTCTTGTCTACTTGTTTATGACGGTTCCTGTTCTGATTATTGTTATAGCATCTTTCAGTCCGCATGCTTATCCAGAGTTCCCGCCGACAAGCTTCTCTCTTCAATGGTATGTTGAGTTGTTTACTAGTCGTGCATGGTTGGAAACGTTATGGACAAGTATTCTCTTAGTATTGATTGTGGCGCCTACCACCGTTATTTTAGGAACGGCCGCTGCTGTCGCAATACGCCGCTTGAATTTTCCTGGAAAACAAGCATTGCAAGCAATGATGATGTCACCACTTATGATTCCTCATGTGGTTTTAGGGATTGCCTTTTTATATCAAGGAACAGCGATGGGCTGGTTTGGGACATTGACCGCATTAATCATTGCACATGCTGTTATTGTGTTTCCATTTGTGATCCGATCTGTTGGGGTAAGTATGTCTAATCTTAATCCCATATTAGAACAGGCATCCATGAGCCTTGGGGCTGGACCAATTCGCACCTTTTTCCAAGTGACGATTCCAAACATTAAGCCTGGTATTATGGCTGGAGCAGTATTTGCGGGCGTGACATCATTTGGGGAGGTTTCTGTAAGTGTTTTTGTAACTTCACCTCAATTTGTCACTGTTCCGGTACGAATATTTAATTATGTGGAACAAACCTTTGATCCTGTTATTAATGCCGTTTCGGTTGTATTTATTCTAATTGCAGTGATTGCTTTAATCATCATTGAAAAAACAATTGGTTTAACAAAAGCATTTTAATATGTAAATTCTAAAAAAGAAACGAAAATGATTTTCGTTTCTTTTTTTGGATAGATGTTAGATCCTAATTCTACTTGCACGGGAGGAACTAATTAAAATAGATTGGTGTTTCGTGTTATTTTATGGGAAAGTCTATACTGGTGCGGTGTTGTGCCAATCATTCTTTTGAATAACTGAATAAAATAGGAAACACTTCCTAAGCCGACACTTTCACTAATCATTTCTATGGGCTCTTCGCTCATTTGCAATAACTGACATGCTTGCTTCATTCTAAGAATCGTTAAATATTCAGTTAGGCTACTTCCGGTTTCGCGTTTAAATACTCTTGACACGTAGGATTTTGATAAGTGAACTTCGTCCGATAGCTTTTCCAGGTCGAATGGTTCCATGTAATTTTCTTGTAACCATTGCATAATTCTTTCGGAATGGTGAAGGGAACGATATTTATTTAGCTCAGTATCTAATTTCATATCTTGCATATTGGATCGGATACAAGAGAGCATTTGCATGAGAAAAAGTTGACTATCTTCTTCCCAAGTATTTTTTTTAAGCGAATTATTCAATGCTTCGCAAATTTCATATACATATTGATAATAATTACTTAAGTCAAATGCTTGTTGTTCTATAACACTATTCTGCATCCGGTTTAACAATTTGTTTAAGCTAGGGAAACTGTCCAAATTTTTTCCTAGTGTTAGCGGATCAAAGTGCATAATACTTCGTTCATAAGGGTTGTCAGGAGATACTTCTACATATACCTTATGTAATTGAAAAGGTTGAAAGAAGAAAAGCATACCTGGTTTGATATCATAGGTTTGTTGATTAACTATTACTCGTCCCTGTCCACGGTAAACAAATAATAATTCACAGCCTTGATGCCAATGATAGAATCCACTAAAATTATCTTCAGAAACTCTTCGATAAATCCATCGAAATGGCTTTAAATCAATTTGTTCAAATAATTTATTCATAACACCCTCCTAACAGAACAATAGAACGACATTATTGGTTATTATACAACAACTTCTATTATATTTGCTAACTTATAATTTTCTAAGATAGTTTTTTTTATAAAGCATTTGATTGAAAGAAAGTGTCATAACTTAGAATACGAGGTGAACGAAAATGTTAAAATGGAAGCGCTTTAATAAGAAAAAAACGCGGTTAACTGTTTTTGTAAAACTTCTTGCATCCTACTTCATTGTACTACTTATACCGGTAATAATTGGCATTGTATTATTTAACAGAATTGAATCAAGTATGGTCGAGAATGCACATAAATCGAATACAGCTATGTTGGAGCAAGTAAGAATTGCCTTAGATAACAGGTTTAAAGAAGCAGAGCAATTATCCTTACAAATTTCCTTAAATCAAAGATTAAACCATTTAATGACTACTCAACAAGAGGTAAGTAATTATGAATATATCGAGTTTATAAAGGAACTAAAAAAGTATCAAACGGTTAGTACACATATTGATGATTATTACTTATATTTTTCTCAGTCCGACGTGTTACTATCACCAACAATGAAAACAAATTCATCTTTGTTTTTTAACCATATTAAGCAATATCAGCATTCTACTTATGATGAGATAATGACAAGTAAGATGTCTGGCTTTCATTTGAGAGATTATTTTCCTTCAGAAAAAGTAACCATGAGTTCAGGAGAAGAGAACATTATCACTCTTATTCAATCATTGCCATATGGCGAGGTAACAGATGTAAAAGGAGCACTCATGATCCACATTGATGAAAAGCAGATTAGAAAGATGTTGCAGCAATTAGAGGGCTTTAACCAAGGGGTAATGTATATTGCAGATGAGAATAAAGAAATTATGATGTCTACTAATGAAAATGAGGATACTTTTAACGAGATAAAATCACTGCTGAATACGAAAGAAGGTTCTTTTGAGGAAGAAATAGATGGAAAAGCCATGGTTGCTTCTTTTACAACTTCAGAGAAAAATGATTGGACCTATGTATCGTTATTTCCAAGGGATATTGTGTTAGCAGAAGTAAATCAAGTAAAATATTGGGCTGTTGGTTTGTTACTCATATCTATCGTTGTAGGAATTATTGTTTCTTATTATTTAGCCAATCAGAATTATCGACCAATTCGTGAAGTGGTTAATACAGTTATACGGAATGAACGTCCAAAGGGTAAATTCACGAATGAGTTAGACTTAATAAAGCAAACAATCGTTAATTCTATCGATAAACAATCACAATTAAAACATATCGTCTCTCAACAAAAACCAGTTATAAGAGCTAATTTTATCTTGCGCTTGATCAGGGGACAAGTCGATTTAATGACTAGTCCTGAAAAAGAGTTAGCTAGCATGGGTATTAACTTTAAATGGGATTACTTCAGCGTAATAATCATCCAAATTGATGATTATTGCCAATTTACAAATGAAAATGTGGATACGAACTGGGTGATGACCAGATTTATTATAGCTAACCTTAGCGAAGAGATTTTTGATGATAAAGGATATACAATTGAAATAGAGCGTGACAAGCTGGTTATTCTCAATAATCATGATACAGATAGTGAAAGAAATAAATCAGTACAGCTTGTTAAAGAATTAAAGGATATTTTGGAGCAACGATTCAACATTAAAATTTCTGTAGCAATTAGTCAAATTCATTACGGATTAAATAAGGTTTCAGAAGGTTACGGAGAGGCAATAATGGCGCTGGATTATAGGGTCATCAAAGGACCAGGTTCGATAATTTTCTATAATGATATTAAGAATAATAGTGGGTATGATTATCATTTTCCCGTGGAAACGGAAGTTCAGATACTTAACTTTGCGAAGAATGGTGATTTTGTAAACGTAGAAAAAACATTGAATCAAATTTTTAGCAACAATGTGCAACAAGAGATGACTCCTGAGATAAGTAAATGTTTATCTTATGACTTATTAAGTACTTGGGTAAAGTTGCTTAGTAACCTAAGTGTAGAAGATAAAAAAATGTTTATGGATATCCAGCAACCATTTAAGGTTATTTCAGAGTCTAATACGGTCGATGAATTACAACAGAAAATTAATTCTCTATATTATGAATTCTGTCATAAAATCCAAAAAAATCAATCGACACAAGGAGAACGTCTATATAAGGAGATTACTCATTTCATTGAGGAAAACTATAACAATAACATGCTTAGCCTTGGGATGATAGCGGAACATTTCGCAATGAATCCATCCTATTTGTCTACCTTCTTTAAGAAGCAAGGTGGTATTACGCTTAGTGAATGTATTACCAAAGTTAGAATAGAAGAAACTAAAAAAATGCTGTCCAATCGACAACTCACGATATCGGAGATTGCAACAACAGTAGGTTATGCAAACAGCGTTGGTTTAATTAGAGTATTTAAAAAGGTTGAAGGTGTAACACCTGGACAATATCGGGAGATTATTTAAAATATTTCGATAGAAAATCATTTATAAATGTATGTAAATCCTCTTCCGTTTTAGGTGGAGGATTTACTGTTTGCACCAAGTGCTGAACGACACTATATAAAGGTTTGATAACGTGAGAATGCAGAGATAATAAGCTTTTCTAATATATTGATAACGAATCAAAAGAATGGACTATATCGTTTATCTGTACCTTGAATTATGCTTATTACGAAATAATTTTTAAATCGAAAAAGAAAAGGGAGGACTACATCATTATGTGGGAAAAATCGAAAGCGTTATCATTTTTGCTTATGCTGTTACTTCTATTAGTTGTTGGGTGTTCTAGCAATGAAACATCTAATGAAAAAGAGGAACAAGCCGACGGGGAAGATATTGATCTGAAAGATCCTGAGGAAGTTGAATATCCAGATGAAATTACTTATTGGACTGAATTAAATCCTAGTGTTGCACAAACCTCACAAAGTCTTAATGATGTTGGAGTTTATCAAGAGTTAGAAAAAATAACGGGTACAAAAGTTGAATTCAAACATCCATCAGGAGAAGGTACTGATATAACGGAACAGTTTAATCTTATGATTGCATCAGGAAAGCTACCTGATGTTATTGAGTATAATTGGCGGACAGTTCCGAATGGTCCTGATAAGGCAATTGAGGCGGGTAACATTATACGCTTGAATGAATTAATAGAAAATAATGCACCGAATCTTAATCGTTATTTAAATGAGAACCCAGAAGTTAAGAAAATGGTTACAACTGATGCAGGGAATATTTACACTTTTCCTTTTATTCGTGGGGATGAAAAATTAATGGTATTTATGGGGATGATGATCCGTCAAGATTGGCTGGACAAACTTGATCTAGAAAAACCATCGACGATAAGTGAATGGGAAGAAGTTTTAACAGCTTTCAAAAATGGGGATCCTAACGGAAATGGTGAGATGGATGAAATCCCGCTCATGGTTCAGCCTGATGACTTTAAGTATATTGGAGCATTTGTTGGTGCATATGAAATCCATGCACAATTCTATAACGATAATGGAACTGTTAAATATGGATCCATACAGCCTGAATTTAAAGAATTTTTAACAACGATGAACAAATGGTATGAACAAGGTTTACTTGATCCAGATTTTGCTGCAGTTGATACAAAACTATTGGATGCGAAGGTAACAAATAATCAACTTGGTAGTTTATTTGGTTATACTGGTGGCGGGATAGGTAAATATATGGGGTTAATGGAAGATCAAATTCCTGAATTCACACTTTCTCCGACTCCTCATCCTAGTCTTAAAGAAGGTGAAAAGGCAGCAACAGCTCAACTAGCGCATCCATATGAAGGATATCATAGTGCTTCCATTTCAGGATCAGCTGAGAATCCAGAAGAAATTGTTAAATGGCTTGATTTCGCATACTCTGAGGAAGGACATATGCTCTTTAATTTCGGTGTTGAAGGTGAAAGTTATGAAATGATAGATGGATATCCTACTTACACGGAGGAAATCACTAAGAATCCAGATGGTCTGCCCATGACTCAGGCATTAGGTAAATATATCAGAGCATCTTATGGTGGACCATTGGTGCAAGATGTACGTTACGTAGAGCAATACCTGGAATTGCCTGAACAGCAAGAAGCGGTGGAGATATGGGGGGAAACAGCAGAGAACGAAATTAATATGCCTCCAACCACTTTAAATGCTGATGAAAGTGAAGAGTTTAATTCCATTATGAGCGACTTGGACACTTATTACGACGAAATGGTTGTTAGATTCATAATGGGAGAAGAACCTTTAAGTAACTTTGAAGATTTTGTTGCGACGTTAAAAGGTATGGGTATTGAAAGAGCAATTGAACTTCAACAAGCTGCTTTAGATCGTTATATGGAGAGATAAATAGCATAATTGTACTGTTGTGTTGAGAACATCAACACAACAGTACTACATACATCCATATATGATGGAGAAAGGAGTGGGAAAATGGAAAAGGAAACTGCTTTACAATTGAAACATAAAAGCAGCTTAAGTAAGAAAGTTGCCAGCTTCATAGATAGAGTCAAGAAAGATTTCAAAAGAAATAAAATGATATACTTGATGGTTTCTCCAGTAGTTTTATATTACATTATTTTTCAATATGGACCAATGTATGGGTTGCAAATAGCTTTTAAAGATTATTCACCAGCACTAGGATTTCTAGGTAGTCCATGGGTAGGCTTTGAGCATTTTAAAGAATTTTTTAATAGTTTCTTTTTTTGGCGACTATTAAGGAATACGATTCTTCTTAGTTTTTATAGTTTGCTTTTTGCCTTTCCTGCGGGGATTATACTGGCCCTATTACTTAATGAAGTGAGAAGTAGAATATTCAAACGAACTGTCCAAACCGTGACATACATGCCTCACTTTGTCTCGTTGGTAGTTATAGTGGGTATTTTATATGATTTTACTGCCAGAGATGGTGTGGTTAATGATATTTTAGGATTTTTATTTGGCATCGAGCCGATAGCATTTATGCAACAAGCAGAGTGGTTCAGAACCCTGTTTATTGGATCAGATATTTGGCAAAATGTTGGTTGGAGTTCGATTATTTTTCTTGCTGCTATGTCAAATATTGATCCATCATTGTATGAAGCTGCAAAAATGGATGGAGCTGGACGATTTAAGCAAATGTTTCATATTACTTTACCGGGGATTATGCCGACAGTTGTCATCTTGCTGATTTTGCTAATTGGTAAGTTTATGACAGTAGGTGAAGAAAAAATATTGTTAATGTACAATCCGACAACCTATGAAACGGCAGATGTAATTGGAACTTATGTTTACCGAAAAGGTATCCTGGAAAGTAATTTTAGCTATAGTGCTGCAGTTGGACTGTTTAAGGCATTGATAGCCTTTACGCTATTAGTTATAGCAAATGGAATCGCAAGGAAAGTTGGCGACACTAAATTATGGTAGGAGGGGATCGACAATGCGAAAAACACTAAGGGAGCGTTTGTTTGATTACGGAAACATAATAATTCTTACTCTTTTGTCCCTGGTTACGCTCTACCCGTTACTTTATATTTTATTTGCGTCCCTAAGCGATCCTGCTTATGTTGCGCAAACTAGAGGAATTATGCTTGCTCCAAAGGATTTTACAATTGAAGCTTATAAGATGGTATTTAACAACCCAATGATTGGTATTTCATACCTAAATACCTTAATTTATGTGGTTGCGGGTACTGCTTTAAACATTATTCTAACATCTTTAGGAGCCTATGCTCTTTCCAGAAAAAATGTGATGTGGAGTAACTTGATTATGTTTATGATTGTCTTCACCATGTTTTTTGAAGGAGGACTTATTCCTCTTTATTTACTTGTAAATGAATTGAATTTAATTGATACACGTTGGGCATTAATTCTTCCAACAGCAGTTAGTGCATTTAATTTAATTATTATGCGTACGGCTTTTCAAGGAATTCCAGATAGCTTAGAAGAATCTGCACGTATTGATGGTGCTAATGATTTTACTATCTTGTTTAGAATCGTTTTACCATTATCGCTACCTGTTGTCGCTGTTATGGTATTGTTTTATGGTGTGTTTCATTGGAATTCTTGGTTCCATGCGATGATCTTTTTACAAGACAGGGAGTTATTTCCAGTTCAGTTGATACTCCGTGAAATCTTAATTGCTAACGACACAAGTAGCATGACATCTGGAGTAAGTGCAGTAGATGCTATGCCGATAGGTGAAACGGTTAAGTATGCTACTATTATCGTAGCAACAGTACCAATTCTTTGTTTATATCCTTTCTTACAAAAGTATTTTGTTAAGGGTGTTATGATTGGCGGAATAAAAGGTTAAAAGATTTAAGTATGATGTGAAGAAAGCATATAATTGTGAAGAAGGAGGTGAGCATTCTCCTTCTCTTTTTTGATATAATGGTAGACAGTTTAAAGAAAAACTTTGTAAGAGGGTGGAAAATTACAATGGTAAACAATAAACAGCGAGAATATTGGCTTGAGTCGATGTTAAAAATCGCAAATCCTGTCCTTCTACACTTGAAGGATAGAACATTAAAAAAAGAAATGCCGGTCGAGATGAAGGAAGGAACCAATCGGGAGCAATTTTCCCACCTGGAAGCATTGGCTCGCTTATTAGCAGGCATGGCACCATGGCTTGAACAAGTGTGTGAAAATAGTGACGAAGAGAAGCTCCGAGTAAAATATGCTGAATTAGCAAGAGAAGCAATTGATGCTGGAACAGATCAACACTCACCGGATTACATGAACTTTTCAGATGATTTTCAACCAATTGTAGATACTGCCTTTTTAGCGCATGCCTTGTTAAGAGCACCGAATGAATTATGGGAAAAGCTTGATGCTCGAGTAAAGCAAAATGTGATACTTGCGTTGAAAACTACAAGAACAAGAAAACCGATATTTTCAAACTGGCTATTGTTTTCAGCGATTATTGAAGCATTTTTATACAAAGCCGGTGAAAAAGATTGGGATCCGATGCGGATTGATTATGCTATTAAGCAATTTGAACAATGGTATTTAGGAGATGGTGTTTATAGTGATGGCACGGAGTATCACCATGACTACTACAATAGTTTCGTCATCCATCCGATGTTAGTAGATTTGATAGAAACAGTGGGGGCTGAGTATAGAGATTGGGAAGTGCTTAGGGAATCAATTATCAAAAGGTCACAGCGATATGCGGTGATTCAGGAACGAACGATTTCACCAGAGGGAACTTTTCCTCCTGTCGGTAGGTCTTTAGCCTATCGCTTTGGTGTATTTCAATGTTTAGTTCACCATGCACTTCGAGGTGATTTACCTAATGAATTAAAGCCTGCACAAGTGAGAAGTGCATTAACTACACTTATTAAGAGAACTTTGGAAGCACCTGGAACTTTTACCGAATCAGGATGGTTAACGATTGGATTTTCTGGACACCAACCAGAGATTGGGGAAGGATATATTTCTACAGGTAGTGTTTATTTATGTTCTGCAGTCTTCCTGCCATTGGGATTACAAGAGTCTGATCCGTTTTGGAGTGAGCCATCAATGGAATGGACATCAAAACGAGTATGGTCAGGAAAAGCTATCCCAATCGACCATGCCTTGTAATGTCGGAAACAGGGGAGAGGCACTTTGTCTTAAATGAACCGTCGGCTGTTCAGAATTAAAAGTAGAAAAGGGTAATGATGAAGATAATAGGCTTGTGGATTGAGTTTATTCGATCATTTGAAGAGGTGTATGTGTGGAGCATACACCTCTTTTGATTATTTTCGTTGTATAAGCGCTAGACTTTTGATGAATAAGTCTATAGTAGGAAGACCTTTGGAATTCGCGGCTTCCAGCATCTAATCAAACAATTTATTTACTTGGTATTTGATGTGTATTTGCTGATCATCAATATGGAGAGACGGTGTTGATCCAACTTTACCAATGGCATTAGGAGTAGGAGAATCTGCGGGGATAAATGCTTCCTCAGAACATCCAGACGAAGCAGCTAAATTTGCCCCGGAGGAGGAGCAAGAACCCCAAGCACGCCCCCTCGCTATAGCTCATGCATCATGCTTTGACGAAATCGGTAGGATTCACCATTACGCAAATGAATATGTGAACGGTGTGTTAGTCGATCAAGTAATGCAGCTGTCATTTTTTATCTCCAAATAGAGCTTTGTTAAATGTTTGTGATCACACTTTGGCACTTAAAGTGAATCTCACTTCGAGAAATTTTATTTTCTCATTTCCATTGGTATGTCATGACATGTTGTTAAATAAAGACAATTTGTTAGAATATCGAGAAGATGAAATTGTTCTTGTGAGTTTGTTAATACTGTATCGACAGCTCTTAAAAGTAACATAATAATAAGGGGGGTTGTTAGAATTGAGTACAAAAGAAGAAGTATTAAGATTAATTAAAGATTTACCTGATGGCGTAACTATTGAAGATGTAATGAGAGAATTATATATAAGATCAACGATAGATAAAGGAATACAAGTACTCAATTCTGGAAAAGTCGTTTCTCATGAACAAGTTAAGGAGAAATTTGGGAAAAGGCTGTATTAAGATGGGCAGAATCAGCTGTAAAGGATTTAGAAAAGATAGTCGATAGAAGTTGTTCGAATTATTCATAGTGCTAAAAATTTCAAAGATATAAACAAATAGACATCATGGCGCTAAATGATTTAGGGCTGTGATGTTTTATTTGTATTTCGAAAGTTGTAAGAGCTAGGGCTTGATAAGTATATACATTTTTAGTCCTATTGATCATTTTTTGGGACATCGGGAACAACTTAGCCTTTAGCGACTTTAAATTGGATTCCATGCCAGGTATTGATCTTGTAACAGGTTCAACTTTATGCACAAACGGACTGAAAAGGCATTAGAAATAGACGTAAAGGTTTACAAAGGATAATGGCTCACCTTTTGTCTGTTCAGGTTATGTTGTTATGCTGAATACAGTAACAAACAATCGCAATGATTAAGGTATATGAAAACGAGAACCCCTCTGTTGCACACATTGCTCTTGTAAAATAATGTTAAGTGAGTTAGTATGTAATTACATACTAATGTATAAAATGTAGTTTGAATAATAATAATAATAGAAAGGAGAATAAAAAGAAATGAGTGTGGATTACATGAGTAAAAAAGAAGTTCGTAAGGTCGTTCAAACTGGAAACAGTTTAAGTGTTGGATTACCAAAAAAAATCATTGATTCTTTAAATATTAAGCGTGGTGATGAAATCGAATTTGATGTAAAAGATAATCAGATTGTTTTAAAGAAAAAACGAAATTGGGAACAAGAAGTAGATGCGGAAATGCTAGAGATGCTTGCCGAAACTTTTGAAGAACATAATGAAGTTTTTGAGAGATTAAAGGATAGATAAATGAGTATTCAGTATTTGAGAGCAAAAGATGTCGTGTTGATTCACTTTATGGTTATGAAAAAGTATGGAAAAGGAGAGCAAGCAGGGATTAAAGACCAGGGATTGCTAGAGTCAGCGGTATACCGTTCTCAGCAATCAGCTTTCGGGGTAGATGCTTACCCTACACTTTTTGATAAAGCAGCTGCATTATTTGAATCATTAGCTAGAAATCATTGTTTCTATAATGGAAATAAGCGAACAGCTTTGGCATCTCTAGAAATATTTTTGAAAAAGAATGGCTATAAATTAATAAAGAACGATGATGAAGTGGAAACATTTACAGTAGCAGTTGCACAAGGAAACGCAACGAAATCTGATATAATTGGATGGCTGAAAGTGAATACAGTAGAATACTAGTTAAGAAACACCGTTGAGAAACAAACTAGATGACAACATAGCCGATCCTTCTCAAGTGTTCCATATATGGTTATTGCCCCAAGTCATCGAACAGGCATCTATGAGCCTTGGTGCTGGGCCAATTCGCACCTTTTTCCAAGTAACGATTCCAAACATTAAGCCTGGTATTATGGCTGGAGCAGTATTTGCGGGCGTGACATCATTTGGGGAGGTTTTTGTAAGTGTTTTTGTAACTTCACCTCAATTTGTCACTGTTCCCGTACGAATATTTAATTATGTGGAACAAACCTTTGATCCTGTTATTAATGCCGTTTCGGTTGTATTTATTCTTATTGCAGTGATTGCTTTAATCATCATTGAAAAAACAATTAGTTTAACAAAAGCATTTTAAGCCCTTTGAAAGTTATGGAGAACTTCACTGGTTTAGCACAGCGTTCAACTGTATAACTTTAGGGTAGCTTATTTACAATAAAAGGTACAGTTGAACGTTTAGGCTCTGATTTGGCGTTTCTTCCTTGTTTTCCATTTCTGGGTCAGAAGTCCGGTCTCGACAAGGCCCTTCAATAGCACAATGATGGCCATGAGCTTCAACCATAACACCACATCAGGCTGGAAAACAGTCAAGACTTGCCAAATAGGAATTACAGAAGTATACGTCATAATGACTATCAAACATGGCCAGATGAAATGCAGAATAAATACAAGAGCTAAACGCCACACCCATTCATATCTCTTAGATGTACGCTGTTGTGCCAGACGAAGATAACGTTGCCCGGTTCTTATTAAAGCCAGTGCCAACCATCCGCTCAATAGTACAACTGCTCCGTTCAATAGCCAATACCTCTGATTGATACTAAGCCTATAGTCTGTTAATGGTTGCTCCGTCATTATGTTCATGACGTCTGATGCGATATCGGTAGCCATGGAATATTCCGTATCGGGCAGAGCATCGAGCACACTGACCACATTGGCAAGTACGATCACACCGATTCGTTGTTCAGGCGAAAACCAGATGTGCGATTGGAATCCGGGTGTCCCTCCGGCATGTCCGATTACTGCGACACCGTTGATCTCGTCAAAGAGCCACCCCATGCCGTATGTGTTGGAAATCGGTTCTGTTTGCATCAGACGGACGCTTTTTGAAGAGAGTACACTTGCGTCTCTAAATCGTCCCCCGTTCATTTGTGCAATGAGATAATGACTCATGTTTTCCGCACTAGAAATGATAAATCCGGCGGGCAAATCTCCTGCTTGGAACACATCTTCTCCTGTATATTCTACTGTGAAACCAAACCATCTGCGGTGTGGTGAAGCAAGGCCATTACGTAAAGCTTCATCTTGTGATAAGAAGCTTTTGTGCATGGCCAAAGTCTCGAAGATATGTTCCTTTACATAATCTTCATAGGGCTGTCCGGAGGCTTTCTCCACGATGTACCCTAGTAGGACGTAATTGGCATTCGCATAACCGTATTCTCCAACCGGGCGGGCAAGCCCCATCCCGTTTGAGTAAGTAAGAGCAGCCTTTTTTAAGGTGGTATTCCCTTGATCCTCTGAGGTTTCACCATTAGGTGTGTAAGGAGGCAATCCGCTTGTTTGGTTCAACAAATGACGTACCGTAATTACGTCCTGATACGAATCCTCTGTCATTTTTACATGGAAAGAAGGGATGTAATGCTGAACCGGAGCATCCAGATCGATCTTACCTGCCTCGACCAACTGCAATACAGCAGTTGCCGTAATCGATTTGCTATTTGAACCGATCACAAAGGGCGTCTCGGAGGTAACCTCCCGCCCGGAAGAGTCCGCACGTCCGTATCCGTTCACATACACAACTTGATCTCCATTGACTATTCCCAACGCCAACCCGGGTATATTCTGCTCTTGCATCTGAGTTTTTATGTACGCATCTATAGAAGATTGAAACGATGCTTCTTGTACCGTTTCCGTGTCTGATACTGAAGTAAGCAACCGATGTCCATCGAACCATAATATGAAGACATAAAGTATACTAATTAATACGGTTGCCAATATCGCTGTTAATTTAATATTCATTCCATAATCCTCCAAGTCGTGTAGCTTTAGAATAAAGTTTGATCGAAAACAAAACACAAACTTGCATTATAGGGAAAACACTAAGAATCCATCTGGAAAAAGGTCGAACAAAATGGATTCTATAGTTTTGAATACAGATCGAATTTTAATGAAAATATTTAACCTTTTGTTATGTTGAACAGAAGCATCCGATAGTCTTTACAAACGTCTTTGTTTACTTTCGAATCCGGTTTGTTGATATACAGATAGACTGTTACATCCACTTGTTCATGTATCCATTGTGTTTATTGTACGCTAAATATAAGATAAACGACTAAAACCTCTTGCATAAAAAGTTCTAGGTTTGATGGATTACTTTATACCAGATTTCAACTTGCTGTTTGGTCTCAATCGTCCGCAGTTTCTCAAGATTTATTTCAAGTTCTTCCAGATGCTCAAAAAGTAGTAGTCCCTTGCCAAGCAAAATAGGGGCTATCGTTATTTGTAATTCATCCACTAAGCCTGCTTTAAGCAATTGACGACCGACGCTAACCCCCATCACCGCGACATCCTTACCCTTGGCAGCGATTTTGGCTTGTTTTATAGCACTTTCAATCCCATCAGTCACAAAGGTAATTGTTAATTTATCGTTTTCCTTGGGATGCTTAGCCGGTGGTTTTTTAGTCAGAACAAATAAGGGCACCTGGAATTCATATGAATCAGCATAAGAATCGGTATCGCCTCCCGCCTCAAAGCTATTACGTCCCATTACTACAGCTCCGGTATTTTGCAACATTGCCGCCAGTTCTTCATTCGGCTCAAAGCTGGCAAAGAGCATATCAAAATTGCCTTTTCTGTCGTTGACGAATCCATCAAGAGATAAAGTCATGCCAAAATATACTTTTGTCATATCTATTCCTCCATATTTCTTTACCACGGTGCTAATCGTCCGTAAAACCTCACTGATCAGTCACACTTTATGTTTTTGGGTGCTTGTCAAGGAAGTCGCCAAGCTTCTTGAAATGGTCATCCATAAATCATTCTCCGCATCAGAATATCCGGATGGTGAGTACAAACCAATTTGATCATCATATCTAAGGTCCGAATGGTTAACTCGGTTAACTTGGCAAGTTCGCCAACTTTCCAGTATTTTTTACCTGCAGTGGTCATCTCCTCATTTCACGCAATTATTTTTACCAGTGAATTTAATATACATCGTTACGTCACGTAAGGGCCAAGTTTAAAATAAAAATTATTTTAAAGCGTTTAAAAGGAAAGGAGAGGACAATCTGGTTTCAAGATTACCACATACGTCTGATGAAAATTTCTTTTCGATTGCTCAATATCAAATAAGGAGAAGTCTCTTCTAACCTTAGCATTTTTACTTCCTATATAGAAATTCATCATTAAAAAATACTTTAGATTCGGTTCATAAAGGAAAAAGGCACTTGTCACTCATCAATAGAAATGCAATATTGTGAATAAGTTCACTTAAATTATTGGGTGTAATTGTTGAATAAGGATTAAAAGGTTGATACATAAAAAAACGCTGCTAATCGTCCGTAAAACCCCCACTGATGGAAATCATACTTTATATGAATGATTTTTTCCTTGACAGATTTATTCCTGTAATGGTATATTCCTATCGTGGAATATTCGTAATAAAAAAGGAGGTGTTCGAATGGAAAAATGAAAACTAAAATCTTAAGCGCTCTTGCCGAGCCCAGTAGGTTAAAGAATGTAGATTTACTGCTCGAGGGCCCGCTAACGGTCAGTGAAATCGTGGATACGCTTCACATTCGCCAACCTCAGGCATCCAAACATCTTCGTGTACTGCATGAAGCGGGAGTAGTTGAGTTTGATGCAGAAGCGAATCGTCGCATCTATAAGCTACGATCGGAGCCTTTTAAAGAATTAGATTCATGGTTAGAACAATACCGTGAACTGTGGGAGGAAAGATTCAAAAACTTGGATCGTTATTTGCAAGATCTACAAAAGAATGGAAACAAAGAGAATGATAACTAAAATTACTGGAGGGATTAAAATGTCAGCTCAAGTCGAAATAACCCATACTTTCAATGCTCCACGAGAACTAGTGTTCAAGGCATTTACCGAATCAGAACATTTACAAAACTGGTGGGGTCCAACAGGTTGGACGTTTAATGTTACTAAATCAGATTTCCGACCGGGAGGTGTCTTTCATTACAGCCAGAAACCTGCTGATGGTGATGTAATGTGGGTTAAATTTGTATACAATGAAATTATTGCACCAGAGAAAATCGTTTACACCAGTTTCTTTTCTGATGAGGAAGGTAACATTGTTCGTGCACCCTTTGACGAAAATTGGCCCTTGGAAACTCTGAATACAATGACTTTTACCGAGGATGAGGGTAAAACAACCCTTACAGCGGTAATAACTCCAGCATCAGCAACCGAAGAGGAAATTAAAACCTTTAGAGAATCAAAAGATATGATTTATGAAGGATTTTCAGGAACTTTCAATCAATTAGAAGATTATTTATCAAAGGAAGCAAAATAAGGCAGACCATGTAAAGAAAATCACCGACTAACTTATCGATTGTTTTCTTTTTGAGGTAAAGAATATAAATAATATTTAGGTCTAATAAAATTTAAAAATTCACTTGGTTTAGTAGTGGATCCGTAATTTGGAAAGATTTCCGATACGCTAAATTCACCGATAGTACTAGATAAGAGCTTACCGCGATGACAGCTAGTGGCACAAAAGATGATGAACATAGTCCAATAAAAAAGGATCCGATCGTCAAAGCGACGATCGGATCCTTTTTCGTTATTATTGGCTGGCTATGTCCTAACCTCATGATAGAATTCAAGTCTAAGACGTTGCAAAAAATGCGATCTTGTGGTAAATTTATATAGGTATGCATTGTATTATTAAAAAATATTATATTATCCCTATTTTAATTATACAATGTGATCGTTATATTTGTCAACCCTTTTTATAATCTTTTCAAAGGAGTGTTTGCTATGAGTTTGGAATTTCAGCAGGAGCAAAAACGATTGGACAGTGTTATGGAGACAATTGAGGAGGAAATCAACAGATTGGAAGCTGAAACTTCTAGGCGCAAAAACGAGGTGGTTGATATCCGCAAACACTTTTGGGATGAAGTCAAGGTGAATACGGATACCTTTGATGATTACCTAGAGACCATCATCGGATTGAGGCAAGAGGCACAAGCTCTGTCCGTAAGCCAAAGCAGCCATAGACACGCATCCAAGAGATTGTCCACATTAAGCCGTATGCAGGAGGTTCCTTATTTCGGCCGGATCGATTTTATGGAAGAAGGTACTTCCACTCCGGAACAAATCTATATTGGTATCTCCACGCTGCGTGATTCTAGTGGCGAAGATTTCCTTATCTATGACTGGAGGGCTCCGGTCTCGAGTGTCTACTACGATTACCAGCCCGGTCCGGCTAAGTATAAAACCCCCGAAGGCGTAATTGAAGGCATATTGGAGAAAAAGTGGCAATATCTTACACGTGGCGGCGTTCTTCAATCGATGTTCGATACGAGCCTCACCATTGGAGACGAGATTTTACAGCAGGTTCTGGGCAAAGGTACCGACAAACAAATGCACAATATAGTAGCTACCATTCAACAGGAGCAAAATAAGATCATCCGCCATGACCATGGGAGGTTGCTTATTGTTCACGGTGCAGCAGGGAGTGGCAAGACATCGGCTGCCATGCAACGAATTGCTTATTTGCTCTACAAATATCGAGAACGTTTGAATGCTGATCAAATCATTCTTTTTTCGCCTAATGCCATGTTTAGCAGCTACGTGTCCAATGTGCTACCAGAACTTGGTGAAGAGAATATGCAACAGGTCACATTTCAGGAATACTTGAATCGTCGTTTGAGTAAAGATTTTCAAGTTGAAAATCCCTACGAGCAATTGGAATATGTTTTAACTGCAACAAATACTCCATCGTACAGGTCAAGGCTTGCGAGCATCCGTTTTAAAGCATCTACCCGTTTTTTTGAGGCAATCCAATTATATAGACAATCACTAGAATTATCAGGCATGCTATTTAAGAACATTACTTTTAGAGGAAAACCAATCGTTACAGCACAACAAATAGCAGAAAGATTTTACAGTCATGACACTTCACTCGACTTCCATAATAGACTTGAAAAATTGAAGGATTGGCTAATAAAAAACATAAATGAGGTTCAAAGGATCGAAAGGACAAAATCATGGGTAGAGGAAGAAATCGAGCTACTTAGTGACGATGAATACCATAAGGCACGCGTCTACTTAGCAGAAAAACGAGGCTATAAAAGAGAAGCGATTGCCGACTATGAGGTCGAGCCAGAAGCACTTGCCCAATTGATTGTTCACCAAAAATTGAAGCCGTTACGAAAGCGAGTCCGAGCGTTTCATTTTGTTGATTTTAAGGGGACATACAAGCAGCTTTTTGCTGATTCCTTACAGATCAATCATTGGATTGAAGGAGAGACACCGGAGGAGTGGGCGTCTATTTGTCAGGCGACACTGGAAATGCTAGATGAAGATAAACTATTTTATGAGGATGCTACTCCGTTTTTACTTTTGAAAGATCTGATTCAAGGCTTTCAGACGAACAGCTCAATCAAACACATCGTTGTTGATGAGGCACAGGATTATTCCCCATTTCAATTTGAGTTTTTGAGGCGTTTGTTTCCTGCGGCCAGTATGACAGTGCTCGGCGACTTTAATCAGGCAATATTCACCCACGCTAGCGAAACGGTTGATTTCAACAAACTTACCAGCCTTTACGGATCGGATCAAACGGAAGTGATCAATATAGCACGAAGCTACCGATCTACCAAACCGATTATTGAGTTTACACGAAGACTCGTTCCTAATGGAGAAAAAATAATTCCTTTTGAACGCTTCGGTGAGCTCCCCGTACTGAAACAAGTAGCTGATCACGTAGAACTGCACAGCTCTATTGCCTCCAAAGTCGCAGGTTTACGAAGTCTAGGGCTTAATAGTATTGCGATAATATGCAAGTCTGCTGAGGAAAGTATAAGTGCATATGAATCCCTGGCCAGCATCAATGAAATTAAACTCTTAAAGAGCAACTCGATTGAATATGAGCAAGGAGTAGTTGTAGTACCGTCGTATTTGTCCAAGGGTATCGAATTCGATGCTGTCATTATTTATGATGCATCGGAGCAAGTATACGGTGATGAGAGCCTGCGCAGAGTTTTCTACACTGCCTGCACCAGAGCTATGCATTATTTACAGCTTTACAGCGTAGGTAAACCGAGCATGTTTTTACAAAACGTATTGCGGGAGGGTTTCATCCAAGCTTGATTTAATTGGATTTTTAAGATAAACAAACGTTCCTAAAACAATCCGGTGCTTTGCGCTATGTTTCCTATTTTTAATCATCAATTATCAACAAAATCACAAAATTAAATTTAAAACTTAAGTTAATATCAGCTTTTTCATATATAAACAGTTTAAAAGTCTCCTCTATAGTATATTAGAATTTGTATATAGAGGAGGCTTTTTTTATACAAGTTTCCGGTATCCAATTTTCTTAAGGATTACAGCCACACATTTTTATTCTTTAAATTTGACAATAAAATTATTCATTTTGACAATAATACTTGTCAAAATGATAAGAATAGTATACAGTGATTTTGTGTTATCAAATTTCTCGTTTATGTAATGGTGAATAAGATAAAAAACATGCGAGGTGACAAGATGAAGACTAGACTGAAAGAATTACGTGCAAGAGATGGACTGAATCAAACAGAACTTGCTAAACGAACAAAAGTCTCGCGTCAAACGATTAGTTTGATTGAACGTGAGGAATTAATGCCCTCTCTCCTCATAGCAATGAGGTTATCACATATCTTTGATGAACCAATTGATAATATTTTTATATTTAAGGAGGAAGATTTAGTATGAAAACTTTTGGGAAATTCTTTATAGGAGCCGTTTTTGGTTTTTTTATTGTGTATGCTTTTTTAGATTTAGAATTTGGAGTAACGATATTAGAGATCGCTTATGAATTGACATGGATTCTAGGAGGAGTCTCTCTGATTTTGCTAGTGCTAGCTATGATAGGGATGCTGCAAATCAAACGAAAGGCATCGAGCTCTTTAGAAGGAGAAGAAGAAGATGTTCGTGATAAATGGCAATATCAAAAATTTAGTGATGTTTCATTAGCGGGGAATAGCAGTATGATCTTTTCCATTATAACATTAAGTATAGTACTAGTAACCAACCAAGAAATATTACTGGCTATTTTCGCTTCAATTCTTGTAATGCTTACTGGCGCAAGTTCATTTGTAATGCCATATTTATTAAAAGTGATGTATCCTGAACGAGACCTTCCGGAAGCATCAGATAAAGATTACACGAAAAAGCTTCTTGCTTCGTCTGATGAAGGAGAGCGACATGTGATGTTGGAAGGACTTTATTATACGTTTAACAGCACAAATCTACTACTTGTAGGTGCAATGATTATTTTAACGGTCTATTCCGTTAGCTCTGAACATTCACAACTATTTGCTATTTTCATTATTGGACTCATCCTGATTACTATCAACATGCAGTATATTTTAAAGATACGTAATAAGTGAGTGATGCTGCCAATGGAAGGCAGCATTTTGTCACTAATGGAAACCAAATTGGTGTTATGCATTTAAGAGAGCATTTTGAAGCAATAATCAAACAGAATCTATTGATTATATCCAGGAAAAAGTCTTTAAGTAAAATAGAAGTGATTTTTTTTAGATTTTAAGGAAATAACGAACTAGATGACCACACCTGATATAAAACTTTCGTATCTTCCATATATATGGATTGAAGAATTCCTGTTTCCTTTTTGTTAATTTGTTATAATAATTATACAAGATGAAACAAAATGGATGGAAGCAGGTGATTTAATTGGAACACAGGGTAGTTCAGGATCTGCTTGAATTAGTCAATCAATCATTTGATGATAAAAGACTATTTCTAGGTAAAACAACAGACGAAACATTTTCGATCGTAAAGATGTTAGGAGAAGATGGTAGAGAAGTAGAAGAGTTTAGTAACCTTACTATGGATCTTAAAGAATCCTTTTGTCAGCTTATCTATCTTGGTGAACAAGAACCATTAATCATTAACGACACAAGTAAACACCCTGTTACCAAAGGCTTGGCTATTACGGCTCAAGCAAATGTAGGGGCTTATATGGGTGTCCCTGTTTTTTATAAAGATGGAAAAATGTTTGGTACTCTCTGTGTAATAGGTTCAGAAGCAGTATCTTTTACAGAAGAGGATGAAGAGATTCTTGAAAAATTCTCTCGTCTTTTTTCATATGTACTAGAGCTTGAGAAATTAGCAAGTATTGATAGTTTAACAAACTTGCACAATAGACATTATTTGTATGAAAATTTCCCGGATATCAAAAATAAAAAAGCGATCATGTTACTTGACTTGGATAATTTTAAAGAAGTGAATGATACATATGGTCATGATGTGGGCGACTTGGTGTTAAAAGAAGCTGCAAGTCGAATTAATCTGCAAATCGGAAGTAATGATACATTAGCTCGAATTGGCGGGGATGAGTTTGCCATTGTGATAACGGAGGAAAATAAGAAACCGCTGGCAGCTATTGCGACTGACATTATTCATGCTTTATCGGAATGGAACAATTACCCTGTCGCTGTTTCGATTTCTGCCAGTATCGGAATAAGTATGATCGATGAAGAAAATGTGACAAATATTCAAATAGCATTAAAAGAGGCAGACACTGCGATGTATGAAGCGAAAAGGAATGGAAAAAAAACTTTTATTTTTGAAACGTGTTAAAATTCAATTCGCCGAGATCCATCCGCCTAACCAAACGTTCAATCTATTTGGGCGTTTTTTTTTTTGTAGTGAACGAACCATGACATAACTGTTATTTTAATCATCAAAATAATGATCTATTGTTGGCTTTTAGTAATTTGAATAGAAATCTATTATGAGGGAAAAGTAATTGCAAATTAAAATATGGGAGGAATAAAAATGGAGGAACTAGGTAAGAAAATCGATAAACTTACAAACCAAGTAACTGACTTAAGAATAGAGTTATGGACCACTTACACATTATTCACCTGGCAATGGTGGGTACTACTTGTTGCCTGCATCATAATGTTGGTACTATTCTTTTTATTTATCAAGAAAGAGAGACTTCTCTCCTCCATTGCATACCTCGGAATCATCTACATATTAAATAAAAACTTAGATGATGTTGCAACAGCAATGGACTGGTATGATTATCGAATGCAACTCGAGCCGATTATCCCAACAATGTTACCTGCTAATCTCTTTATCATTCCAATTGGACTTACCTTACTATACGACAGATTTAAGAAGTGGAAATCATATTTGATTGCTTTAGCCTTAGTTTCCGCTTTTATATCTTACGTTGCTCTTCCCATGATGAAAACCGTAGATATCTACCTTGAAAAAAGTTGGAATGCCAATTGGTCTTTTATAAGTCTGGTCTTAATTGCTGTAATTTCTAAGACAGTAATAGATAAAGTTAAATTAAAATATAATAATTCAAGTGATTTATAGGGCTACCTTTTTCAGAAATACTATTAATATCTACTCCATATTCAATAAACCTGCCCTGAATAAGAAGCAATGTTTATATCGTGATCTTAGATAACCTAAGTGTATCTAGGTTTCAGTATTTTGTATTAGGTTTCCTTAAAACTATACAAAAGAAACAAAAACTTCAATCTTTTTCATGGTTACATTTTAATAATAAAACCATTGTCATTAATGATTTCATCTACTATTTCTGCTGTATGTTTCAGAGTAGTATCATAAAGAAATGGTTTATTTGAGGGACTTGATTCCAGTTTGTTTAACAAAAATAGAGAGCGATCTAATGAATCATTGTCTCCCCTCGCATGTATACGTTCGATTAGTTTTTCTTTATCTGCTCTTAATACGATATATTTTAGTATCACCTGTAAATCGGTTATTTGTTTACAAAACCACTCAAGTTCATCTTCTACTACAAAGTCAATGACGACATTGAAATCATGTTGAATAAAATTCTTTGTTAAAGTAAGGATATTCTCCCATGTTAGGCTTAAACGATCCTCCCATGATGTTTCTGAATCACAATCAAACATATGTAATATATTGTCCCCTTCAATAAGAACACAATTTTCAATAATTTGAGCGATATTTTTTGAAGTGGTTGATTTTCCAACCCCGATTGGACCTGAAATGAGGTAAATAATATTACTTTTGTTTTGACCTAACAATGGTAACATCCTTCCTAAACCAACTATTAATTATAAACAGCATATCATATTCCAACTAATGTATTTTTAAAAGTTTTTCTTAGTGATTTTTACCGATTCGAGTAACATTACATAATCCAAACCAAGTAAGAAATCGCTTCCTCGCTTTTAATTTTCTTTGGGAAAATTAAAAGCAGAAGTAGCAAAAATATATTAATAAAAAAGATAGTGAGAAAAAATTTTGATTTGATCATAGAATAACCTCTTCTTAGTACTGACATATTAGATTGCTCTTATTTATTTCTTGGCGACTACAATACCTATTGGATGATGTTTTTGCGATGAATTAGAAATTGGTTCGATTAGTGGTCCTTTTTGGTAATAAAATTCTGCTTTTGAATAATTATAGAACAATTCGGAAAATTCATGAGGTGTTAGTTGGTGTACATGTAAAGGTGACCCACTTAGCTTACCTCCACCTTCTCCAAACGGTGTTGATAGTATCAACGTTCCATTTGGTTTAAATAATTGAAAGACGTTAGTTAAAAATTGTTGCTCATCTTTCACGTGTTCCATTGTTTGAGTTCTACTTTAGATCATTTCAACCTCCTATTTGTCACCTATTTTTTGATAAGCAAGAAGAGTTATGGTCCATTTTGCCTTTAACATAATTAAAAATAAAAAGGATGTTTGCTATGATTCCGGCTCAATCAGCATTTAGTCTAAAAGGAATTGGTATGTTATTACGTCTAGTTGCCGTTGTATTCTCCAGTGTAGCAACGATTCTATCTACGCTCCTGCCATTGATTTTCTATTATCAAATTTCGTGGTTAACCTTATTGGGAACTACCTCTGTCCTTTTGGTAGGTGCTATTTTGATTCATGGTGTATTAACGCATGTGTTAAATGATATAGCGGACCATCAATCGGGAACAGATCAATATAGTCCAGGCATACTTTCTGGTGGAAGTAAAGTGATCCAAACGAATACAATGACGGTAACCATGTTAAAGCAGCTTGGCACATTGATGAGTGTTTTCTTAATTTTAATGGCATTTCTTTTTGTTGTATTCGGTTATCTAGAATTTGCTATTTTGACCTTAGTTGGTATATGGGGTGCAGTATCGTATTCTTTGAAGCCGTTTCAATTTGCTTATATTCCTTTTATAGGAGAATGGTTCAGCTTATTTCCTACCATGCTTGCGGTAGGCATTGCCTTGCCATGGATAATGCTAGAATTTATTCCAGGTTGGGCATGGCAAAATGCGCTCGTTAATGCCGTTTGGTGCATGGCATGGGTCATGTTTCATCATATTCCTGACAGACATGCAGACCAAAAAGCAAAACCAATGAAACGAACGTCTGTTGTATGGGCAGTAGAACGTATGGGAACTAAAGGAGCCAAATTTCCTGTTTTACTTTACTTTATGATTATAGGATTGCTATTCATCTGGATTGCTTGTACGCGTCCGGTTGCTGCAATAGGTGTTGGAATTATCCTGGTTTATGCAATCTGGATCGTCTTAAAAGTAAATGGAGAGAATGTAGAGGAATTAACAGCAGTTGAGAAGCGGCTGCTTTGCCTTGCTCTTGCTATCGCAATATGGTTAGGTATTTTTGTATAATATAGTGAGACTTCCATTAGTGGGGGTTTAGGACTGTTAAATAAGTGATTAAAGGAGTAAGGTAGATGAATCAAAGGCAATGGAAGAAGTGGAAAGGAGCAGTGAAGCAGCTTTTTTTGGTTGGCTTTATTTTGGTGTCGGTATTGTTTATTATCTCCTGGGTGGGCAGCCAATTAGCAAATCAATCACTGGAACAAGGGATTAATAAAGAGCATTTACCTGCATTAAGTGAAGAAATATGGGAATACAAGCAATTAGTAGAGAAATATGCAAAGCAACATGGAATGGAAGAGCATGTAAATACCATCTTAGCGATGATGATGCAGGAATCCGGGGGTCGAGGCAAAGATCCAATGCAGTCATCGGAAAGTCTATGTGGTGAAAGAGGATGTATTGATGATCCAGAAATTTCCATTGAACAAGGAGTTGCTTTTTTTGCGCATGCCATGGAACGCGCAGATGGAGATCTGAAATTAGCGATTCAATCATATAATTTTGGCCCTGGATTTATTGAATATGTACGAGAATTGAAAGGTGAATACTCTGAGGATACAGCCATTGCTTATTCACAGAAAATGTATGAAGAAGCTGGGAAGGATGAATCGATCTATTCCTGTCTTCGAGCAGAAGCAGAGGAGCTAGAGGCATGTTATGGGGATATTTATTACGTAAAGTCTGTTATGTCTTATAAAGAAGCAATAGATATGGAATTAGAAAGGGGAGAGAAGAGAGGGGGGTGGTTATAAATGTTGCTTTGAAATAAGTTTAATCAATTTCATATTCTAGAAGATGTGAAGAAAAAGAGGTATAGACAAGAAATAAAGAGATTAGAAACGATCATTGATCAAAATAGAGGAATTTAAAACAATTGATGAAATAAAATATTATTTGAAGTAAAACCACGAGAATTGCCCTCGTGGTTTTTGTTTGGGCTCACGTCCTGAGAAACCAGATATGTCAGCTCCCATTTTCCAACCAATCAACTTCTTCTTTAGATAGTTTAATCTTTGATCCTTCCAAACAAGAAACAAGCTCATGTTCGTTTTGCGCTCCAATTAGTGCACAGGTAGGGAAGGATTGATTTAATACATAGGCTAAAGCAATTTGAATCGCTGTTACACCTTTTTTCTCTGCTAATTGCTCTGCTCTATTCAGTCGATCCCAGTTTGCATCACTATAAAACACACGAACAAGATCTTCATTACTTCGGTCTTGGCGAGTGAATCGACCAGTAAAGAATCCTCTTGCTTGGGAAGACCATGATAATAGTGGCAATTGTGTTTCTTCGTGCCATTTGATATCAGTACTATCTGTTGAGACACATCCCTTCCAGAATGGCTCATTTGCCTTTGCTAAACTAAGGTTCGGACTACTAAATGAAAAACCTACTAAACCATTGGCAGAAGCGTACTCATTTGCTGCCTGAATTCGTTCGGTTGTCCAGTTTGATCCACCAATTGCTTTGATTCGACCAGCTTCAATATGTTCATTTAAGGCATCAATGATCTCACTGACTGGAACGTTCGGGTCATCTCTGTGTAATGCATATAAATCAATATAATCTGTTCCTAGTCTTTCTAAACTCTCTAAAAGATCTTGTCTAATTGCTTCAGGATTGACACGTGGGCCATCTTGGTCATGATGCGCTCCTTTCGTCAAGATAACAATATCTTCTCGGTTATTTCGCTCTTTTAACCACATACCAATAGCTACTTCACTTTCTCCACCACAATAAATATGTGCCGTATCAATCGTATTACCACCAATTGCTACATAACGATCTAAGACCTGACAGACTTTATCATAAACACTTGGCTTAAAATAATCTGACCCTTGAATTAAGGTGGTAATAGGCTTATCGAGTCCTTTAATTTGAATGGTTTTCATTTTGATCATCCTTCCTTAATTTCTACACGTCTTCTTTCTTCAGCGGAAGTAAGGCATGCATCTAACACCCTCATGTTCAAAATGGCATCTTCAGCTGGAAAAGGTAATGCCTCATTCTTTTGAATACTCTCTCCAATCGCATCTGCCTGTAGTGCATATTGATTTAGGTAGGGAACCTCTACCTCTTTTGTTCCTTTGCTAGTGTGAAGATAGAAATGATCTTGTTCATTTTGATTCACAACAAAAGCAGACGGAACTTCGATTCTGCCCTCTGTCCCTAAAATCTCTAGTCGATTACGGAAGTCTGCCCACATCCCACAATCAAAGGTGAGAGCAATACCATGCTCAAATTCCAATATTCCTGATGCCATCATATCCACTTGATCATGTTCTTCCGAAAAGTATGCATGAACAGTTGCTGCCTGTGGTTCTTCTTTTAAGATCATTCTAGCAGCACTTATTGGATAAACCCCTACATCATATAAGGAGCCGCCACCCCAATCCTTTCTATAACGAACATTTTCTTTTGCTGCTGCATTGTTGAAGGTGAATGCTCCATGAATGCCGCGAATTTCCCCAATTTCTCCTGATTGAATTAATTCCTGAATCATCTGATATCTTGGATGATATCGATACATAAAGGCTTCTGCCAAAACAACTCCAGCTTTTTTGCTTGCTTCTTCCATCTCTAGAGCTTCATTGGCATTTAAAGCAACGGGTTTCTCACAGAGCACATGCTTGCCTGCTTCCATTGCTTTAATCGACCATTCTTTATGCAAATGATTCGGTAACGGGATGTAAACGGCATCAATATCAGGATTAGCTAATAATTCTTCATAACTCCCATATGCAACGGGAATTTCTAATTCCTCCGCTGTTTCTTTTGCATTGTCTATATTACGACTAGCAATGGCATATACTTCACCTGTTTTTGATTCTTTTATTCCAGGAATAACCGCTTTTTGTGCGATATTCGCTGTGCTAATAACTCCCCATTTAATTGTCATCCTTTAACCTCCTTCTATAACTTTGTTGTTATTATAATCGATTGGTATTAATATGAAAATAGAATCTTTTTGCTATAAGATAACACAATATTGTCCTTTAGGATGTGAGGAAATGAACCGTCAAGCTTTATTACCAACATTAAAAAAACATGAATACATGATCCTTCCCGAATCAGTTGGCTGTTTTGGGTTAGCAGCGGACCATGACGTCTATCGTGAAGCAGGCTCATTAGATAATTTTAGTATTCATTTTGTCTTATCGGGAACTGGTTTTGTAGAAATGGATGGCAAGCAATATGCTTTACAAAAAGGGGACGCCTTTCTTTATTTCCCACAACAAGAACAAAGATATTATAGTAGTACGGAGAATCCGTGGAGTATTAGATGGGTCCATTTTTACGGAAGCACCTTACACACCTTTTTATCAGAGATTGGGTTTGGTAGGTTTACCTTGTGGAGATTGCCGAATCTAGCAAAATTGGAGAAAACACATGAGCAATTATTACAAGAAGCAGAGGAAAATAGCTTCTTGCAATTATCAAAATTATCTACACTAACATATTCTTTTTTGTCCACTTTTACTAACATTGCTGTGCCAAGAGAATCTAATTCCAAGCAAGAATTAGATTTGCGGATCCAATCACTATTACCGAAGATGCAAGAAAAAGCTCCAGAAGCCTTTGACCTTGAATACTGGGCGAAAGAAACGGGCGTAAGCACTTATTATTTCTGTCGGTTATTTAAACGTGTCACACAGATGACTCCAATGGCTTTTATAACATTATGTCGTTTGCAATGGAGTAAACAACTATTGTTAGAAGAAAAAAATCTAACTGTCAAAGAAATCGCCGAAAGATCTGGCTATCCAAATCCTAGCTATTTTAATAAACTTTTCTTAGAAAACGAGGGGATGACACCAACTAAGTATCGGCAAATGTATGTTTGATGATAGATTATGATGTATATAGTTATGAAGATGAACCGGATTCGGTCAACACATTGCTTTAGCTACCGACATATGTTAAGAAATAATATAATATAAAGACCTTATATATTAGGGTGTTAGGAGGAGAAATAATGAAGATAATAGAATTACCAATTAAATTTGAATTTAATGGAGAAAGGAATTATATTTATCCTAGCTTAATCGTATGGAACAATGAACTTACTCTGGTTGATACAGGCTATCCAAATTTTCTGACACTGATCGAAAATGAAATTTTGAAAAGTGGAAATGAAATGGATAATTTAAAGAATATAATCATTACCCACTATGATGATGATCATATAGGGTCCTTATTTGACTTTAAGGAAAAGTATCCATGGGTAAACATTATAGCAAGTGAAATGGAAACAAAATATATTAGTGGTCAAGTGAAGTCAGAGAGGTTAGTGCAAGCGGAACAGATGCTAGATAAGATGTCGCATGAAGAAATGGAATTTGGGAAATGGTTTATACAACAATTAAAGAATTTGAAGCATGTTCCAATTGACGAAAAGGTACGTGATGGTGATATGATTTTAGATAACAAGTGTAGGATAATAGCAACACCGGGACATACTTCAGGGCATATTTCATTATATTTCCCAGGTTTAAACAGCGTCATTACAGGTGATGCAGCTGTCAGAGAGAATCATGAATTGACCATTGCTAATCCACACTTTTGTTTAAATGTTGTGCAAGCGGAACAATCTTTGGCGAAGATTAAAACGCTTAAAGCTGAAAATTACTATTGCTATCATGGAGGAAAGTTTACTTTTAGTGGGGGGAAACGCTAATATCCATTAATTTATATAACAGATAATCCACCATACCAACTTATTTGGTGTCTGAGTAGATGGATCGGCTTCGGTTAAAGTATAAATGTCGAAAAAATCTTGACAACATATAAATTAAATAATATAGTGTGTGTAACGGGTTACATGTGAGGGGATAGAAATTATGCCAACGATAAAAGATGTAGCAAAATATGCAAACGTTTCAGTAGCAACTGTTTCCAGAGTTCTAAATAAAAAGGGATATGTTAGTAAAGAGGCAGAAGAAAACGTATTAAAAGCAATAGCTGATTTAAATTATAAACCAAATTCTGTAGCTAGATCCCTTTATCATAAAACATCTAAAATGATTGGATTATTGATACCGGATATCACCAATCCCTTCTTTCCAGAGTTAGCGAGAGCGGTTGAAGATGTAGCATTAACCTATGGGTATACGGTTGTCATTTGTAATACCGATGAAGATATTCGAAAAGAAGCACAGTACTTAGAAGCGCTTCAACAGAAATATATTGACGGCTTGATTTTAACGACGAATCAACTGAGTGCTGATAATTATGAGAACTTAGGTATTCCACTTGTTGCATTGGATCGACAATTTAGTAATCGGGTGCCTACGGTTAGTTCGAAAAACTATGAAGGTGCTAGACAAGCAACAGAATATTTAATTGAGAATGGAAGCGAGTTCATTGCACACATTCGAGGCCCTTACCATGTAAAACCAGCTGATGACCGTTATCAAGGTTTTAAAAATGTAGTAGAAGAACAAGGGATTGCTCATATTGTGGTGGATTGCGATTTTACGATGGCAAGTGCGATGGAAGTTGCGCAAGGTTTGTTTGAGAAGTATCCAACTATTGATGCTGTATTTGCTAGTAGTGATATTATCGCGGCAGGTGTGTTAAAAGTTGCTAAAAATAGTAATAAACAAATACCCGAAGATCTTCAAATCATAGGCTTTGATGGCATACCATTAGGTGAAATGTTAACCCCTGCATTAACAACTGTTGCACAACCAATATATAAAATGGGAGCTTTATCAGCAAGATTGTTGATTAAGCAAATTGAAAAACAACCACTTGATGTAAAAAATTATGAAGTTAAAACCACTATTCAATATAGAGAAACAACAAGGAGTGATGCATGATGAAGGAGCCAATCATAACTGTTATAGGCAGTATTAATATGGATTTAGTAACATCTAGTGATCGGATCCCAGATCAAGGTGAAACCATAATGGGTGAGTCTTTCTTTAATAATCCAGGTGGAAAAGGTGCCAATCAAGCTGTAGCATGTGCAAGACTGGGAGCACAAGTTAATATGTTAGGTTGTGTAGGTGTTGATCCGTTTGGTCAAGTATTAGTCGATAACTTAAGCAAAGAAAAGATAATTACCCAAAATGTGGAACCGGTTACGGATAAACACACTGGAGTTGCTACGATTTTAATAAAAGACAATGACAATCGAATTATTGTCACTCCTGGCGCAAACTATTGCGTGACACCAACGTATATTCAGCAATATTTAGATGTTATTGATCAAAGTGATGTCGTTCTATTGCAATTAGAGATACCGTTAAATACGATCGAGTATGTAACCGATTACTGTTCAGATAAAGGTATTCCGGTTATATTAAATCCTGCACCAGCACAGCTTTTATCAGCATCTATTTTAGAAAATTGCACTTATCTAACACCTAATGAAACGGAAAAGTTAGAAATTACAAGTGATGTTGATACCTATAAAGAGAAAATGATCGTTACTTTAGGAGATAAAGGAGTTGAATACTGTTCTGATGGTAATCTCAAAACGGTAACCGGTTACCGAGTAAATCCGATTGATACAACAGGAGCAGGTGACACGTTCAATGGGGCATTGGCAGTTCAACTTTCTAAAGGGAGAAAACTGAAAGAAGCTATAACTTTTGCAAATGCGGCGGCAGCCTTTTCTATTCAAAAAAGAGGCGCTCAACAAGGTATGCCGACAATGCGAGAAGTTATTGATTTTATGGAAGGAGCAACATCATCATGAAAAAGCATGGCGTATTAAACAGAGACATATCGATAGCAATATCAAAATTGGGCCATACAGACCAAGTTGTGATAGCTGATTGTGGTTTACCAATTCCGGACCATGTAACATGTATTGATCTTTCTTTAAAACAAGGAGTTCCCAATTTTTTAGAAGTACTTTCGATAATGTTACAAGAGATGGAAGTAGAACAATTTACTTTAACTGAAGAAATAAAAATGAAAAATCCATCATTACAAGTAGCGTTATTGAAAAAAGATATACCGGTTGATTATGTGACACATGAACAGTTTAAACAATTAACCAAAGACGTCAAAGTCATTATTCGAACAGGAGAAAATACACCATATGCCAACGTTATTTTACATGCGGGAGTAATTTTTTGATGAAAGGAGTGTAGTTGATGATTGAAATGAGTGGCATTGAAAAGTCTTTTAGTGGCACAAAAGTTTTGAAAGGAGTCGATTTCTCGTTAAAGAAAGGAGAAATACATGCACTCATGGGAGAGAATGGAGCTGGTAAATCAACGATGATGAAAATCTTGGCCGGAATTTATTCAAGAAATGAAGGAACTGTTAAAGTAAACGGCCGAGAAGTAAATTATTCCAATCCCAAGCAAGCTGAGAAAGATGGTATTGCTGTCATTCATCAAGAACTAAATATTCTTCCCGAATTATCGATTGCAGAGAATTTGTTTTTAGGAAATGAACAAACGATCGGTAAGACAGGTTGGATTAAGACGAAGGAAATGAACAAGATTGCACAAAAGCAACTTTCCAAGCTTGGATTACACGTAAAATCATCCATGCTAGCTAAGCATCTATCTGTGGGACAACAGCAAATTGTCGAAATAGCAAAGTCATTACTAATTGATGCGAAGTATATCGTCATGGATGAACCAACCGCAGCTCTTACAGACCGTGAAATAGAAACATTATTCGAAACGATAGATGAATTGAAGAAGCAAGGAGTTTCTTTCGTTTATATCTCACATCGAATGGAAGAAATATTTGCGATATGTGATCGCATTACTGTACTTCGAGATGGTGCATCAATAGGGACCAAAGTAATTAAAGAAACGAGTTTCGATGAAATTGTCAGTATGATGGTTGGTAGAGAACTTGGTGAACGTTTTCCCGAACGGAAAGGATCTACTTCTGATGTGAAATTAGAAATAGACAATTTGACTCGTGAAGATGAATTTGATTCCGTTTCCCTTCAAGTACGTGCCGGAGAAATTCTTGGTATATCAGGCTTGATGGGGGCAGGTCGTTCCGAATTAGTTGAAACCATTTTTGGCTATCGTCAACCTGATAAAGGAACGATAAAAGTCGATGGTAAACCAGTGAAAATAAAAAATCCAAGTTACGCGATGCAACACGGGATAGGATTTGTGTCAGAAGACCGTAAATCAAAAGGATTGGTCGTTGACTTTTCCATTCAACACAATTTGAATATGACAAATTTGCGTGAACTATCAAAAAATGGTTGGATGCTACAACAAAAGGAACGCAGCCTTTATGATGAAATGGTTAAGAAACTAAATATCATTTCGTCCGGTGCTAGCCAATTAGCTAAATCATTAAGTGGTGGTAATCAACAAAAGGTTGTTATCGCAAAGTGGTTAGCAATCAAGCCGAAGATATTAATTTTGGACGAGCCTACACGTGGAGTCGATGTTGGTGCCAAAAAAGAAATCTATTCTATTATGAATGATCTGGCTGATCAAGGTGTAGCCATCATTATGGTGTCATCTGAATTACCTGAAATTATTGGAATGAGTTCGAGAGTGGTTGTAATGTGTGAAGGTAATCATATGACAACACTTGAACGTTCCGAATTATCCGAGGAGAAAATAATGCACTATGCTACAGGAGGAAATAAAAATGCTTGATATAAAAAAGATAAAATCAATGCTCGGTTTACTTGGCCCATTACTTGGTTTGTTTTTTATTGTAATCATCATTAGTATCTTAAATCCCGAGTTTTTATCTGCAACCAATTTGTTAAATGTATTACGTCAGGTTTCGATTAATGCGTTGATTGCCTTTGGTATGACGTTTGTTATTTTGACAGGTGGAATCGACTTATCTGTAGGTTCGATCTTAGCGTTATCAGGTGCTGTAACAGCATCTTTAATGGCAGCAGGAATTGACCCGGTATTAGCAGTTATTATCGGTTTATTAACCGGTACATTATTAGGTGCTATTAATGGATTAGTGATAGCAAAAGGAAAAGTTGCTCCATTTATTGCAACATTAGCTACGATGACTGTTTTTCGTGGACTTACCCTGATGTTAACGGAAGGTCGTCCTGTATCAGGTTTAGGTGAGTCAACTTTCTTTGAAATGTTAGGTAAAGGATATTTCTTTGGTATTCCTGTACCAGCTATTACAATGTTAGTTTCTTTTGTTGTTCTCTTCTTAATTTTGAAGAAGACAACTTTTGGTCGCCGTGTTTATGCAGTTGGTGGTAATGAAGAGGCGGCTATTTTATCAGGAATCAGTGCAACTAGAATTAAAATCTATGTTTATTCATTAATTGGTTTCTTGTCAGCTTTAGCAGGTATGATCCTAACTTCTAGATTAAATTCCGCACAACCTACAGCAGGTCAAATGTATGAATTAGATGCCATTGCAGCTGTTGTATTAGGCGGTACAAGTTTGACGGGAGGTAAAGGATGGATTTTTGGTACCTTTATTGGTGCCTTAATCATAGGGGTCCTTAACAATGGACTCAACTTGTTGGGAGTAAGTTCCTTTTTCCAACAGGTAGTAAAAGGTAGTGTCATTCTATTAGCGGTATTACTAGACCGTAAAAATGCTTAAAGGAGTGGAAAATATGTTAAAGAAAACAGTATTATTTTGGATGATAATGGTGGTAGGTAGTGTGTTAATGGCTTGTTCAACAGAATCACCAGTGGATGAGGAAAGTGGTAGTGAGGAAGACGATGGAGAGTTAACGATTGGATTTTCTATTTCAACATTAAATAATCCATTTTTTGTTACACTTCAAGAAGGTGCGGAAGCAAAGGCAGAAGAAATTGGAGCTGAATTAATTACAGTGGATTCGCAAGATGATGTTGCAAAGCAAATTAATGATGTAGAGGATTTAATTGAAAGAGAAGTGGATGTTATTATGATTAATCCGACTGATTCAGCATCAGTAGTGGCAGCAGTTGAATCTGCAAATTCAGCGGGTATTCCTGTGGTTACTCTAGACCGTGCTGCGGATTCTGGCGATGTTGCCGTTCATGTTGCATCAGATAATATTGCCGGTGGCGAATTAGCAGGTGAGTTAATGGTAGAACTAGTTGGTGAAGACGCTCAAGTTGCAGAATTAGAAGGAATCTCTGGTTCTTCCGCAGCACGTGAGCGTGGTAATGGCTTTCATAATGTTGCAGAGGAATCGTTGGACATAGTAACGTCTCAGACAGCTAACTTTAACCGAGCAGAAGCTTTATCCGTAATGGAGAATATATTGCAAAGTAACTCAGAAATTACAGGGGTGTTTGCCCATAATGATGAAATGGCACTTGGTGCATTAGAAGCAATTGAAGCAGCTGGACGTGATGATATTCAAATTATTGGTTTTGATGCTACGGATGATGCGGTTGCTGCTGTAGAAGAAGGTAGAATGGCCGGTACGATCGCACAACAACCAATCATGATTGGTGAAACAGCTATTTTAGAAGCTGAAAAAATCTTCAATGGTGAAGAGGTAGAAGAATTTGTTCCGGTAGAACTAGAAGTAATTCAATAATAATAACGAAGAATGGAAACTACCCGAAACACATCAAGTTATCGATGTGTTTGGGTAGTTTCTTATTTTGAAAAGCATCATATGTAGACAAATGAGTATGATTTTTCCATTTTTATATAAGTTTTGATGTACTGGCAACATGTATAATTATCATCCAAAAGATAGAATTATACATTTAACTTTCTTTAGAAATATCCCTTCTCCAATTTTTAAAAACATAAAATAATAGTCCATCTTTCAATAATAATAATCCATTTAATAATAAAAGATTTACTTTTAATATGAAGACATACTAAAAGCTTTTAAAAGACATATGATTTCCACTTTCTTATTTTGTATGCGTTTTCTATTGGTGGTAAAAAATAAATGGTTTTCTATAGCGCAACCTAAAAAGGAGCGGAAACAAAATGAAAAAGAAGCGCAGATATCTTACCAGGTTAATAAAAAAAAGAAGAGTCATTCTATCGCTGTGTTTATTTATAACTGTTATTGGAATAACTTTATCTTTTTATTTTACTTCCTCAGCAGCTAAAGATAATGTAATTGCAACTGTTAATGATATTTCAATTGTTGAAAGAGAATTCAGATTGCAACTAAATAATCTGAAGCCAGGTGTTCAGAACTATTTTAGAAATTCATATGGAGCTGAAATAACTGACAATTTTTGGAGAGAAGAATTTAATGGAGAAAATCCAATGGAATTGCTTAAGGAAAAAGCACTACGAGAAGCAATTAAAGCTAAGTTAGAATTATCTCTAGCTCGAGAATATAAATTGATAAACTTTGTTTCTTATGATGAATTGTTAGAACACTTGCAAGAAGAAAACGAACGACGACAGGAGGCTATTTCTGATGGGGAAGTTATATATGGATTAGCTTCATTTAGTGAAAATCAGTATTACAGGCACATCATAAAAAACATTCGTCTTAACCTTAAAGACAAACTGAGTAGACATGAAAATGATCCTTTATATCCAACACAAAAAGAACTTCAGATTAGTTTTAATGATCATTTTGATGAATGGACGAATAAGAGATATGCCTATACCATTCATAAAATATCTATACCTTATCAAGATTCAGCCAGTATGCAAAATGCAGAGGTGAAAGCAGAAAAAGCACTATCGGATTTAGAGAGTGGAAAGAGTTTTGAAGAAGTTTCTAAACTGTATAACGAGGACAATAAAGTTTTATCCCAAACCATTAGTGATGAAAATAACAGGGGAGAAAGGCTATCTACTGTTAATTTGCTTATGACAGTAGAGTCATTGGATGTGAATGAATTTAGCAAGACAGTTATACATGAGAATGGAAGCTATAACATTATTAAATTAGTAGATCAAATGTCCGGAGACGAAGAAGCCTATCAAGAAAACATAGACTTAGTGAGAAACATGGTTGTAGATGAAAAATATGATGATTATATTCAGGAACTGATAGATAAAGCAGAAATATCCATCAATCAGAGTAACTATGACACGGTGAACTTAGAATAGATGAGCAGACAGAACAGTGATGTGTAGTTTTGGTATAACCATATGTTGTAACTAATCAAAGGAGGTGTGCAATTTTTTCGAGGGAATATGAACATATGTTTATTCAATATATTATTGGGAGTGATAAAATGAGAAAGCATGTTACTTATATCTTACCAGTCTTCATACTATTCTTATTTGGTATGGTAAGTGTTTTAATTAGTGAAGCTTCAGTTCAAGCGAATGCTAGTGGTACTGATTACTATGTGGATGCCACAAATGGGATTGATTCCAATGATGGTCAATCTCCTGAAAATGCATGGAAAACATTTACTCCAGTCAATAACAAGACTTTCAAGCCTGGAGATCGAATTCTTTTAAAAGCAGGAGAAATTTGGGAGGATCAACAGCTTTGGCCAAAGGGAAGTGGTGCTGAAGGTGCCCCAATTATTATAGATATGTATGGTGACGAAAGTTTAGGAAAACCTTATATCGCTGTAAATGGTAATGTCCCGACACCTGTTTATTTAGAAGGGAATACATGGAAGAAAGATATGGACCTAGTTGGTAAAACTGGTGCTGTTATTTTGATGAACCAGCAATACTGGGAGATTCATAATCTGGAAATATCGAATGATGATGATTTCGAGGAGGATATAGACGTTCCTGGTACAGAACGACAAGTGGTAAGAGATGGTATTAGTATCTCCATTAATGCAGACTTGTTTGAAGATGGTGAAGATACCATTATGGATTATTTTAGAATCACGAATAATGAGATTCATGATATTGACGGTGTAACAACTTGGCAACGAATTCATTATGGGGGTATTAATTTCCAAGTGTTTGGTGATAAACCTTACACTGAATATGCAGATAATGAGAATTATTTCAAGGATGTAAAAATTGAACATAATAATATCATCAATACCGAGCTGCATGCTATTCAATTTGGCTTTAATTGGTTCAATGACCTTGGAAATTGGGAGCAAGATTGGATTAGGGAAAAAGACATATTTAGCAGGGATGTTTACATTGGGCACAATTATGCGGAGGATATTGGACAAGGTGCGATTCAACTTGCAAACACGAAAGACATGTTAGTAGAGTATAACGAAGTAAATGGCTTTTTAAAAAGATATGATTCTGTATCAGCGGGATTATACTCGTGGGCAAGTGAAAACGTAACACAACAATTTAATGAAGTATATGATGGTGTATCAGCGTTTTATGATGGAACGCCATTCGATTTTGAGTTTTCTGGTAAAGACATTGTCTATCAATATAATTATACTCATGATAACCCTGCTGGTTGGATGTCTTATATGGGTAGAGCAGAGAATAATATTGCTAGATATAACCTAAGTGTAAATGATAATGGGGTATTAATTAAAAACCAACTACATGTCAATTGGTCTCCGGCATACTTTGTCAATAATACATTTGTGTATGATGGGGCCGAGATGGAAATTCATGACGAAGAAATAAAATCATCAATGTATCTTTATAATAATATTTTCTATAATTACAATGAAACTACACCTACAACATGGGCTAGACGTGTTTCTGATGGAAAACCAGGTATTCATAATATGGTGTTTCAAAACAATGCTATTTATGAAGCAAGTGGTTTACGTGGGGAACATGAACCTGTTGACTTGTTTAAAATTACGGATGATCCCCAGTTTGTAGGTGATCCTACTAACTATACCAATGGGTTATACGAAGGAACTCAGAATTATAAATTAAAAGAGACTTCTCCGTTAATTAATGCAGGTAGATACGTAGAACAAGCAGGAACAAAGGATTATTTTGGTAACCCTTTATACAGGGATGGAGGTCTTGATATAGGTATCCATGAGGTGCAAATTGGAGAGCATACTGCACCAGAGGATTATGAAGTGTATGACTATCAACCTCAATTAAGCTATGCTAGAGAAGAAAATCTTTTATTAGATTTGAATGAAAGAAATATTACAGTATCCCATGAAAATACTAATCAAAATATTAATCATTTAGTTGATGGTGATTTAGATACTCGTTGGCAGACCGCAAATGTTAATCCATCAGAGGAAGATCCTATTAGAATTACGTTTGATTTAGGTGAGAAGAAAACGTATGGCCGTTTTGTTATCAATCAACAAGAAGCAAGAATCGGCGACTACTATTTGGATTACTCTACCGATGGTGACAATTGGACTACTGTAAAAAGTGGAACCTTGGCAAATATGCGTGACTATACGCTTGATTTTGATAATGTAGAGGGACGATATTTCCGATTGAATGTCACATCTAGAAGAGCACCGTATGATCTTGCTTTTAATGATGTCTCTCTGTATGATCGGACACCAATCGAGCCATCATTGGAAAAGAATATATTGCATTATGATAAGGATGCGTTAGACCGACATACATCCACTTATGTTTTCCTTGAACCAAACGGCAATCAATTTGAAAACATAAGTCACCATGGTGAGCCACTTGTTGAAGGTGAGGATTATATATTAAATGCGGTACGTGTTGATTTTACAAGAGAATATCTTGATTCATTGTCAGTCGGTGAACAGAGATTTGATATAGAGTTTACTGTTGATGGTAATCTAATGAGCGTACCATTCTCTGTAGTAATCTCTGATGATCCTGTTTCTGTAATTACTGAACTTGAACAAATAATAGATTCCTATTCACCAAATGAAATTAAAAATCCGATGTCAAAAAATCTATTGAATCGCCTAAATAATGCTGAAAAATTCTTGCAAGATGGAAAACAAGAGCAAGCTATCGAACAATTGACTTCAGCCCAAACTCATTTGAATAAACCGTCTTTAAGTGAATTTATCACAAATGAAGCCAAAGATCGGATAAATGAGTTACTAAATATGTTAGAATCTTCTTTACAAAAAAAGTAATAGATGATCTGATGAAGCCTCCTATAAATAGTATAGGAGGCTTCTGGTTCATTCTACTTCATTTTGGAATAGGGGGGATGGCTTCGTACGGCGATTCAGTGTTAAAATGTAAGGAAAAAATATGCTCTGTTTTCTATTACTTAAATAGGAAAGCGCATACAAAATAACCTGTAGAGTAGAGAAGGAGTGAAGTTTCTCATTATTCAAAAAAATAACCATAACTTAGAAAGGGTTTGGGACTATAGTGTTAAGAAAAGCTATTCTGTTTCTATCAAAAAGATCGCGTGTTTTAACTATAAGGCGAAGACTTTTATTTGCATTTTTAATTACTTCAATTATTCCCGTATTATTAATAAGCTATTATTCAAAAACGAAATATGAAGGGTCTTTAGAAGCGAAACTCAGCTCTTATTCTAATCAGGTGGTCAATGAAGTAACAAAGAATTTAAATGATAAACTAATGCAGTATGAATCATTAAGCGAAGACATCATTATTAACGATGAGGTACAAGAAGGATTGAAAGAATTTGATGATATGTCTGATTTGTATAAGTCGAGTTTTTTAGGTGAATTGAGCAATATTGTTGTTTCTGAAATTTATAATTTGAAAGATTTAAATAATATTCATATTCGATTACCTGATGGCAGAACTTTTTATGATTTACGATATGAGAATTACGATGAGTCTAAAATAGCACATATAATGAACGAAGCTGAGGAGTCATCAAAGAACCAATACTGGACCTATATAGAAACAAGACGTGGGATGCAAGGGATTATATTAGGCAGGTGGATCAAGGATAAGGAGAATATCGATGAGAACCTAGGATATTTATTAATTGTAATTGATGAACCAGTCTTTGCTAAAAAAGTTTATGGAAATATTAACTTGGGAGGTGGCAGTCAACTATTCATTACGGATGAGGATGGTTTAGTCGTATCAGATTGGAATAGTAAGTATCAAAAGGGGACGGATTCTTTACATGTTGACTTAATTTCTAAGATAACAAATAACAGAACATCTAAAACATTTGAAGCAACCTTAAATCAAGAGAAATATCTGGTCTCTAGTGCACATATTAGAACTCCTGATTGGTATTTTCTGGGACTTATTCCTTTTGAATATATTAATTCAGAATCAAGAGATGTTTTTCAAGGAGTTTTAATCTTCATATTAATGACTATTGCAATCTCCGTTTCGATATCATTGTTAATTTTCTTTAGTATTATTAAACCAATGCAACAGTTAGTATTGTTCGCAGAGAGAGTGAGTATAGGTGATTTTAAAGCGGAGTTATCCGATAACTCTGAAGATGAAATGGGTAAACTTTCAGTAAGTATAAACCGCATGGTATCCCAGTTGAAGAATTTAATTATAAAAACAGAAGAGGACCAAAAGATAAAACGCCAAACCGAATTAAAGATGTTGCAGGCACAGATTAACCCGCATTTTTTATTTAATACGCTTAATTCGTTTAAGTGGGTAGCGATGCTTAGTAGAAATAAGACATTACAAAATGGCTTGGAAGCACTATCTGTATTGCTGAGAAATACCATTATTCATAAAGATAACTTACTAACCATTCAAGAGGAAGTAGAGAACCTCTATCATTATGGAACCATTCAAAAAGTGAGGTATGGAGATTCTTTTAGTTTAAATGTAGATATTGAAAAAGGGTTAGAGCATTATCATATCTTAAAGTTTATTTTGCAACCGATTGTTGAGAATTCCATTATCCATGGGACCGAAGAAGATATAAATAAGACTGAAATACTGGTCAATATAAATATAAAAAATGAGAAATTACATATTGTTATCAATGATAATGGAAAAGGATTTGATATGAATACAATAGAAACACAAAAAAGAGATTCAAATAAATTGTCTGGCATAGGGATTGATAACGTAAATGAAAGGATAAAAATGAATTATGGTACAGAGTATGGTCTAACGGTACATAGTGAATTAGGGAAAGGCACAACTACTACTATCGTTTTACCTATCTTCCGTTTGAAGGAGTGATAATAAATGTATAAAGCGATTATTGTTGATGATGAAATTATTGTTCGTAATGCGATTAAGACAATGATTCCATGGAGTAAGAGTGGCGTGGAATTAGTTGGGACTGCAAGTAATGGAATCAAAGCACTAGAGCTTGTAAAACAAAAGAATCTGGATATTATTATCACAGATATAAAAATGCCTATGATGGATGGTATTGAAATGATTCATCATTTAAAGGAGCAAGAGTTTAATGGTGAGATTGTCGTATTAAGTAATTATGATGATCTAGAGTTGGTGAAAAAAGCGTTGAAAAGTGGTGTTTTTGATTATGTATTGAAATTAACCGTTCAGACGAAAGATTTTGATCGGCTTTTTTCAGATATCATTCAAAAACTATATCAAAAAAATAAAAAAGTAAAAAGTCTATCCAATAATTCAATATCTAATTTCGAACAACGTCGTGAAGAAATAATCAGTAATTTATATGTAAGTCCTCATCATTATGATCAGTTAATTAAAGAATTAAATAATCTTGAAGAGAGAAAATATAACCAATCTATCTTTTCTCTTATTATTAGACCGCTTGGACTTGATGGAAAAAATCTAAAGGACATACTGGAAAATGTCAGTAGCGAAATTTTTATAGGTAGTAATTGGAGGGTCATTGTAGAACCTGAACCATGTATATTCTTCGTTACTGTTAGTTTTAATCGTATATTAGATTCCGATGATCCTGTAAAATTTTCAGAGAGGATTTCAAATCTGCTATATATGTACTATGATGTAACAGCATTAATTATTTACTCACAAGTTTTTACTCATCTTAACGCATTAAGACAAATAGTGGAAAAAGGGAAAAACAAAGTTGAATTAACCTTCTATCAATTTCAAAAAACTAGGTGTATGTCAGGAAGTGAAGAAATTGTGGAAGAGACAAAAAAGGTTAATTGTCTAGTAGAATCCTTTTTTGACGGTCATTGGAAAGAGCGTTTAGTAGAAGACGAAAATTATTTAAATCAATGGTTTAGGAGTTTAATAGAACTTGCAAAGGAAGAACGGTTAGTTCCCATTCATTTAAAAAAGCTGATAATTCGAATTATCTGGCATGTAGAAAGAAAATTAAATGTCGTTGATTGGTTTGCAGATAAAAACGAAGCACATCAAAACAATTTATTGGAGGAGCAGGATATCTTAGATTCAAGAAATGAAGAAGAGCTTATCCAGTTGCTTTTAGAATTTAATAAAAAGCTGAATGGTTATCTCGTTATTGAACGATCTGGTATTGAGCGTAAAGAGGTTGTTTTAGCTATGAACTTTATTAAAGAAAACCTTTCTGCAAAACTGACTATTTCGGAAATTGCAAACTATGTTAATTTATCGGAAGCATATCTATCAAAAGTTTTTAAAACGGAGACAGGTAAAAGCATAATATCTTATGTAAATACATTACGCATGCAAAAAGCATACCATCTTCTTCAACAAGGACATTACCTAGTCAAGGAAGTCGCATGGGAAGTAGGTATCGATGATCCATTTTACTTTAACCGTTTATTTAAAAAAGAGTTTGGTATTTCACCTAAGCAAATAAAAATGGAAAAGGATAAAAGCACATCATAGTTTGATGTGCTTCTATTACTTATTAAGGAGACTTCGGTAGTTTTTAATGGGATGTTTAATAAAAAACTATATTATTCTAAGATATTAAACATGATTTTCTAGTTCTTTATATTCCTCTTAAAAGAACAGGCGCAAATAAGCAGATATAATCCATTTTTACCAAGGGATTGTTCATTCTATAATAAGGAACTAATTGATAATATGAAAAAGAAGGAGGAATGACAATGATTTTAAATGAAAGCGAAAACAAAATGTGGAAGAAGTCAAAGAGGTTATTATTACTTTTTCTGCTTAGCGTTGTTCTTTTTGGTTGCAGCAATAACGAAAGTAGTAATAATGACCAAGGATCAGAAACGGATTCAGAGAGTAATGGAGAGTCAGAAGTATTAGATATTGCCGTATTTGAAGGCGCCTATGGTAGTGATTACTGGACAGCTGTTGCAGATAAATTTATGGAAGATAACCCTGAAATTCAAATTAATATCGAATCGAATCCTAAAATTGGTGATCTGATTCGACCTAAGATTGTAGCAGGGAACCCCCCTGATTTAATCTATCTTAATGCTGCAGACCCATCTGGTGTAACTCAGGGACTTATAGATGAAAAAGGTATTGAAGAAATTACAGATCTATTTGACAGGGAAGTCCCGGGAGAAGATGTAACGATAAAAGAGAAGCTCATAGATGGTGCATTGAAATCGAAATTTATGGCACCTTACGGAGATGGAAAAGTGTACCTCGCACCTTATAATTATAATTTAATGGGATTATGGTATAACAAGAAATTATTTGAAAATGAAGGTCTCAGTATTCCCGAAACGTGGGATGAATTCTTTAGTTACACAGATGTAGGGGAAGAAAACGATCGCGCATTGTTTACTTATCAAGGGATTCATCCAGGATACTTGGAAGAAATCATTGTGCCAGCGATTTACGACCGTGGTGGTCAGAAGTCATTAGACCAGTTTTTAAACTATGATCCTGAATTTTGGAAAACAGATGTTGCCTTAGATGTATTAAGTATTTTTGAACAAATTAGTTCGACAGAGAATGGGCTTATGGAAGGTACTATTGCCTTAAATCATACACAGTCACAAACTTCATTTATGCAAGGTGATGCCATGTTTATTCCAAATGGCAACTGGTTTGAAACTGAAATGGAAGATGCCCCTACAGAAGACCCTTTTGAATTTGGTTTTATGGGTGTTCCATCTTTCGAAAGTGGTAATACATTAACTGCACAAACTTCTATTGAACAAATTTATATTCCAAAAAATTCAGACAACAAAGAGCTTGCAAAGGATTTCCTTGCTTATCTTTACACAGATGAAAGTATTATTTTAAATGGAGAAAAAGCCCATGGGGCTATGGCTGTTAATGGTGCTGTAGAGTTGGTGGAGGATTATATTACAACATCCTCTTATAATGCTTATAAACAAGCTGAAGAAGGTGAAATTTACCCAGTAAGTTCTTCATTTGCTGCGCTACCTAGTGGAAGCAATATTAATATCAATGACGAGGTTTATAAGCCTGCGGTTGAAGTATTAAGCGGAGATTCTACCGCTCAGGAATGGGCAGATAAACTTTATGAAATTTACCTGCAAATTCAAGAGGATATGGAAGATTAGTAGTAGAAATAAGGGGAACGGGCATGTGAAGCCTGTTTCCCTATGAAAGTCAATTAATCAGTTATGCTAGAGGTTGTTCAAAAAGTCACCAAATGATAAGCGGCGAATCGTGTCACCCGCTTGTTTCTCCGTTCCTTGGAAAAGAAGAGCACTTTTCTACGTGCGATGTAGATTCTATGGAGCTTTCCTTTGTGCTCACGTATCTAAATGCATACGTTCTGCTACTCGAAACTTCGCTGCCTCGACCTTCTTGCTTCTAATTGGGCAACTTTTTGAACACGCACTGTTAGTGATTCTTATAATTTGGGACGTGATGTTTAATGAATAGGAAAAGACGAACTGGATTTATAGTATTTTGTATTTTGCCAACACTGCTATTGTTCAGTTTGTTTGTAATCTACCCAACGATACAAGTATTTTCAAAATCAATGTACAATTGGTCAGGTTTGGGAGATGGAATGACATTTGTAGGTTTAGAGAATTTTATGGATGTTTTAAACGATGGCGTATTTTTAACTTCATTGAAGAATACTGCCTTTCTTATGATGGTAGTTCCCTTTATCACACTATTTTCAGCATTAGTTCTTGCATCCATTCTGTCCAAGGGTAATTTAAGAGAGAAATCCTTGTACAGAGTAGTGTTTTTCTTTCCCAGTATTTTGTCATTTGTAATCATCGGAATATTATGGTCATTTATTTATCACCCTACAATGGGTGTGGTCAATTCCGTCTTAGAATTTATAGGGCTTGAAAATATGCAGAGAGCTTGGCTTGGAGATAAAGACACTGTAATGTGGGTAATTGCTTTTACAATGGTTTGGCAAGCAGTTGGGTACTACATGGTCATGTATTTAGCAGGTATGGATAATATTCCTGAAGAATTATATGAAGCAGCAAGTATCGATGGAGCAACAGCAATTCAGCAATTTTTCAAAATCACCATTCCAATGGTTTGGGAGATTGTTCGAATAACCATCATTTTTAGCATTAATGGGGTGCTGGTTATTAGTTTTATTCTTGTTCAAGTCATGACTTCAGGTGGACCTAGTGACTCCTCACAAGTTGTTTTACATTACATGTTTCAACAGGCTTTTAGAAATGCTAATTTTGGTTATGCAATGGCTATTGCTGTATTTGTCTTTGTGATTTCAATTGGCCTCTCCATGTTAAGTAATAAACTGTCAGAGCGAGAGAATTAAGAATATGGGAGGAGAACGCACAATGAATCGAAAGGTAAAACAGGGAAGTAAGATTACCAGAATCATATTGAGAATTATTTTATTATTTTTAACCATAATTATGGTTTATCCACTTATTTGGAATATTATTGCATCTTTAAAATCTAACGAAGAGATTCTTGAGAGTCCATGGACTTTGCCAGATGTTTTGCATTTTGAAAATTTTGTTCGTGCCTTTACTGAAGCCAATATTGGTGGTTATGTGTTTAATTCTATTTTAGTGACCGTGTTGTCTCTAAGTATTATGCTCATTTTAGCCATACCATCATCTTATGTTATCGGTCGATTTAATTTCCCAGGGAGAAAGTTTTTGCACAACTTTTTCTTAGCGGGATTATTTATTCAACCTATACTTATTATGGTTCCACTGTTTCTATTGGTAAATGATATGAAAATAACAAATAATCTCTTTTCTTTAAGTATCATTTATGCAATTACCAATATTTCATTCTCTATCTATTTATTAATTGGTTTTATGAAAACCATACCTAAAGAGTATGAAGAAGCAGCAGTGATAGATGGATGTGGTTATATATCAACTTTAATAAGGGTTATTATCCCTTTGGCAAAGCCAGGAATAATAACTGTCTCCATTTTTAATTTTTTTACGTTTTGGAATGAGTATGCATTGGCTCTAGTTTTAATAACAAGCGATGAAAAGAAGACGATTCCTGTTGGACTTGTGAATTTGATGGAAGTACAACGCTATGCAACAGATTGGAGTGCTTTATTTGCCGGACTTGTCATCGTATTGATTCCTACAGTTGTTATTTATATTTTTGTACATAAAAAACTAACAGAAGGAATGATGATGGGAGGTATTAAAGGGTAAAACTATAACAAAGAATATGGAGGTTGAATCATATGGATAATAATGAATTAGCATTCCCAAGTAAACAGCAACTTGCTTGGCAAAATCTGGAGTTGGGTTTTTTTGTGCATTTTGGGATAAATACTTTTTGTAATCAAGAATGGGGAGATGGTACAGATTCTCCTGAAAAATTCAACCCGACTGAATTAGATGCTAAGCAGTGGGTTAGATTAGCAAAAAAAACAGGGTTTCAATATTTAATCTTAACAGCAAAGCATCATGATGGATTTTGTTTATGGCAGACAGAAACAACGAATTATTCAGTGAAAAGCAGTCCTTGGAAACAGGGGAATGGGGATGTTGTTAAGGAGTGTGCAGCGGCTTGTGCAGAATTTAATATGCCATTTGGTATTTACTTATCACCGTGGGATCGCCATGAACCATGTTACAATAATAAAGAAGCGTATGATGAATTTTATTGTCAACAGTTAACGGAATTACTTACTAATTATGGACCAATAGTTGAAGTTTGGTTTGATGGCGCTGGTTCAGAAAACCGTGAATATGATTGGGAAAGTATTATCGGTATTGTGAAAAAACATCAGCCGGATGCGATGATTTTCAACATGGGTCAGCCTACCGTACGCTGGGTTGGTAATGAAGATGGAGTAGCTTCATATCCTTGTTGGAATACTAGAGAGACAGATGCAAAGATTAGTATGTTTACTGATCAGGAGGCTAACTGGTTACCAGGTACACCTAAATGGCTCCCAGCTGAGTGTGATGTCCCTTTAAGAGGTGAACATTGGTTTTGGCACCCAAACGATGAACACAATATTCGCTCAATAGAGAATCTACTGGATATTTACTATCGCTCTGTCGGTCATGGTGCGAATCTATTGTTAAATGTAACACCAGATTCAAGAGGGATTATACCGGAAGCTGATTCAAAAAGATTGTTAGAGTTTGCAACAATAATTCAGGATCGTTTTTCTACTCCCGTGGCCCGGACAGAGGGAGAGGCATCTGAAATTGTTTTGGATTTGATAGATGAAAAAGAAGTAGATACGATTGTATTAAAAGAAGATATAGCACATGGTGAAAGAGTAAAGCAATATCTGATCGAAAGTTGGAAAGGTAACAAATGGAAACAAATTGGTGAAGGTATGGCAATTGGTCATAAGCGAATACAACAAATAGAATCAATAACAACAAAAAAGTTACGTTTAAGAGTGATAGAATCTCACTATGATCCGAAGATTATTGAATTTTCCTGTTTTAACACTAAGTCATGAAAAGTTGAAAATAGGTGAGGTGTAAGTATGGTGAAATTAGAAACTAGAGATAATCAATTTATTTTAAATGGAGAGCCTATTCAGATAATATCTGGAGCAATACATTATTTTAGGGTTGTTCCTGAATATTGGGAAGACCGGTTACTAAAGTTGAAAGCATGCGGCTTTAATACTGTAGAGACCTATGTACCATGGAATCTTCATGAACCAGAAGAAGGTCAGTTCAATTTTGAAGGATTTGCCAACTTAACTCGGTTTCTTACAATTGCAAATAACTTAGGTTTATATGCCATTGTAAGACCTAGTCCTTACATATGTGCAGAATGGGAATTTGGTGGATTACCTTATTGGTTGTTAGAGGATGATAATATGCGTTTGCGTTGTACATATGAACCTTATTTGGAGAAAGTCCGTAACTATTTTGATGTACTGCTTCCCATGTTAAAGCCATATTTGTCTACGAACGGTGGGGCGATTATTGCAATGCAAATTGAAAATGAATATGGAAGTTACGGAAACGATACAAACTACTTACAAGAAATGAAAACAATATATGAGCAACACGATATCGATGTTTTATTATTTACATCTGATGGTCCTGAAGATTCAATGCTTCAAGGTGGTATGATTCAAGGAGTACTAGAAACAGTTAATTTTGGTTCTAATGCAGAAAGAGCTTTTAACCAATTAAAAAAATACCAGCCCAACGGTCCGTTAATGTGTATGGAGTTTTGGAACGGTTGGTTTGATCATTGGTTTGAGGAGCATCACGAAAGGAATCCAAAAGAGGTAGCTAATGAGTTTGAAACTATGTTGCAGCAAGGTGCATCGGTCAATTTTTACATGTTCCATGGTGGTACGAATTTTGGTTTTTATAATGGTGCAAATCACATTGAAAATTATGAGCCAACTGTTACGAGCTATGATTATGATGCTCCATTAAATGAATATGGAGAACCAACAGAAAAGTACTTCCTCATTAGAGATGTAATTCAGACTCACTTTGGAAAGGTGCCAGAAGAATTACCTGAACAAATGGAGAGAAAAGCATTTGGTTCAGTACAATTAAAACAACGTACTAATTTGCTGGATTCACTTGATAAATTGAGTGAGCGTAATCATTCATATGATATAAAAAACATGGAGAAAATGGGGCAGGATTACGGATTTATTTTATATGAAACTAAAATTGCAGGACCAAGAGATAATGGTAAATTATTTTTACAAGATGTACATGATCGAGCTTTAGTTTATGTGGATGAGAAGTATATCGGTACAATTGAGCGATGGAGTGACAATAAGTATATTGAATTATCTATTCCAGAAAATGGAGTAAAGCTTTCGATTCTGGTTGAAAATATGGGCAGGATCAACTATGGACCTTTACTAAAGGATAGAAAAGGAATTACAGAAGGTGTTCGATTTGAGAATCAGTTTTTGTATGATTGGAACATTTATCGGCTGAAAATGGATGATTTATCACGATTGGATTTTATGGACATTAAACCAGATGAAGCGTCTCCACAGAGTACACCTGCTTTTTATCAAGGTCATATTACTATTGAAGAACCTGCCGATACAATAATTCATCTTAATGGATGGATAAAAGGTGTAGTATTCGTAAATGGATTTAATTTAGGCCGCTATTGGGAAGTTGGTCCACAGAAATCATTATATCTCCCTGGACCTTTATTAAAAAAAGGTGAAAATCAGTTTATAATCTTTGAACAACATGGAACGAAAAATAGAGAAATCTGGTTAAAGAAAGATAGTTAAGAGGATATTAATAGATTTTGAACGGGATTATCATACTCGGCTGTTTAAAAGCAGTCGGGTTTTTTAGTATGGAGGAAAACTAGCACAAAAGAAAATCCGTCATACTCTTAAACAACATGAATACATGTAATATCTAACTTATGCTCCTGGCTGCTTTTTTAGTGGTCAGGGGTGTTGTAGCTTGTTTGATCATCTTCTAACTATGTTTGCTTCACAAGCGTGCCCTTTACTAGAGTAAGTTATAAAACTTTCATGTTTTTTGGGAATTACAGATTGTATTATTTTTGAAATTCTTGAAAAGCAGAACTACAAAATTATTAAAAGAAAAAATTAGTCCTTCTTGAATGAACGCACCGATCGTTTAAGTGATCTTATTCATAAAATGTACATTTCGATTGTAGTATGACAATTATGTTATTTATATATAATGTATAACCCTGTCCTAAATTTAGGACAGGGTTAACGTAAAGAAGTTAACTCTGCATTATTTGAATAAGGTTGCCGCATGTATCGTCGAAGACAGCTATTGTGACTTCGCCCATTTTTGTCGGTTTCATAGTAAACGTCACGCCTTTTTCCATTAATCGCTCGTACTCTTTTCGAATATCTGCAACGCCAAACATTGTTACTGGGATGCCATCGGCAAATAACTTCTTTTGATACTCTTTGGCGGCTGGATGAGCATTGGGTTCGAGCAAAAGCTCAGTACCGTCTTGATCATCGGGAGAAACAAGCGTTATCCACCTAAATTCCCCCGAGGGAACGTCATGCTTTTTTACAAATCCCAGAATTTCTGTATAAAATTCCAAAGCCTTGTCTTGATCTTGAACGAATATACTGGTAACAATGATTTTCATAATGATTTTGCCTCCTCTAATATTTGCGACGTATGGTGCTCTGCTACAATCTGGCTTCAAGCAGAAAAACCATATATTCGTCAAAAGTTTTTTATAAAATTACTCTACCCATCCTTTCAGCAAGTTTTTAAGTGGATCGTTATTGAACATAAGTACTCGATATTTACCCTTTCGTTTTGATTTTACAAGCCCTGCATCTTCCAATACAGAAAGATGTTTAGCTATCGCCTGTCGCGAAATAGTAAGGTCGTGCTTCATAATAAGACGTGCCGTAAGTTCATACAATGTTAGCTCGTTGCGTTCGGATAGTTCGTCTAATATAAGCCGCCGAGTAGAGTCGGCAAGTGCTTTGAATATAGTATCTTTGTCCCAATTCATGTATCTATTATATGCAACCATTAGGTTGCTTGTCAACAAAAACAATTGTGTAGTTGCGTAATAAAAATAAGAGATATTCGATGAGGAGAAGTGTAGCCTGCCAATAAGGGGGATAACCAATGATTGACGAATAAAATCTTAATAGAATCATATGTTATTTAATACTACCTTGAATGATATTTTACTGTAGTAGTTAACAAAAAATGATAGGAGGAATACCTAGATGGGCATGGGATTTACAAAGGCAATTCAGTTGATCACAGAATGGATTGCTAGATTGTTTTTCGCCAATATTATTTGGCTACTTTTCAATTTACCTGTGATCTTGTTCAGTGTTAATGTAACCTTTGCAAATAATAGACAAGAGGTTACTAGTATCATCGTTTTATTGCTTCTTATTGCACCTTTTATTACCTTTCCCGCTACTAGTGCTTTATTTGCTGTAGTAAGAAAGTGGGCAAGGGATGATATCACTATTCCTGTGTTCAAATCTTATTTAAAATACTATAAGGAAAATTATAAAGCCAGCATAGTGGCTGGGTTTATCATCGAATTCTTTTGGATTATATACGCAGCTGATTACTACTATCTCACCACAAAGATTAGCGCCTCTTTAGCACTGTTTCTTATCATCCTTGGAGTCATATTTCTGATGATCACACTCTTTTTTATTTGCTCACTTGTTCATTACGAATTAACCATAAAAAAATTGCTGAAAAACTCTATCATTATGGTCCTAACCAATCCATTTTTAACTGTATCTATAGGTGTCTTTAACCTATCTATTATGTATATAAGCTTTCGATATGCACCATACTTGCTCCTGTTTTTTTTAGTATCTTCTATTGCCTTTGTCACTTTCAGTAGTTTTTATAAAATTTATAGAAAAGTGGAATTAATCAAAAATTGATCAATATAAATGGAAATATAACCATTAAAAATTTTGGTTGTTTTTTTATCACTGTTTAGAAATCGATTTCCAAAAAATACAAACGAAAAAACTAAACAACGCAGAAATGCTTGCTTCTCATTTTCCAGTTGTAGATATTGAATAATTCAAGTATATCCCTTATATATCAAGGTTTGGTAGTTGGGAAATGATCATAATACTTGCTCGGATATATTCAAAATGAAGAGGTAAGCTTCTTTATATTTTAAAATATATGAGTTTTTGGAAATCGTTTCATTACTTAACAAAGGAGAGATTATAAGATGAGTGAATTTAACCGAGAAGAAATATTGGAATTGTACAAAGATTTACGAGTGACAGATGTGCGTGACGGGATGGACTGGGTAGGTCTACACGGCTATGGCACCGTGGATCATAGTATTCGCCCGTTATTTCGGACGAAAGTAGTAGGTATTGCAAGGACAGCGCGGTATGTACCTTTTGAAGGACCTGTTCCTAATGTAACTGGGGACGAATATACGAAGTGGGTGAAGTGGTATTACGGGGAAGTTTGTACAGATGAATGGGCGAATGACATTGAAGAAGGGGATTTTATTGTCATGGATGTAGCAGGTGTAGATGTAGGGATATTAGGCTCAAATAATACCTTAGATCACCTGCATAAAGGAGTAAGAGGATACCTAACTAATGGTGGAGGTATTCGCGACACAGACGAAGTGATCATGCAAAAGATTCCAGTATGGTCAAAGTTTGTCTCACAGGGGATGGATCAAGCGAGAATTCGATATTATGAGAAGGATATTCCAGTTGCGATCGGAGGGGTAGCCATCTATCCCAATGATGTAGTGGTAGCGGATGGCGACGGAGTGGTAGTTGTACCAAGTAAGTACGCCAAGGATGTTGCGAAATATGCACACCAAGAGTTAACAGGCGATAAAGCAGGACGAAAAAGATTATATGAAAAATTGGGTTGGGAGTTGGATGATACTGTTAAGTAATCCGCAATTCGTTTCCTTTTAAACTGTAGCAGACAAAAGAGGTGAAGGAAGGTTGGAGAATTTAGGATTTAGAATTTTAAAAAGAGAATCAAAGGTTAGTCCAACAGTGATCAAAAAGTTTGAAAATGTAGTTACACCACATGTGAGCGATAACATGAATAGGATGTTTGCTGGTGGACCAGTACTGAAGCCTTTTTACAAAAGTGGAAAGCTCCTAGGGGCAGCACTAACAGTAAAAACAAGACCAGGAGATAATTTAATGGTTCACAAAGCAATTGATATAGCTGAACCTGGTGATGTGTTAGTTGTGGATGCTGGTGGTGATACAACAAATGCGATTGTTGGAGAAATAATGTTGGAATTATCGAAGAAAAAAGAGATTAAAGGTTTTGTTATAAATGGAGCAATTCGAGACTCAGCAGCATTTCTGAATGGCGATTTCCCGGTTTATGCCAAAGGTGTGACACATAGAGGGCCATACAAAGATGGACCTGGAGAAATAAATGTCCCTGTATCGATAGATGGCATGGTGATCCATTCGGGTGATTTGATATTAGGTGATGAAGATGGAGTTGTTTCCATTCCGCAAGCATTAACGGAAGACGTACTAGAACAAGTTAAAATACAAGAAAAAAAAGAATTAGAAACATTTCAAGCTATAGAAAATGACCGTGTAGATCGAACTTGGGTAGATGCAGCTTTGAAAAATAAAGGGTGTGAATGGAGATGACCTCCTCCAATAAATATAGCTACAAAAAGTTGCAAGATTTTTGCTCCACTGTATTTGTCAAAGCAGGAGTTATGAAGGAACAAGCAGATATTGTAGCTGCATCGCTAGTTCAAGCTGATTTGCGTGGTGTAGATTCTCACGGTGTAGTTCGAACAGCTATTTATTTGAAAAGAGTAGAACAAAAAATGATTAACCCTGCTGCAGATATTCATATCGAAAAGGAAAATGAATCTACCGCTTTAATCGATGGAGGCAATCATTTTGGGGCTGTAGTAGGAGATAAGGCACTTAAGTTAGCTATGGAAAAGGCAAAAACAACTGGCGTTGGAATGGTAGGAGTAAAAAACTCTAATCATTTTGGAACAGGAGCTTATTATGCTTTAGAAGCCTTAAAGCAAGATTTAGGAACAATCATTATGTCAAATGCATCGCAGACCATGCCGCCAACGGGAGGTGTGCGACCTTTTATCGGGACGAATCCGTTAGCTGTTGGCATTCCCTGCGGTGCATATCAGCCATTCCTATTAGATATGGCTACAAGTGTTGTGGCAAGAGGGAAAATTATCGTTGCCGCACAAAAGGGGGAAAGCATTCCTCAAGGATGGGCGATTGATAAAAATGGAAAGCCAACCACAAATGCAGAGGAAGCACTAGAAGGTTCTGTTTTACCATTAGGCGGGACAAAAGGTTATGGCATCTCCATGTTTATCGACATCTTATCAGGTGTACTGACTGGCGCTGGCTTCGGTAAGTATGTTCATAATATGTATGAAGATTGGGAGAAGCCCCAGAACGTAGGCCACTTTTTTATAACGTTTGACATTAATAAGTTTATCGATATTCAAGAATTCAAAAATAGAATGGATTTATATATCAGTGATGTTAAAGGAGAGCCAAGGGGAGAAGATGTCGACGAAATCTTAATTCCTGGAGAGATTGAAAGTAGAATCTCAGAACAAAGGAAAAAGAATGGCATCATTTTACCATTAAAAGTGGAAAATGAATTGACAGAAATAGGCTTGAAATATGGCTTATCGCTAAAAGATGCCCTAATGAAAAAAGTTTGTAAAGAAAGTGAAGGTGTGTAGCAATGCTTGTCAGTGAAGAATTTCGTTATGAAATGCCTACTAAGATCGAATTCGGCGTTGGTAAGATTGATAATCTAGCCAAATATGTGGATGAGGTAAATGGCAATAAAGTGCTTATTGTAGGCGATCCAGGTGTATTAAAAGCAGGCATTATCGAAAAGATCGAGATGCCGCTAAAGAAGGCAGAGGTACTATATCACACATTTAGTGATATTGGAACAGAAGCAACGATAGAATCTGTAGATCAAGCTTATCAGCTGGCAGAAGAAAATCAATGCGATGTAGTGATAGGAGTAGGCGGTGGAAGCTCACTTGATGTGGCTAAATCGGTGGGACTTTTACTTGGAAATGGCGGAGATATTCGCGATTATGTTGGTTTGGATAAAGTACCTTCACAAGCGAAACCAGTTATAGCGATTCCAACCACTGCAGGAACTGGTAGTGAGATTACGAGATTTTCGGTTTTATCAGATAAGAAGGCAAAAGCAAAATTAAGTGTTGGCAGTATGTTTAATTGTCCCACTATTGCACTAGTTGATCCAGCACTAACCATTACGTTACCTCCTCATATTACAGCTGCAACAGGTATGGATGCACTAACACATGCGTTAGAATCTTTCGTCAATAAAGAAACGCAACCAATATCAGAAGCCTTATCAATAGAAGCTATGAAACTGATTTCCAGAAGTTTAAGGCTGGCTGTTGTGCAAGGTGAAAACTTGCAGGCGAGAAAAGACATGTTATTGGCCAGTACAATGGCGGCTATGGCATTTAATACAACGCGGCTAGGTTTAGCACACTCTTTAGCTATTCCGCTTGGTGCTAAATTCAATATTCCGCATGGAGTAGTAAATGCGATATTGTTACCGGAAGTGATGCAGTTTAACTTGATTGGTAATACTCAAAAATTCATTGAAATTGCGAAAATATTCGGAGAGAAAGTAGATGGACTGTCTGACTTGGAAGCTGCTGAAAAAGCAGTAGCTGCTATCAGGAAATTCAATGAAGATATTGGGATAAAACAAAATTTGGCTGACTTTAACGTAACAGAAGAAGATCTCGAAGAAGTGGCGAAAGAAGCTATGTTATCCGGCAATACTGCGATCAACCCTGTTAAACCAACTATAGAAGACTTTAAGGATATTTGTAGAGCCGTGATGGATTAAGTAAGGAGTGAAAAGTGTCATGAATAATGGAGAAAAAATGTTACAGTTTCTCGAAAATCACCAACCTCATTCGTACGGAAATTATATTAATGGACAGTGGGTAAACAGTGTAAGTGACAAAACCTATACCATTTATAATGCTGCCAATCATAAACAAGCTTTAGCTCATTTCCCTAAATCAACTCCTGAAGACGTGGAACAAGCGGTATTAGCAGCAAAGGACGCATTTGAAACATGGTCCGTATTACCAGGTCCGGAACGTGGTGCTATTTTATATAAAGTAGCTGACTTATTAGAAGAAAATATCGAAGAACTTGCTTTTATAGTATCGGCAGAGCAAGGGAAAGTATTTAAGGAATCGATGGGGGAAGTATTGCGTGCTGCCAAAGAAACGCGCTTTTGTGCAGGAGAAGCATTTCGAATCGAAGGAAAGACTCTCCCTGCAGAAAGAAAAAATGTCTGGAATTCTACTGCAAGAAAACCTATTGGTGTGATCGCGGAGATCGCCCCTTGGAATTTCCCGATGGTTACCCCAATAAGAAAGATAGCACCTGCATTAGCATATGGATGTACCGTTGTTTATAAGCCTGCAACAGCTACGCCATGGACTTCTGCTAGAATCATGGAGTTACTTACGGAAGGAGGTGTACCAGATGGTGTGGTCAATCTAATTGTTGGCAGTGGGTCAACTGTTGGCGATTCACTCGTCGCTCATCCGGATGTAAAAGGGATTAGTTTTACTGGTTCTACTGATTTAGGACTACGAATTAATGAAATAGCTTCTAAAAGATTTGCCAAGACACAACTAGAATTAGGCGGGAAAAACCCTGCTGTTGTCCTAGACTATGCCAACGTAAACCAAGTAGCCAATCAAATTATCAGTGCAGCTTGCACTTGTAGTGGGCAACGTTGCACGTCGATCAGCAGAGTGATTGTATTAAGAGATAAAAAAGAGGAGCTAGTTAAAGCGTTAATCAATGAATTAGAAAAGATAAAAATTGGCCCTGCTTGGGACGACGATGCCAATATGGGTCCACTCGTAAATAAGGGACATTTGGACAGTGTTCAAAACTATATCGAAATAGGTGTGCAAGAAGGAGCAAACCTTCTTTATGGAGGAGAGTTATTAGATGATGATCAGTATAATCATGGTGCTTACATGAAGCCAGCACTACTGGATCATGTAAAACCCTCTATGAGAATAGCGAAAGAAGAAATATTTGGTCCTGTCATTACCATCACAGAGGTAGCCAGTATTGAAGAAGCGTTATCTGTTGCAAATGATGTAGAGTACGGGTTGGCAGCATCTGTATTCACGAGTGATCTTTCTGTTGCCCATCAGTGCGCAGAAAAAATCGAAGCAGGAATGGTTCATATCAATCACGGAACGGCAAGTGCAGCACACTTACCATTTGGTGGTACAAAAAGTTCAGGGTTTGGTGCATTCTCTATTGGGAGTTCCAATATCGAATTTTTCACAGAATTAAAAACCGTATATGTTGAGTATTAAACCCTATCATTATGCACGTTAAGAAAAGGGGGAGCTCTGCATGAAACCGAAAATTTATGTGACGAGAAAAATCGAAGATAGCGTCAAAGAAAAGTTAGAAAATTACTGTGAAGTTACGATGTGGGAGAAAGAAGATGTACCTGTTCCCAAAGAGGTATTAATCGAAGAAGTGAGAAAGGTAGAAGGCCTTTATTGTTTACTCACCGAAACCATTGATAAAGAAGTAATAGAGTCGGCACCTGATCTAAAGGTGATTAGTAATATGGCTGTTGGCTTTAACAATATAGATATTGAAGAGGCTAAGAAACATAACATTATTGTCACCAACACCCCTGAAATATTGACAGAAACGACTGCTGATTTAACTTTTGCTTTGTTAATGGCCACTGCGCGCCGTATTGTCGAAGCTGTTGATTATATAAAGAGTAATCAATGGGTAACTTGGTCACCAATGCAATTAACAGGAAGAGATGTACATGGAGCAACATTAGGAATTATCGGAATGGGCCGAATTGGATCTGCTTTAGCTAGAAGAGCAAAAGGGTTTAATATGAACATCATTTACCATAATCGCAATCGGTCTCTAGAACAGGAAAGAGAACTAGATGTTCAATATGTAGAGTTTGAAGAATTACTGAAAACTTCAGATTTTATCTGTGTGATGGTTCCGTATAGTGAAGAAACGAAAAACCTGATTTCAGAAAGAGAATTTCGTTTAATGAAAGATACCTCGATTTTAGTTAATACATCAAGAGGTGGAATTGTAGACGAAGATGCTCTTTATATGGCGTTAACAAATCAACAAATAGGGGCAGCTGGTCTGGATGTTTTTGAAGAAGAGCCAATAAACAAGTCAAATCGATTTGTTTCGTTACCTAATGTGATCAGTTTACCGCATATAGGCAGTGCAAGTATAGATACACGCTTGAAAATGGAGGAAGTCGCAGCGGAAAATCTTTTAAGAGTATTGCAGAATAATCCTCCTATATATAGAGTTGTCTAGGATTTATAGTGTTTGTTAGTGTAACGATTTCCAAGAACAGTTTGGGAGATGAAGTTTCAATATTGCTCTCTTCTAAAACAGAGAGAGTGATTTAATATATAGAGTCTTATTAAGAGCAGGTTTTTGGAAAACGATTTAGTACCACTAATATAAAAGGAGCGGATAAAAGATGAGTGAATTTAACCGAGAAGAAATATTGGAATTGTACAAAGATTTACGAGTGACAGATGTACGTGACGGGATGGACTGGGTAGGTCTACACGGCTATGGCACCGTGGATCATAGTATTCGCCCGTTATTTCGGACGAAAGTAGTAGGTATTGCAAGGACAGCGCGATATGTACCTTTTGAAGGACCTGTTCCTAATGTAACTGGGGACGAATATACGAAGTGGGTGAAGTGGTATTACGGGGAAGTTTGTACAGATGAATGGGCGAATGACATTGAAGAAGGGGATTTTATTGTCATGGATGTAGCAGGTGTAGATGTAGGGATATTAGGCTCAAATAATACCTTAGATCACCTGCATAAAGGAGTGAGAGGATACCTAACTAATGGAGGAGGTATTCGCGACACAGACGAAGTGATTATGCAGAAGATTCCCGTATGGTCTAAGTTTGTCTCACAAGGGATGGACCAAGCGAGAATCCGGTATTATGAGAAGGATATTCCAGTTGCGATCGGAGGAGTAGCCATTTATCCCAATGATGTAGTGGTAGCGGATGGCGACGGAGTAGTAGTGGTACCAAGTAAGTACGCCAAGGATGTAGCCAAATATGCACACCAAGAGTTAACAGGCGATAAAGCAGGACGAAAAAGATTATATGAAAAATTGGGTTGGGATTTAGACGATACCGTTCAGTAATCATCAATTAGAGGTTGTTCAAAAAAGTCACCAAATGATAAGCGGCGAATCTCTTTGTTGGCTTGTTTCTCCGTTGCTCACGTATCTAAATGCATACGTTCCGCTACTCGAAACTTCGCCGCCTCGACCTTCTTGCTTCTCATTGGGCAACTTTTTGAACACGCACTATTAAGTGTAAATTGTTTTGAATGTGGGGGTAATAATCATGAAAAAAGTAGGATTTATAGGTTTAGGAGCAATGGGATTACCGATGGCGCAGAATGTACTAAAACAAGGATTTGAACTAAATGCTATGCAACATAGGAATCCAGATCCTATCAGAGTACTAGAAACTCAAGGTGCACAGGTTTGTTCTAGTGTAGAAGAAGTTATAAGGAATAGCGACGTGGTTATTTCGATTCTTCCAACAGACAAAGAAATGAATGAAGTACTACTCTCAGAAGATGTCATAGATACATTCCAAAAGAATGCTATTTTAATAGAAATGACCTC